>JAXDCM010000084.1:0-5400 GCA_034677965.1 Syntrophales bacterium
CATACGGAACCGCTCTCGCCTCGGCATACAAGGGGAGAGCCCATGCGTCCGGCGTTTATGTCCCCGACCCCCTGCTCGTGAATGCCGCCAAGCTCCAGGCCGTGGAGGCGGTCTGGCTGTCATCCAAACTGGCCACGGAGATTGCCGGCGGCATCGTTTGCACGATTCCGAGCCAGAAAGATTTCAGCCACCCGGATACCGCGAAATATGTGGACAAGTACTTCCGGGGCAGGGAGGAAGTATCCACCGCAGATCGGGCCCGCATCACCCGCCTGGTGGAGTACCTGGTCGGGCAGGGATCGATCATTCCCACCGAGTCTTCTCACGGGGCGGGGCCGGCCGCCGTGCAGCGGCTGGTCATGCGCCAGTCAAGCAATCTGGATTACCTCAAGGAACGTGCCATGAAGATGGCCGGGATCAAGAAATAGCGGGAAGAATCCCGCCCCAGGATCGTCCCGAAGTACCGGTCATGGCCGGGCGTTCTCCCGAAATCGAATCGATGAAGGCGCGGTTGTCACTCGGATAACCTCGCGGCGTGGCTGCTGGCTGAACTTCACACGCCGCAACGTTTTGACCGGAATATATGCCCGGCATGAATTTCAAGAAAATTTGAAAAACCTTTGAGGTCGTTTCATAAGATGTCTCTGCTCTTGATCCAGCAATACCACAACAAGGTTCAAGAAATCATGCAGTACGGAGGGTCCCGCAACGAAACCGCCGTCCGCCCCGCCTTCCAGAAACTCATCGAACAATACTGCGCCGACAAGAAGATCGAGTTGATCCTGGAGCTGGAATACAGGACCGCACTCGGCACAGCCGTCAATCCTGACGGCACACTGAAAGACGCCTTTCGTCAGGACTGGGGATACTGGGAGAGCAAAGACCAGAAGGATACCCTTGACGACGAGATCCGAAAGAAACTCGCCAAAGGATACCCCACGACCAACATCCTCTTCGAAGACGGCCGAACCGCCGTCCTCATCCGTAATGACAGGGAATTGCAGCGGGCCTCCTTCGACGACCACGCCGCCCTCCACAGCCTGATCACAACCTTCGTCAACTACGAACCCCAGGAGGTCCGGACCTTCCGGGAGGCGATTGAAAGGTTCAAGGAAGATCTCCCCGATCTGGTTGTGAAACTCCGGGGACTGATCGAAGACCAGGCAATCAAAAACGCCTCCTTTGCCCGGGCGCGTGCGGATTTTCTGGAGCTCTGCCGGGATTCCATCAATCCCCACATTGTCATGGCCGACATCCGGGAGATGATCATCCAGCACATCCTGACGGAAGACATCTTCATCACCGTTTTCAATGAATCCCAGTTTCACCGGGAAAACAACATCGCCCGCGCGCTAATGGGGGTGATCGAGACCTTCTTCACGGGCGCCGTCCGCAGGGGCATCCTGGGCAAAATCGATCCCTATATCCGGATCATTAAAGCCGCCGCTTCCGGGATTGCCGACCATCACGAAAAGCAGCGTTTTCTCAAGGTCGTTTATGAGAACTTCTACCGGGCCTACAATCCCGCGGCGGCGGACCGCCTGGGGATCATCTATACCCCCAACGAGATCGTCCGGTTCATGGTGGAATCCGCCGAGCACCTGGTCCATCAGAACTTCGGACGGCTCCTCGGGGACGAAGACGTGGAAATCCTCGATCCGGCAACGGGAACCGGCACCTTCATCACCGAGATCATCGAGCACCTGCCGAAGAACCGCCTACCCTTCAAATACGAAAAAGAGATCCACTGCAACGAGGTGGCCATCCTCCCATACTACATCGCCAACCTGAACATCGAATACACCTACAGCCAGAAGACGGGGCAGTACGCGGAGTTCAAGAATATCTGCTTTGTCGATACGCTGGACAACCTCGGCTTCTCATCCGCAAAGAAATACACCGAGGCCGGTAGTTTTGATTTCGGCGGGTTCTCGCCGGAAAACCTGGAACGGATCAAGCGCCAGAACAAGCGGAAGATCTCCGTCATCATCGGGAATCCGCCGTACAATGCGAACCAGCTCAACGAAAACGAAAACAACAAGAATCGGGAATACCCGGGTGTCGATAAACGCATCAAGGACACCTACATCGCGGAGAGCACCGCGCAGAAGACCAAACTCTACGACATGTACGCCCGCTTCATCCGATGGGCGAGCGACCGGTTGGACAAAAACGGCGTCATTGCCTTTGTGTCCAACAATTCTTTCATTGACGCAAGGACATACGATGGTTTTAGAAAGGTCGTCGCCAATGAGTTTAATGAGATTTACATAATTGACATGAAGGGGGATGCCCGAACAAGCGGCGAGCGGCGTAGGCGCGAAGGCGGGAACGTTTTCAACAACCAGATCCGGGTCGGTGTGGCCGTTTATTTCCTGATACGAAAAGACAGAGTCAAAGGATGTAAAATCTTCTACAATTGTATCGGTGATTGTCTCCCGTCAGAGGCCAAGAAAGCCTACCTCCGGGATAACCGTATACAGGACCTGCCCTTCGAGCATATCCGGCCGGACAAACACCACAACTGGATCAACCTGTCGGTGAATGATTGGGACGGTCTGTTGCCGGTGGCGTCAAAGGACGTCAAATTGTCGAAGGGCAAGATCGATGAAAAAGCGATCTTCAAGCTTTTTTCACTCGGGGTCATCACAGCGAGGGATGAATGGGTTTATGATGAGATCGAAAACAATCTCGAGGATAAGATAAAGTTTCTGATCAAGGTCTATAATCGGGAGGCGGAACGGCTTGCCGGCAAAGTATCGCGGGCAGAAATCGCGGATCACGTCGATTACGCCATCAAGTGGACGCGCGCCGTTAAAAACGATCTGTCGAAGGGTATACGATATGCCTTCCAGAAGGATAGCATTTCAGACTGTCTGTACCGCCCCTTCATCAAAAAGAAACTGTATTTCAGCCATGAACTCAACGAGATGCAATATCAATTGCCCATGATCTTTCCGAACCGGCAAAGTGAAAATGTTGTGATTGCATTGAATGTCGGCAACAAGCCCTTCAATGTTTTGGCTTCAAGATGTTTGGTGGATTACCACTTCAACGGCGACTCCCAGTGCCTCCCCCTCTACCGCTACGACCAGGAGGGCGAGCGCAGGGACAACATCACCGACTGGGCGGTGAAGCAGTTTCAAAGCCATTACCGGGACAAGGCGATCACCCGCCTCGACATCTTCCATTACGTCTACGCCGTCCTTCACGATCCCGCCTATCGGGAAAAGTACCGGCTCAACCTCAAGCGGGAATTTCCCCGCATCCCCTTCTGCGACGATTTCCGGAAATGGGCGGCCCAGGGCGGGAGGCTGATGGCGCTTCACCTCGGGTACGAAAAGGCCGCTCCTTTCCCGTTGAAACGGATGGACAAAACGCCGGAACCCGGCAAGCCGCCCGTGATTGTCAAACCCATCCTCAAGTCCGACAAGGTTGCCGGCACAATTCAATTGGACAGCACGACGACCTTGAAAGGCATTCCGCCAGCCGCCTGGGAGTACCGACTCGGCAACCGTTCCGCAATCGAGTGGGTCCTCGAATACCACAAGGAGCGCAAATCGAAAGACCCGACGATCCGCGCCAAGTTCGACACCTACCGTTTTGCCGATCACAAGGAGGAGGTCATCGACCTGTTGCGAAGGGTCTGCACGGTTAGTGTTCATTCAGTTGAGATCATTCGAGAAATGTTGCAAAGACGATAAGAATTGATCTGTTGTAAACCAATAGGTTTTCTAAACGGACCAAATGTCACATTGGAAAGGACGTGAAATCAGATGCCGATCCGTGAAGAGTTCAAGCCCTATGCCCTGAAGCTCGGTTTCCCCGAGTCCGAAACGATGGGAAGGATATTCGAAATTCTCTTTGACGACGAAGAGAGCGTCCGCCTGGCAGGCGCGCTGCCGGGTTCCGTCGCGGAGCTGTCGGACCGGACGGGATTGCCGCCGGAGCGGATTCGCGAACTGGCGGAGAAACTGAAGACACGGGGCGCCATCAATCGGCTGCTGGCGAAGCCGGATCATTACAGACTGTTTCCCGCAATGATCGAACTGCGGGACGCATCCATAATGGATCCCCATGCGCCGGCGGAGCTTTTCAATCTCTGGGAGAAACTGATCCATGAGGAAATGCCGCAACTGGTTTCCCTGCTGAAAGCGCTCAATCCACCGCCCATGATGCGCGTCATTCCGATCGAGAGAAGCATCGAGCCCGGAGGGCAGGTGCTGGATATCGATTCCGTAAGAAAACTGTTCGAAAATGCGGAACTGATCACGGCCATCCCCTGTCCGTGCCGGACCCAGGCCCGCAAGGTAGGCAAGGGCAGGGAATGCCCGGCGCCCGCCACGTCCATGTGCATGCAGATCGGTCAGTTTGCCGAGGCGGTTCTCGACCGGGGTCTGGGAGAACGCCTTACCAGAGAGGAAGCCCTGAAGCGCCTTTCCGAAGCGGAAGAAGCCGGACTGGTCCACCTGATGCGAAACAACTGGAAAAAGGACATGTTCATCTGCAACTGCTGTTCCTGCTGCTGCACGGGGCTCTTCATGATCAATGAAGCGGGATACGCAGCATCCTACGCGCCGTCGCGCTTCCGGGTCAGGCTGGATGAAGGCCTTTGCACGGGTTGCGGCATCTGCGAAGACCGCTGCCAGTTTCACGCCATCACCATGAACGGCGTTGCGGCCATCGACACGGAAAAATGCTACGGCTGCGGCAATTGCGTGATCAAGTGCCCCGCCGAAGCCCTGGTCCTGGAGGAGGTGCGCCCGGTATCCCACATTCGGATTACCTGATCCTTCCGGCATTTTCGCTTGAGAAATCCACATCGGACGGCTATATTTCCCGATGTTCCGAAGATGCGGGGGAACGATTGCCCCGGACGCCGGGTCTGGAGCGAATTAGGATGCGAAGAAGGCGATTAACTCAGGAGGTGTAAGGCGATGGCACTGAAAACCCCGGAGCAGTACGAGGAGAGTTTGCGCAAGCTGAACCTGAACGTCTGGCTGATGGGCGAACGGGTGAAGAATGTGGTCGATCATCCCATTATCCGCCCCTCGATGAATTCGGTCCGAATGACCTACGCCCTGGCACAGGAGCCGGAGCATGAGGATCTGATGACGGCAACGTCCCACCTGACGGGACAGAAAATCAACCGGTTCTGTCATCTCCACCGCAGCGCCGACGACCTGATCAGGAAAGTGAAAATGCAGCGGCTGATGGGGCAGAAGACGGCGGCCTGCTTTCAGCGGTGCGTCGGTATGGACGCGATCAACGCCGTGGACAGCGTGACCTTCGAGATGGACCGGAAGCTCGGCACGCAATACCACGAGCGGTTTATCCGCTTCCTGAAGAAAATGCAGGACGAAGACTGGACCGTCGACGGCGCGATGACGGACCCCAAGG
>JAXDCM010000085.1:0-5658 GCA_034677965.1 Syntrophales bacterium
TCGGTCCTGCTTTGCGCCCAGGCATCCAATTCGCGGCCTGAGGTGACCACGAAGATAAAGAACCGGTGATGGCTGTCGAGGTTCACCTTCAGGACCCGGCTCTCAAATCTCATTCCCCCGGCCGCCACATGATGATCTCCACGGGACTCAATGAAGACCATTCGGTAGATCGCCTTGGGATGGGCGACCGTCTCCGCCTCACGGATCAACCTCTCCACCTCTTCCATCTGCCTGCTTCCCGCTTTCAGACGAAGCCTCTCCGACATCGACTGCCGATCGATTCGATATTCCAAAGGATCCAAAACAACCTGTTCCATCTATTTCCTCGGGATCGGGATAAGAGACTCGATGATCCTCACGGGGGTCTTCAATATTCTTTGCATCACGCCGATCAGGCCGGTGCCGATGCCGGTGATGGGCCGGAGCGAAAAATCGGGATTCCGGATATCGCCGGTCATCTTCACGCCGATCGCGACCAGCGAAGCCAGACGGTCCCCTTTCCTCTCCGGCAGTATTTTGAACATGCTGTCCAAGGTCTTAAAGGGCGCTGCGAGCATGGTCACGTCCATTTTGCGATCGGACAAGTCCACCGTCCCCTCCGCAAGGATCAGCATGGTCGAACCGTTAATGGCTGTATCTTTCAGCGACAGGACCCCCCGGCGTATGTCGCCGTCTATGGTGAAGGTCGAGAAGCTGAGGCCTTCCTTTTGGAGGTCGGGAAGCCCCTTGAAGTATTCCGTAGGGGTCAAAAGCGACAACAAACCGGTCAAGGGGATAGACCGGTTGATCCTTCCATCTCGGACGCGCAGGGACAGGGTGCCGTCGAGCCCCCTCAAGGGCGGTTTGCTCGACAGGGACAGGCTGAGCGTCCCGTCCACATTGAAGCGGCCGGTCAGTTGCGTGTCGCCGTCCGTGAGGCATGAGATGACCGGTCCCGCATCCTGGTCTTTCGCCGAAAGGACCATTTCCATGTTCTGATGGCCGCCGGCCAGTTCGATGCGCCCCTCGGCGTTGATACCGCAAAGGGCGGCCTTCCGGATATGAGCCGTGGCCCGCTCCGGCGTGAAGGAGATATCAGTGTGAAGCGGACTCAGGGTGTACCGGCCATAGACGAACTCACGGGCCGTTACGTTTACGGAGCCGCGGATCGGCATTGTGGAAGGCTCGTCGCGGCCCTCCGCCGGAGTCGCCGCCTTGTCATTCGTCAAGACCCGCTCAAGGGATCCCCATTCCACCCTGTCCGCGGCAACATCCATTTGCACATCCAGACCGTCTTTCCCGAAGGTGAGAATACCGCTGGAGGAAAGGACCGTCTCCGCAAGGCGGATTCGGGATGATGGAATGGAGATCCGTCCGCCGTCCGCGCCCAACGTGATTGCGTCGATTTGAAGCGGGATGTCCGGCTTCCAGGGAAGCACGATCCCTTCCCCCGAGAGATTGCCGTGGGCCAGCGACTCGCGGGGCCGGTCTCTCAGGATGCGGGCGGAGAAATCACCGGCAAGCCGTCCCGCCGGCATCGGTTCGACGTCCACCAGGGCCGCGACCGTCGACAGGTCAAGCCTGCCGGAGAAGGTCGTCTCCCAGGACCGTTTCCTGAGACCGAGGGTCAGGGAGAAGCGGGAAACCGCGTCCCGGATCTCCAGCTTGTTGATCTTCAGCTCCCTCTCCTGCCGCACGAGATCAAGGGAGAGGGTCCGGCCTCCCTGGGTGGAGATCTCTCCCCGAAAAGACAACGGCCCCTTGTCCGAGCTGACGAAGTGGCCTCGGGACAGGGCGATCCGCTGCTGAACCTTGAGGACCCGGGGCAGATCCGCAAATGTTTTGATCCACTGCATACCCGCCGGACCCGTATTTCCATCGATCAGGACATCCGTTCCCCGGAGACCTTCCGGCGAGACCATCAAGCTGCCGGAGAGGGTTGCGGCGGCGTCGAGCATACCGACACGGGCTGCATCCAGCACAATCAAGCCGGGCGTGAGGGTGAACTTCCCGCTCCTCACGGCAAGCAGGTCCGGAAGGGAAGGGGAGCGGATCACAAGGTCGTCGGCCATGCCGGTCGCCATGAATTGCCATTCCTGCGGAGTGGAAAGGGGTCCCTTCAGGGCCAGCGTGGAAAGGGCGATGTTGCCGCCGACTGCCGAGATCTTCCGGAGAGGGGCTTTCATTTTTTCCTTCGAGGCAAGCCAGCGATGGATTTCGCCCGCATCGATGGTCGCCTGCGCCGAACGGATTTCCAAATGGGGAGAGGTCCCGGGATCGAGATGCGCTTCGAGTCCGGCGACGGAAGAGTGCCCCATCGTCGCCGAGAGGCCTTTGACGGATATTCTCTCCGGATCATAGGAGAAGCTGCGGCAGGAAAGGCTCAGGGCTTCCGGAAGGTCCGGAGACGACACCGTGAGACTGTTGCTGCTGCCGGCGGCGCTCACCGTCCACGCTTCGGGACTCTGTGCCGGCCCGTTCACCGAAAGAGAGGAGAGGGTGATGCTGCCGCCGGCCGACGCTATTTCCCCGAGGGGCGTCCGGACCGGCTTCAGGGATGCAAGCCAGCCGTGCATTTCAGCGGCATGGAGAAAGAGCGTTCCGGAACGCACCGCGAGACGGGGCTCCGGACCCCGGTCGATTCGGGCGTCCATTCCCGAAAAGGTGCTCTGCCCCACGGTGCCTGTCAGGTCTTTGACGGTGATCTGTTCCTGATCGTAAACGAAGGAGCCGCGCCCGATGGTGACGGGGAACGGGATGCGATCGTACCGCGCGGAGAGATTCATTTCGGAGACCGAGACACGGGGCTCCACGGACGCAAGGGTCCCGCCAAGAGCCAATCTTCCCAGCATTGCGCCGCTTACGGACTGAATCCGGTGAAGCTCCTGCAGAAGGGGCTTGTCTTTCACGAGCTGTCTCAGCAGGTCAAGCGCCTCCTGCGGATCGGCCTTGGCAACGGTTTCCAGGTGGAACGGTCCGTCATCACCCGTTACGCCCAGCTTCAATGAGGCCTGCCGCAGCGTGGATTTCCCGAGTCGGCCCTCGATGCCCGTTCCCTGCAGAATCCCCTTCGAGACCGTGAAGGCGCCTTGGACGGCGGTGAAATCGAGCCCGAGACCGGGGATATGAATGCCCCCCTGCTCCAGTCCGCCTTTGATCTCGATGTTTTTGATCGCACCCAGTTCCTCAAAGGTATCGCCCCAGCTCTCAAAAGTGATGTCGGGGACGGTCCCGTCCCTGACGATGTCCGTGATGTTCCTGACGGGCGGCATCTCTCCCGCCGCGGCAAGTGCGAATCCTCCCGTCTGTTGCACAGGCAGGTTTGTTCCCTTGATGTACAGAGAGAGGCGCGGGGACGCAGGACGGATGCTGAACACCCCCGCAAACACCAGGCGCGGGGTCATGACCTTGAGCCGGTCAAGGGTCACGGTGATCCTGTCTTCTTTGCTTTCGACAACCACTCGTGCATCGACCCGGCGCAACACGGCAGGCTCATGTCCGTTCCGAATCAAAGAGAAACGCCCGTTCTCGACAGAGAGGATCAGTCCGGCTGCATCGCTCGTCATGGATGTCAGCGCTGCCGAGATCTGCTCCACCGAAGGAAGCCCGCTTTCCCGGTCGGAGACATGGAGTGTAAGAGCGGGGTCCCGGATCTGGAGTTTGGTGATCTTCACCTGGCCCCTGAAAAACGGGATGATTTCGGGAAAGACCTTCAGGCTTGCGATCGAGGCCTCCACTCTTCCCGGCAGGGCGATTCGAGGCTGATCCATGATCAGCCGCGGAACGGGAAAGAGCGAAAGTTCGATGCTTCGGAATGTGAGGGTTCCGGAAATCTTCTGTGAGAGGATCCGCTGAAGCTCGTCTTTGACCGGGGCGGTGTTGATGAATTTCGGAAGGAGGAAGGCCGCACAGACAAGAAGGAGAAGGAGGATTCCCGCCGCATAGGATAGCCGCTTGATGATCGTAAAGGAGGCTCTCATTTCAAATGCCCGGCAATGAGCTCCGCGTAACGGGCCGCGGCGCCGCGGTTGGCCGCGACGGCCCTTCGGCCGGCTTCACCTTTTTCCCGCAGAAGATCCGGATGATCAAGAAGCCCCAGGATGCCGGCGGAGAGCTCCTCGCGATTTCGAACGGTCCTCCCGGCGCCGACCTCTTCCAGAAGCGCCCGCTCGTCGCGGAAATCGTCCATGAACGGACCATAGAAAACAACCTTGCCCCAGGCGGCGGCCTCGAGCAGGTTCTGGCCGCCCTTCGGCACGAGGCTTCCCCCGCAGAAAACCACATCCGCCAGGCTGTATACCTTGAAGAGCTCACCGATCACATCCACGACGATGACCCGCTCCCCTTGCCGCACCTGACCGTTTCGAATCGCGGACATCCGGATGACATCGGGAAACCCGGCACGACGCACCAGGTCGGTCACGGCGTCTCCGCGTTCGATATGGCGGGGAATCAGGATCAGTTTGAAGTCCGGCCGGCGCGAGAGAATGTCGCGATACACCTCCACGACAGCCGATTCCTCTCCGTCGTGCGTGCTGCCGGCGACCAGCACCCGATCTTCCGGTCCGATCCCGAGCGTTCGGGTCATCTCCCGTTCCATCTCCGGGGCGGTCCGGGCTGCAAGTCCGTCGTACTTCGCGTTTCCGAGGACATGAATCTTCGAAACCGGCATTCCGATGGCCGAGAGCCGCTTCGCATCGGTCGGCGAGATCACGCCGGCATCGTCGAGTATGGCCAGTATTTTCCCCCAGAAGAAGCGTGTTGCGCGATAACCGCGAAAGGAGCGCGGCGATATCCGGCCGTTTGCCATCACAACCCTCACGCCCCGCTCACGGCAGATCCGGATGAAATTCGGCCAGAGCTCCGTTTCCACGGGAACGAAAACGTCGGGCCGGACCCGATCGAGGACCTTCCGGACAATGCACGGGATGTCGATCGGGTAGTAGATATGCGCCGTTGCGTCGTTCACCAGATTCCGGGCCATCTCTTGCCCCGTTTCCGTGCTTGTGGACAAAATGAGGCCCGCCCCGGGGAAACGGGAGCGCAACGCCGCTACGATCGGGGCGGCCGCCGTCACCTCGCCGACCGAAACGGCATGAAGCCAGATCCGGGGCGTCCCGGCCTCATGGAGCCGGGAGACGATATCCCCGGGAATCCGGCCGAACTTCGGGCCGATGCTCTTGCGATACTTCCCGGTCAGGAACATCTTCGAGCCGTAAAAAGGAACTGCAACCAAAGCCGCCGTAAAAAGAAAAACGTTATAGAGTCTCGACCAGAACAATGAATGACCTCGTCCTCACCGGCAATAGGGTTGGAAAGTCCAAAATTTCCGAGTCCCTGTGTCCGAACGGCATCAAGTCAGGGGTGCTGAATTTCTTATCATGGCGGCGGCAGAGCCGCAAGCAAAACAACCCTCAGCCGTCCCGCAGGGTCCCAATCGCTTCGACCGGGCCATGATGCCGAACGCTTCCCCGTTCGCATACCGTGCCGGAAGCGGCCGACAAATTTGCACTTTACATATTCCGCCACGCATAATAGAATTCTATCATGACGCTGATCGCACCCTCCATCCTGTCGGCGGACTTCAGCCGGCTCGGCGAAGAGATCGCGGCCGTCGAGGCCGCGGGGGCGGACTGGATCCACGTGGACGTCATGGACGGCCGCTTCGTCCCGAACATC
>JAXDCM010000086.1:0-8922 GCA_034677965.1 Syntrophales bacterium
TCAGGCTGTTGTGGAAAAGGCAAAGGCGGAGGGAAAGGTGACATTCTATGCCAACATCACCGCCGTGGAGCCAATCCTTGAGGATTTTGGAAAACGGTACGGCATCAAGGCGGAGTATACGCGTCTCTCCACCACCAAGTTCATCGCGACCGTGATGACGGAACACTCGGCGGGCAAGCTCACCGCCGATGTTCTGCAGGCGCCGATGCCGGTCCTCGAATTCCTGATGGAGAAGGGCGTTCTGGCGTCATATGTGTCCCCGGCCGCGTCGGGATATCCGAAATGGGCGAACAAGGACGGCAAGATCCAGAGCTTCGGCATCGAGTATGCGGCGCTGATCTACAACAAGGAGCTGGTCAAGCCGGCGGACGTTCCGAAGAAGTATGAGGATCTGACGGATCCGAAGTGGAAGGGAAAGATCGTCATGGCCGACCCCTCCTCCCATCCGACGACCATCTCCTGGCTCGTCGGGCTGAAGGAAAACGTGATCAAATCGGAAGCCGAATGGATGGCCTTCCTGAAGGGTCTCGCGGCCAACAAGCCGATGTTCGTCGCCTCTTTCGGCCCCACGCCGGCCCCGATCGAGAGCGGCGAGAAATGGATCGGCATCTCGATGCCGAAATACATCATCACCAAGGCGCCCGCGCCGCTGGATTGGGCTCAGGTGTCGCAGCCGATGATGGGGACCCCCCGCGGGATGGCGATCACGGCCGGAGCGCCCCATCCCAATGCCGCAAGGCTGTTCGAGGATTACTGGCTGTCCCGGGACGCCATGAAGATCATGGCCGAAAAGGTGGGCGAATATGTCCTTGCGCCGGGCGTCTACCCGCCGATTGCCGGTATCGACAAGGCGAAGGTGATCCCGATCCGCGAACTGTCGGACGACGAGATCAAGAAATGGGGCGGCGAGTTCAAGAAGATTTTTGCGGCGCCGTAACCTTCCCGTCACGCATCCTTTTCACGGTCTTCAGGTTCCGGGTCCGCGCCGCCGCTGTCCCGGAACCGAAAGAGGTTTCGGGTTACCGCCATGGAAATCGGCATTACAGGTCTCAACAAAAACTATTACTCGGAAGGAAAGACGATCAAGGCGCTGGACCGGATCGATCTGACCATCCCGGCGAACCGGATCTTCACGCTGCTGGGTCCGAGCGGATGCGGCAAGACGACGCTGCTGCGCTGCATCGTCGGTTTGGAGATGCCCGACACGGGAGAGATCCGGATCGGGGATGAGGTGGTCTTCTCGGCGGAGAAGGGCATCTATGTCCCGCCGGATCGGCGAGGACTGGGAATGGTTTTCCAGACCTACGCCATCTGGCCGCACATGAACGTCTTCGACAACGTGGCCTATCCGCTCCAGACCCGCAATGAACCCCGGGAGGAGATCGCCCGCAAGGTCGCCAAGACGCTCCATTTTGTGCAGCTCGACGGGTTCGAAAACCGGCCGGCCACAAAGCTCAGCGGCGGGCAGCAGCAGCGGGTCGCGCTGGCCCGGGCGCTGGTGGCCGAGCCGAAGGTGATCCTCTTCGACGAGCCCCTTTCCAACCTCGACGCCAAACTGCGGGAGGAGACGCGCAAGGAGTTGCGGGCCTTCCTCACGGAGCTGAAGATTACGGCCGTTTATGTGACCCATGACCGCATCGAGGCCTTGTCGCTGTCGGACATCGTCGCGGTGATGAAGAGCGGACGCATCGTGGAGACGGGCACCCCGCGAGAGATCTACTTCGATTCGGACCGGCAGTTTGTGGCGGACTTTATCGGCAGAGCGAACTTCATCGAGGGGCGTGTGGCGGCGGTAGGGGAAAAGGAGACCACCGTCGATTCGCCGATCGGCCGGATCGCCTGCGAAAAGAAGGTCGATGCCCCGGCCGGCTCCAAGGCCACGGTCTGTGTCCGCCCGGAATTCATCCGGGTGCTGGAAGGAGATCCGCAGGGCGGACGCAATGTCTTCCGGGGAAAGGTCACATCGCTGGTCTTCGTCGGCGATGCCTACGAGGGTGAGATCCGGATCGGCGATACCCTGCTGATCTTTCGGATCGAGCCGACAACCGCGGTCCGGGAGGGCGAGGAGATTTCCCTTCAGTTCGACCCGCGCCACTGCTCGATCCTGCTGAACTGATCAAAGGACCCCTTGCGATGCAAAAGACGAGAGCAGGGCTGACTCCGGGCCTGATCGCGATTGTCGGGTTCCTCACGGTCTGCCCGGTCGTCATGCTGATCCTGGGCAGCTTCAGCGAAGGTCTCGACGCCTTCGGGACGTTTACACTTTCGAAGTACGTCAAGGCCTATACCGACCCTGCCTTCGCCGAGATCCTCTTCAACACGGCGGTCTTCACGATCGGGTCCGCGATGGTTTCCACGATCCTGGCACTGTTTCTGGCCTACCTGAACACCCGGACCAACATCCCGTTCAAGTTCATGTTCCGGATCATTTCGCTCATCCCGATGATGATCCCGCACATCCTGTTTGCCGTGAGCTGGGTCCTGCTGCTCAACCCTTCCAACGGCATGATCAATCTCTTTCTCCGTCAGGTCTTCGGCTGGGAGGGGGCCGCGTTCAGCATTTACACGCTGCAGGGGATGATCCTCGTGGAGGGGCTTCTCGATCTGCCGATCGCCTACCTGGTCATCGCACCGGCGATGTCGGCCTTCGATGTTGCGCTGGAGGAGTCCTCCAAGGTGTGCGGGGCGTCGAATTCGCGGACCCTATTCCGGGTCACGCTGCCCGTTCTCCGGCCGGCGATCCTCGCCGCGGCCACGCTCGTCATCGTCCGGAGCCTGGCCTCCTTTGCCGTTCCCTCGGTCATCGGCATGCCCGGTCGGATCTACGTGCTGGCAACCCACATCTACCGAGTCGTGGCGACCGGGTACGTCACGGATTACGGGCTGGCGTCCGCGGTGGGGATGAGCGCGCTGGCCGCCTCGATCACGCTGATTTTTCTGTACCGTCACCTGACCCGGGAAGGGGAGAAATACGTCACCATTTCCAGTCGGGGCTACCGGCCGAGCGTCATCGACCTCAAGGGGGCCCGGTATCCGCTTTTCGGAATCGTTGCGCTGCTCTCCTTCGTGCTGATCGTTCTGCCGGTTCTGGTCCTCTTCTACACGTCCGTCGTTCCGTACTCGATGGTGCCGAGCGCAAAGGCCTTCGCGATGATGAGTTGGAAGCACTGGATCGCGG
The DNA here is from genome assembly GCA_034677965.1 of Syntrophales bacterium. GTDB lineage: Bacteria > Desulfobacterota > Syntrophia > Syntrophales > UBA5619 > UBA5619. Next base: position 3,179 of record JAXDCM010000086.1, read on the forward strand.
TGCTCAAGGATCCCATCTCGCTGCTGTCGCTCAAAAACAGTCTCTATTTGGGCGTCGGCGGCGCCACGCTGGGAATCATCCTCTCCTTTTTCGTGGCCTACGTGATCGTCAAGGTCCGCTCGAAGGCCTCCGGCTTTCTGGAATCGCTGAGTTTCCTGTCGTTCTCGTTCCCGGGAATCGTCGTCGGGATCGGCTTCATGTGGTTCTTCGTCCAGACGCCTCTGTACGCGACGATCTGGGCGCTGCTGATCGGCTACATCGCGACCTATCTGCCCTACGGCATAAGGCCGCTGACCAGCGCCTTCGTTCAGATCCACAGCCATCTGGAAGAGTCCTCCCGGGTATGCGGCGGCGGGCCGCTCTATACGATGCGGCGGATCGTCATCCCGCTGCTGGTTCCGGGAATTGTCTCCGGCTGGATCCTGATGGCGACGATGTTCGTCCGGGAACTGAGCCTGTCGGTCGTCCTTTCCCGGCCGGGGACGGAGGTCCTCGCCGTCCAGATTCTGCGCTTCTCCGAGGACGGCCTCTGGGGGCGGCTCTCGGCGCTGGGGATCATCATGATTTTCGTTTCGACGGCGCTCGTCACGATCGCGTCCTGGACCGGCCAAAAGTTCACAAAGGTGGAAAAATAACCGCTGCGGGCGCCTCGATTTTCTTGTCATGCCTCCGGAAGTGTGACAGGATGCTGCTCCAGGAGGAAGGGCCGCATGGGAGCGTTCCGTCTGGTCAGCGAGTTTCAGCCGCGGGGGGATCAGCCGCAGGCCATCTCCGGCCTCGTCAAGGGGTTGGAGAACGGATTGGGGCACCAGGTGCTGCTCGGAGTGACCGGTTCCGGAAAGACCTTCACGATGGCGAACGTGATCGTGGCGGTCAACCGGCCGACCCTGGTGATCGCCCACAACAAGACCCTTGCCGCCCAGCTCTACGGGGAATTCAAGGGACTGTTCCCGGACAACGCCGTCGAATATTTTGTCAGTTACTACGACTATTATCAGCCCGAGGCCTACCTTCCCAGCACCGACACCTACATCGAGAAAGACTCCTCGATCAACGAGGAAATCGACAAACTCCGCCACGCGGCGACATACGCGCTGCTGGAGAGGCGGGACGTGATCATCGTGGCCAGCGTTTCCTGCATCTACGGTCTGGGTTCCCCGGAGGCCTATCAGGGGATGCTGCTGCTGCTCGAAGAGGGGATGGAGATCCCGCGGGATGCAATGCTGGCGCGTCTCGTCGAGATCCAGTACGAGCGGAACGACATCGATTTCCATCGCGGAACATTCCGCGTCCGGGGCGACGTCGTCGAGATTTTCCCCGCTTATGAGCAGGAGAGGGCGATCCGCGTGGAGTTCTTCGGAGATACGGTCGAGTCGATCTCGCTGGTCGATCCGCTGCGCGGGCGAAAAATCGAAAGGATCCGGAGAATGCCCGTCTACCCCGGGAGCCACTATGTGACCACTCAGGACCATATGAAGCGGGCGATTTCCGGGATCCGGGAGGAACTGGGGGAGAGGCTGCGGGAGCTGAAGGTCGAAAACAAGCTTTTGGAGGCGCAGCGGCTGGAGCAGAGAACCCTTTTCGATATCGAGATGATGGAGGAGATGGGGTACTGTTCGGGGATCGAGAACTACTCCCGCCACCTGACTGGCCGGAAGGCGGGCGAGCCGCCCCCGACGTTGATGGAATATTTCCCGAAGGATGCCCTCGTGATGATCGACGAGAGCCATGCCACAATCCCGCAGCTCATCGGAATGTACCGGGGCGACCGTTCGCGGAAGGAGACCCTCGTGAACTACGGCTTTCGGCTACCCTCCGCCCTCGACAACCGTCCACTCCGCTTCGAGGAGTTCGAAACCTTCCCGAACCAGCGGATTTATGTCTCGGCGACGCCGGCGGCCTACGAATTGGGAAAGGCCGGGGGACGCGTCGTCGAGCAGATCATCCGGCCGACAGGGCTGATGGACCCGGAGATCGTCGTAAAACCGGTGACCGGCCAGGTCGACGACCTACTCGCGGAGATCCGGAAGCGGGCGGAACGGGGCCAGCGGGTCCTCGTCACGACGCTGACGAAGCGGATGGCGGAAAACCTGACGGGATACTACGAGGAGCTCGGCGTGCGGGTGAAATATCTCCATTCGGATGTCCACACGCTGGAGCGGGTCGAGATCATCCGCGATCTCCGGCTGGGCGAATTCGACGTGCTGATCGGGGTCAACCTGCTGCGCGAGGGGCTCGACATCCCGGAGGTCTCCCTGGTGGCGATCCTCGACGCCGACAAGGAGGGATTCCTCCGTTCCGAACGGTCGCTGATCCAGACGAGCGGCCGCGCGGCCCGGAACGTGGAGGGGCAGGTGATCATGTATGCGGATGCGGTGACCGAAGCCATCCGCGCCTGTCTCGACGTCACCCAGCGCAGGCGCAAGATCCAGTCCCGCTACAACGAGGAGCACGGGATCACCCCGGAGAGCATCAAGACCGTGATTCACGAAGTCCTCCGCTCGGTTTACGAGGCCGATTACTTGACCGTTCCCATCGCGGTGTCGGAGGAGGAAGCGGCCTACGCCTCCGAAAAGGAGCTTCCCGTGATGATCCGGAAACTCAAGGAGGAGATGAGGCAGGCGGCGAAGGCGCTGGAATTTGAGAAGGCGGCGGTTCTCCGCGACCGCATCCGCGACCTGTCCAAGCTGATGCTGGAGATGGGAGGCGGGGGGGAAGCCAAATGGCCGGCAAGGAAGAGATTCGCGAGCGGATCCTGAAATGTCGAAACAGGATGACGCCGGAAGAGATCGCGGCGAAAAGCGCTGAAATCGTTCTGCGTCTGACCGGGCTTCCGGAAATCCGGGAGGCGGCCGTCTTGATGATCTACCTGAGCTTTGGGAGCGAGGTTCGGACCGACGGGATCCTCCGCTGGGCATGGGGGAACGGAAAACGGATCGTTGTCCCCCGCTGCCGTCCCGAAGAGCGGAGACTGACGCCGTGCCTGCTTTCGGGATTCTCGGAACTGGAGACCGGGCATTACGGGATACGCGAACCGAAAGCAGAGCAGGTCCGGGCCGTTCCGACCGAAGAGATCGATGCGGTTCTCGTTCCTGCCGTTGCGTTCGACCGGCGCGGGTATCGTGTGGGGTACGGCGGCGGATACTATGACCGCTTTCTGCCGGAGGCGCCCCGGGCGGCCCGGATCGGCGCGGCCTTCGCGTGCCAGATGGTCGGCCGGATCCCGGCGGGACCCCATGACATTCCGGTGGATCGGATCGCGACCGAAGAGGGGATCCTCTTTCCGACCCGTCACACCGGTCGCCCCTTTTTCCCGGAGGATGCCGTCCGGAAACGGCAATAACCGCTATCCGCATGATGGAGTCGCCTTCCTTGGCCTGGACGACTGAAGATCGATTCATGCTGCAACTCCTCTTCACCCCGGAAGAGGCGAGGCCGTTTCTCACAAGCGGAAGACCGGACGTACTTTCATCCGGGGCCGCCGCATTGGACGGACAGCGCCTCTTCGACACGGCGAGGTGCGAAGGCGTGGCGGCGCTGCTCTTCCGCAATGTCAGGAAGCACCGCCTTCAAGATCTGCTTCCCGAGCCGATCCATCGGGGCTTTTCGGACGCCTATCACATCAATCTGAAGCGCAACATGGCGATCATCGGCAAGCTGCGCCCGGTGCTGTCCGAGTTTCGGAACAAGGGGATCTCCTGCATCGTTCTCAAAGGGATCGCCCTTGCGGAACGCGTCTATCCGGACATCGCCGTGCGGGGGATGTCCGACGTGGATCTCCTGATCCGGAAGGACGACCTTCTCGAGGCGGATCGCCTGCTGCTGTCCCTCGGATACGACTCCTGCGACAGTTCGGCGGCGGAGGCTCTCCGCAACCCTGTCGGCTATCTGGCCAGCGTCGAGTACCGGGGGGCCAAATCCCCTTTCCATCTCCACATGCACTGGCACCCCGTCAACACGTCGGTTCCGGCAACCCTTATCGCCGAGCGGATCGACCTCGACAGGCTCTGGGACCACGCCGTCGAGGCGTGCGTGGCGGACGGCAGCGTCCTGATCCTCCGTCCCGAGCATCTCGTCATCTATCTCTGCGAACATGCCCTGAGGGTCGGCCACTCGTTCGACCGGCTGATCCTCATCTGCGATCTCTTCTTCTCCATCAAGGCCTTCGAGAAGGTCATCGACTGGGATTTCATCGTGGAAGAAAGCCGGCGGTTCAACCTTTCCCGATTCGTCTGGCACGGCCTGTCCGTGGTCCGGCGCTATGCCCCCCTGGAGCTCCCCGACGGGTTCCTCGCGCAGGTGAGGCCGACCGATCTCTCTCTCGGGGAAAGGCTGTTCCTCCATCTTCAATCCAGGAACCGGAGGGTCAGGGGCAGCAGCTATCTTCTCCATCTGGCGATCAACCGCGGTTTTTGGGCAAAGACGACGTTCCTGTTCCGGACCTTTTTCCCTCCGAAACGGATCATGCTGCAGCGGCGGTATCTGAAGGATGTCGAATTTTCGAAAATGATGTATCTTTCCCGCATCGGAGAAGTTCTATCGCATCTGTGGGGGGGAATGACGACCGGGCGACCGGGTGTGGGATAGCACTTCCGATCCCGGATCCGTTTCTGCTGCAAGGCGCCTGTGCATCCCGGGAAACACAGGCTTTTAGGTGCAATGATGGACAGTCCTTTACTGAGAGCCCCGACATCCGTGGATATCGCCATCACCGGCCGATGCAATCTGCGCTGCGCGTACTGCAGCCATTTCACCAGCGCCGGCGATTCGGGATCGGACCTTCCGGGCGAAGAGTGGCGCCGGTTCTTCAGGGAGCTGAGGGAGTGCGCGGTTTTCAACGTGACCCTGCAGGGAGGAGAGCCGTTTTGCAGGGAAGACCTCGCGGAGCTGATCGACGGCATCGTGGAAAACCGCATGCGGTTCAGTGTCCTCAGCAATGGAACGCTCATCACCGAAGAGACCACCTCCTGTCTGGCTTCCACGGGCCGCTGCGACGGCGTGCAGGTTTCGATCGACGGGTCGACGCCCGGGACGCACGACATCTTCAGGGGCGAGGGGACCTTTTACAGGGCCATCGACGGGATGAGGCGGCTTCGGGAATGCGGCGTCCCCGTTTCGGTCCGGGTGACGGTCCACAGGCAAAACGTCAGGGACCTGGACGGGATTACGGCGCTGCTTCTGGACGATCTCGGCCTGGAGGGCTTTTCGACCAATTCCGCGTCGTTCATGGGGCTCTGCCGGCAAAACGCCGCCATGGTCCAACTCACCGCGGAGGAAAGGTCCATCGCGATGGAGAGCCTCCTGCGGCTGAGGGGAAAATACGGGGGACGAATCTCCGCAACCGCCGGCCCGCTGGCCGAAGGCATGGCCTGGCTTGAAATGGAGCGGGCCCGCAAACGGGGGGAAAAACGGCAGCCCGGCAACGGATGCCTCAGCGCCTGCGGGGGACCCATGGAAAAGATCGCCGTCCGTTCCGACGGCATCCTGGTCCCGTGCATCCAGATGGGCCATCTCGAACTGGGCCGGATCAATCGGGACCCCCTCAAGGATGTCTGGCAAAACCACCCGGAGCTGATCCGGCTCAGGAACCGATGCCGCATCCCGTTGAAGGATTTTGAATACTGCCGGGACTGCGGCTACATCGATTCCTGCACCGGGAACTGCCCGGCGCTGGCCTATCTGATCCTGGGCGATGACGGCCGTCCCAGTCCGGACGCCTGTCTCAAGCGGTTTCTGGAGGATGG
>JAXDCM010000087.1:0-8443 GCA_034677965.1 Syntrophales bacterium
GCCGTGCCCGCAGCCCGGGCACCAGATGTGAGGGAAAAACCTCTCCCGGATATAATCCTTGACGGCCATGTCAGACTCCTTTGCCCTGGATCAGCCGGAGGATGTTGCGGATATCGATCGGCGTGATCAGCGTTCCGTCCACCCGGTTGGCCAGAAATACCCGCTCGGGCCGCTCCACCGAAGCCTTGACCGACAGCAGGACCTGCCCCATGTTCATCTCCACGACCACCACGAACTCGGCATGGCGTGCCTTCTCCCTCACCAGCGCGGCGGGAAAGGGCCACAGGGTCTGGAGCTCCAGCAGCCCCACCTTCTCACCGTGCTGGCGGCGCTCGGTGACCATGTGGAGCGATGAGCGTGCCGACGCTCCATAGGAGACCAGCAAAACCTCCGCGTCTTCCACATAATATTCGCGATAGCGAGTCATTCTTTCGACGTGGTTTTCGATTTTGTCCACCAAATGCCGCATCAGTTCGTGGACCACACGCGGGTTCTCCGACGGAAATCCCCACATGTCGTGAAACAGGCCCGTCACGTTGTACCGGTGCACCCCCCCGAAATCGGACATCGGCAGGCGGCCGTCTTCCCTCTGCAGGTACGGGTGGTAATCCACCCCCTCCCGGACGGATGTCTTGAGCCTTTCCACCAGATGAATGCCCCCGGGCTCCGGAATCTCCAGCCGCTCCCGCATGTGTCCGATCGTCTCGTCGAACAGCAGGATCACCGGCGTCCGGTAGGTTTCCGAAAAATTGAAGGCATCGACCGTGATCGAAAACACGTCCTGATGGTTCGAAGCCGTCAGTGCGACAATCGCGTGATCCCCGTGAACCCCCCAGCGCGCCTGGTTGATATCCCCCTGGCTCACCTTGGTCGGCAGGCCCGTCGAGGGGCCTCCCCGCTGCACATCCACGATTACGCAGGGGATCTCTGCCATGATCGCGTAACCGAGGCCTTCCTGCATCAGCGAGAACCCCGGTCCGCTGGTGGCCGTCATCACCTTGCTTCCGGTCAGCGACGCCCCGATGATCGCGCAGATCGAGGCGATCTCGTCCTCCATCTGCAGAAATCTGCCGCCCCTCTGGGGCAGGCGGGACGACATCAGCTCCGCGATCTCCGTCGATGGCGTGATCGGATAACCGGCGAAAAAATCCAGGCCGGCATACAGCGCCGCCTCCACGCAGGCTTCATTTCCCTGAACAAACCTCAAATCGCCGCCCATATTACTCCTGCTCCGTCTGAACCTCGATCGCCAGGTCCGGGCACCGCAACTCGCAGAGTTTACAGCAGATGCAGTCCTGCGGCCTTGCCGCCGCCACCTTTTCGAATTCGTCCAGTTCGAGGACCTTCTTGGGGCAGAAATGCACGCAAATCCCGCATCCCTTGCACCACTCGCGGTTGATCAAATGCGTTTTGAGCTTCAGCTTCGCCATATCCGTTACCGCCCGGTCAAGATCCGTAAGAGGGGCCTCCGCTTCTGCAGGGAAATCTTTTTGCCCGTCATGATCCCCCATCCCCGCGAAGGCGTGGGCCGTTGTTTGATTGGGTATGATTCGGATGAAAGTCTGTTTTCATGAAACGCGGGTCCGCCGCGATGTTCAAGACGTTTCCGATCTCAGAATCGTTGTCGGCGACCATCATAAAAAAACCCCTTGGGTATGTCAATAGGCGTTTTGCCTTTTTTAAATGCCGCCGAACCGGGGTCCCTTCGAAAGGATTTCATCTTTGCCGTCCGGCGAGAGGAAGGGAGCGAAGAAGATCCGGCGCAGGGATGCGCTGGTTTTCAACAGCTCCGCTATATCAGCAGACCGACGATCGCGCCGACCATGCAGGTCGCCATCGTGCCGCAGAGGATCGATTTGAACCCCATGGATACGATCTCGCCGCGCCGGGCGGGCGCCATGGCGGACATACCGCCGATCAGGATGCCCAGGCTACCCAGGTTGGCGAAACCGCAGAGAGCATAGGTCATGATGATCCGACTTCTGGGGCTCAAGGATCCCGCCGGCAGTTTCGACATGTCCAGATAGGCAATGAGTTCGTTGAGGATGGTCTTTTCCCCCAGCAGAAATCCTGCCGTCGTGCTTTCCGACCAGGGAATCCCGATCATCCAGGCCATCGGGGCCATCAGGTAGCCCAGAAAACGTTGCAGCGTAATGGGTTCTCCGCGAAAATGGGGGAGGAGCCCAAGGAGCTGGTTGCTCAATGCCACCAGCGCCACCAAGACGATCAGCATCGCGATCACGTTCAGATACAGCGTGATGCCGTCGGTGGTGCCCCGCGCAATGGCGTCCATGGAACCGGATGCGGTCTGGGGAGGGATATATTCCCCCGGAGTGATTTCCCCGGTCTCCGGAACCATCAGCAGCGAGATCATGATGGCGGCCGGCGTGCTGATGATCGATGCGATCAGAATGTGCCCCATCACGCCGGGAATCTGCGGGCCAAGAATGGTTGCGTAGAGGACCATGACGGTGCCGGCGATGTTGGCCATGCCGCAGCTCATGGTGATGAACAATTCGCTGCGCGTGAGCCGATCGAGATAGGGCCGGATCAGCAGCGGCGCTTCCAGCATGCCCAAAAAAACATTGGCCGCTGCGCCGAATCCGACGGCGCCGCCGACACGCATGGTTTTCTGTAGCATCCAGGCAAAGGCCCGGACCACGAGCGGCAGGATTTTCCAGTAGAAAAGGAGCGAGGAGAGGGCGCTGACGACCAGGATCAGCGGCAACGCCTGGAAGGCAAAAATGAAAGACGATCCCGGATAGGTCTCCGCAAAGGGAAGCTTCCCGCCTCCCAGATAGCCGAAGGCGAAGGAGGTGCCCGCGGCTGTGGATTTTTCGAGGACGGCGACTCCCCGGTTCAGCAGCTCAAAGAAATCGCCGAAGAGCGGAATTTTGAGCAGGGCCAGCGCCAAGACGAATTGAACCACAAGACCCGTGATGATGATGGGGTAACGGACGGCACGCCGGTTCTCGCTGATCAGCCAGGCGAGGCCCGTCAGAAAAAGGATTCCGGCAATGCCCTGCAGGTTCATGACTTTTATCCGCTCGTACAGCTCTGTGCTGAAGCGGACCAGTAAGGGGACATGCCGCGCAGCCGCTCGATGATCGGGGGGATTTTTTCTATCGTGAAATCGATCTCCTCGTCGGTGGTGTAGATGCTCAGGCTGAAACGGATTGAGCCGTGGGCCATCGTAAACGGAACGCCCATCGCACGCAATACGTGGGAGGGCTGCAGGGATCCCGAGGTACAGGCCGACCCCGATGAGGCGCAAATCCCGTATTCGTTCATCAGCAACAGAATCCCCTCTCCCTCGACAAACTCGAAGCTGATGTTCGTCGTGTTCGGCAGTCGCTGATCCCGATCCCCGTTGACCCGTGCGTTCGGGATTTTTGCCAATAACGTCGTCTCCAGCCTGTCCCGCAACCGCCGGACGGTTTTGTTTTCGGTATCCAGGTGGCCGGACGCCAATTCGCAGGCCTTTCCCAGACCGACAATGCTCGGCGTGTTTTCCGTGCCGCCCCGGCGCCCCTTCTCCTGGTGTCCCCCGATCAGAAGCGGCGAAAAACGGGTTCCCTTGCGGACGTATAAAACGCCGATCCCCTTTGGGGCGTGGAGCTTGTGGCCGGAGAAGGAAAGCATGTCGATCGCGGTTTTCCGCATGTCGATGGGGATCTTGCCGGTTGCCTGTACGGCGTCGGTATGGAACGGGATGCCCCGTTCACGGGCCAACTCCGCCGCCTTCTCCACCGGAAAGATGACCCCCGTCTCGTTGTTGGCCCACATGAGGCTGACCACGGCCGTATCCGGCGCGAGACTCTCCTCATAAAGGGACAAATCCAGAAGGCCGTTTTTGTCCACCGGCAGCTCCGTGATCCGGTAACCCCTCTCGGCGAGATGGGCCGCCAGGGCCTTGACGGCAGGGTGCTCCACGCGGCTGGTAACGATATGGCGTTTTTCCGGATGGGCGGCCAGGGCGGAACGGAGGGCCGCATTGTCGCTTTCCGTTCCGCAGCTCGTGAAAATGATCTCCTCCGGAGAGGCGCCGATCAGCGCCGCGGCCTGCTCCCGGGCCTCTCGGAGCCGCTTGGCGACCTGGCCGCCGAAGGCGTGCATGCTCGACGGGTTTCCGTAGAGGTCGCTGAAATAGGGGAGCATAGCCTCCAGGACCTCGGGAGCGACCCTGGTGGTCGCGTTGTTGTCCAGATAAACGGTTTTCATTGGGGCGCCTCCGCTTCCTCGACGGTCAGATCGGGTGAAACCAGTTCCCGGAGTTTGACCTCCACGAATTGTTTCAATGTGCTTTCCGAGGCCTTGCAGACGGCGCATGCCCCCCGCACGGCCACGATGACACGGTTACCGATCACGTCGATCAGCTCGATATCTCCGCCGTCATGCCTCAGCGAAGGGCGGATCTCTCGATCGAGGGTCTCCTCAATCTTGCGGATCTTTTGGATGTTGGTCATCCTGGCTGCCGCTGTCGGTTTGGGCTCGGTCCGCATCTCCGCCCGCACCCGGTCGATGATCTGCCGGATCGCGTCGTGGCATTTCCCGCAGCCGCCGCCCGCCTTGGTGTAATTCGTCACATCCTCGACGGTCGCGAGGTTGTTCTCCCGGACGGCCCGCTCGATTTCCCGGTCCGTCACCCCGAAGCACTCGCAGACGATTTTGGCGCCCTTTTCCTCTGCCGGCGCGCCCCGATAGTTTTCGATGGCCTTCTCGAGCGCCTCCTTGCCCATGACGGAGCAGTGCATCTTCTCGTCGGGAAGGCCGCCGAGAAAGGCGGCGATATCCTGGTTGGTGACCTTCATCGCCTCCTCCAGCGTCATTCCCTTGATCATTTCGGTCAGCGCGGAAGAAGATGCGATCGCGCTGGCGCAGCCGAAGGTCTTGAATTTTGCATCCTGAATCCGTTTGTTTTCATCGAGCTTGAAAGAAAGCTTCAGCGCGTCACCGCAGGCAATGGAACCGACTTCGGCGACCCCGTCCGGATTTTCGACCTCCCCGACATTGCGGGGATTGAGAAAATGTTCCCTGACCTTGTCCGTGTATTCCCACATAATGAACCCCTCGTGATGATATTGATGTTGATGTTCTGCCGGTCCGGCCGCAATTGCCGATGAAACTGTTTCCGGCCTCCCTCATGGGCGGCTATCCGGCGGACTGCTTTAGTGTCAATGTAATGCCGGTTCAGGGAAAAGTCAACGAGGACAGGGTTGTTTCCACGTGTCGCCCCCGCTCTTTATGGTTTTGTTTTGACAAGATCCCGCATGTCGCTATTTAAACTGTTCGGGCACCTTGTACAGGCCGCCCGACCATTCCACCAGATCGGCCATGGAATGGGCCGCAAGCAGTGATGCGTTTGCCGTGGATGGGTCGATTCCCAAGTCCTCCGGTGTTTGGAAGATTTTTTTTCGTCTCAATTCATCCTTTCGCTGTGGTGTTATCTCCCTGCCGAGATCCGTTTCGCCGGCCACGGCCTTGATCGCCTCCTGTCGCTCCTCCAGGTCGGCACAGCGGATCAGGTGGGCGATGCCGGTCTCCGATACGATATGGGTCACCGCGTCGCCGTAGATCATCACCGGCGGAAGGCTGAGGCCGGCCCGTTTCATCAGTTCCCAGGCGTCGAGCCTGTCCACGAAACAGTCATTCCCTTTCGGCCCCTTCGTCTCCAGCAATTGGATTACCAGCCTGCGCCCTCGGGGCATGTCGCCGATCAGGCTTGCCCGCATTCCGCTCTCCTGCCCCGCCTTGAGCCAGACCTCGCTCGAGTGACGCCGACCGGGGGGGTCGCATCCCATGTTGGGCGCCCCGCCGAAGCCTCCGATCCGGTCGACCACGGCGGTGGAGCTGTTGCCGTAGCGGTCGATCTGCAGTGTCGCCCCGACGAAGGCATCGATGGCGTAATGGCCGGCGCACTGGCAGAAGGCGCGGTTTGATCTCAGTTGCCCTTCAGGGCCGACGAAGAAGATGTCGGGGCGGGCCGAGACATAATCCTCCGTTCCAACCTCGGAGCCGAATGAATGGATCGACTCCACGAAACCGGACTCGATCGCCGGGATCATCGTCGGGTGGGGATTGAGCGCCCAGTGGGTGCAGATCTTGCCCTTGAGACCGAGCCGCTCGGCATAGGTGGGCAGCAGCAGTTCGATGGCCGACATGGCGTAGCCGATTCCGTGATTGAGAGACTTTAAACCGTATTTTCCGTAGATCCCCTTGATCACCATCATGCCGATCAGGATATGCACGTCACGGATATTCGCCGGGTCTCGTGTGAAAAGCGGCTCGACATAGCAGGGCTTCCCCACGGGGATGACGAAATCGACCCAGTCCCCCGGGATATCCACCCGCGGGAGCTTCTTCACCACTTTCTCCACCTGGGCCACAACGATTCCCTGCTTGAAATGGGTGGCTTCGACGATGGCGGGCGTGTCTTCGGTGTTGGGGCCGGTGTAAAGGTTTCCGTTCTTGTCCGCTTGGATGCCGACCACGAGTGCGACTTGGGGGGTCAGATCGAGAAAATAGCGGGAAAACAATTCCAGGTAAGTATGGATCTCTCCAATCTTCAACTTCCCGACGTTGACCAGACGCGCCACCTCCCTGGCCTGGGGTCCGGAAAACGAAAAATCGACTTTTGCCGCGATTCCGCGTTCAAAGAGCTCACAGTGGGAAAAAAGGGCGATTGCCGACTGGACCATATGCAGTCTGTTGACTTTTGCCGGGTCGACCTTGCAGAGACAGTCGGCGAGGAAATCGGCCTGCTTCTGATTGTTTCCCTCCAAACCTACCCGATCCCCCGGACGGATGATGGTCTCAAGGAGGGCCGCCGCCCGGGAGGGATCGACAATCTTGCTGTTTCCCCCCTCGGTCAGAGGTTTGGCGTTGGCTGTGCGTGTTTCATATTCCTTTTTGTGACGTGCCCAGTCTTTTCCGGTATGAACCGTTGTTGCTCCCATAGAATTGCCTCCGAAAACAAGAAAATAGTCTTATGAATGAGTTGCGTGTGTGAAAAAGGGATGGACCCGATGCTTTTTGGGACGACTTCAGCGATGGACAAGTAAACGGCAGAAAACCCTAGACTCCATTTTAATGGACGAGAATCATGGAATGGTGTGCCAAGCGGCGCAGCCTTTTATCGCTAATATCAATCCAAATCAGCCAGTCATACCAACCCTCAGACGGATATTTCGCTCCCCCCTTCTTCACGCTAAGCATTTTTTCTTAAGGGAAATCCTGTCTTAGAGCGCTAACACACGGGCAATTCGCATGTCAAGCGAATATCGACAACGAATATCGCCAGCCGAAACAAAAAAGCATTTCTATGTTTTTAGAATTCTATAAGGCTTGCGAGGTTATCACATTACAAGATATTGAAATATATAACAATATATTTGGCATACCTTTTGTTAGAAAAAAGGTAATACAGAACAAGGAGCGTCCGTGTCATGGCGGTTCATATTCGAGCTGATTCCGACGGGGCCTTAAAAGGCTTGAGGGTGGTGGATATGACCCGGGTCCTTGCCGGCCCCTTTTGTTCCATGCTGTTGGCCGACATGGGGGCAGAGGTCATCAAAGTGGAGGAGCCGGGCAAAGGGGATGATGCCCGGGGATACCCTCCCTTCCTGAGGGGAGCAAGCGCCTACTTCACCAATTTGAACCGGAACAAAAGAAGCATCGTCTTGAATTTGAAAAGAGAGGAAGCCAAAGAAATCCTGCTGAATCTGTTGAAAAAATCGGACGTTTTGCTCGAAAATTTCAAACCGGGAACGATGGATAAGCTCGGATTCAGTTATGATCGCGTCAGAGATGTCAATCCGGGCATCATCTATGCGTCCATTTCCGGCTTTGGCCAGTACGGTCCCTATAAGGATCGACCCGGATACGACATCATTGGCCAGGCAATGGGCGGTTTGATGAGCGTGTCCGGCTGGCCGGACTCTCCGCCGACCCGCACGGGAACGGCGATGGCTGACATTGTCGCCGGATTGAATGCCTGCATCGGGATCCTGGCCTCCCTCCGGGGAAGGGAGCGCACCGGCTTGGGAGAACGGATTGATGTGTCGCTGGTGGATTCGATGGTCAGCGCCATGGAGACGGTCATCCAGATTTATCTCGTGGAGGGGCGTATCCCTCAGCGGGTCGGCAACCGCTACGAGTTCATCGCTCCCTACAACTCCTTTGCCGCCGCCGACGGCTGGGTCGTCATTGGAGTGGGCGGTCAGGAGGTGTGGAAACGGTTCTGCAAGGTTATCGGTCGAGAAGAACTGACCGAAGACCCCGATTTTTCTTCAAACCGGGATCGGGTAACCAATGTGGAACGTCTTGACGAGATCGTGACCGCCTGGACCTCGTGTCGCAAGGTAGACGAGGTCGTATCCCTGCTCATGAAGGCCAGTGTTCCCTGCTCACCGATCCTCAGTGTGGATCAGATTTGCCGGGATCC
>JAXDCM010000088.1:0-11249 GCA_034677965.1 Syntrophales bacterium
GCCTTGTATGCGGGATAGAAACCGAAGAAAAGCCCGACGAATCCCGAAAAGCCGAACGCCAGCAGAACGGACAGCGGGGAAACGACCGTCGCCCACCCGGCCAGCGCCGTCAGGATCTTCGATCCCGAAATGCCGAGGATGATTCCGACCACGCCTCCGATGAGGGAAAGCGTCAGCGCCTCGATGATGAACTGCAGGCGGATGTCCCAGGTCTTCGCCCCGACGGACATCCGGATGCCGATCTCCCGGGTCCGTTCCGTCACGGAGACCAGCATGATGTTCATGATGCCGATCCCCCCCACCAGCAGCGAGACGGATGCGATTGCCGCCAGGAGCATGCCCATGACCTGGGTAGCCTGCTCCCGCGCTTCCATCATCTGGGTCAGGTTCCGCACCGTAAAATCCTTCTCCTGACGCGGTCCGATCCGGTGACGCTGGGTGAGCAGATCGTTGATCTGCTCTTCCGCTTCCGCCAGAAGATCGGCGCTTCTCGCCTTGACGGTCATGGATCGGACCATCCCCACGAAAGGCGTCCCGAAGATCTTTTTCTGGGCCGTCGTGATCGGAACAAAAATCGTGTCGTCCTGGTCCTGACCGCGGTCCGTCTGGCCTTTTACCGCCAGGACGCCGATGACCGTGAACGGAATCTTCTTGATCCGGACGATCTGCCCCACGGGATCCGCGTTTCCGAAGAGGTTGTCCACGACGGTCTGCCCAAGCAGGCAGACTTTGGTCGCATTCCGCACATCCTGATCCGCGAAGGTCCTGCCGGAGGCGAGCGACCAGTCCCGGACGGGCAGGATGCCGGGGGTGGTTCCGATGACCCCCGTCGACCAGTTCTGATTGCCGTAAACCACCTGGGCCACGCCGTTGAACATGGGGGCCACATCGGAAACCGCCGGACACTCCCGGACGATGGCTTCGGCATCGTCCAGCGTCAGCGTGGATTGCGTGCCGCTCCCCATCCGGATGCCGCCGGAGGTGCTGCTCCCCGGCAACACGATCAGCAGATTGCTGCCGATGCTGGCCATCTGCGCGGAGATCCTCTCCCTGGCGCCGGTCCCGACGGCCAGCATCGTGATCACGGCGCCCACGCCGATGATGATTCCGAGCATGGTCAGCGCGGATCGCATCTTGTTGACCCGAAGCGCGCGAAGCGATATCCTGAAGGTCGATGGGATACTGATCATGGGTTATCCCTTCTTCAACGGTTCGTCGCTGACGACGCAACCGTCCCGGAACCGGATGATCCGCCGGCTGAAGTCGGCAATGTCCGCTTCGTGGGTCACGAGGATCACCGTGATCCCGGATTCCCGGTTAAGCCGGACGATCAGCTCCATGATCTCGACGCTGGAGCGGGTGTCGAGATTGCCGGTGGGTTCGTCGGCCAGGATCAACGGCGCCCGGTTGACCAGGGCGCGCGCGATCGCCACCCGCTGCTGCTGACCGCCGGAGAGCTGTTTCGGGTGGTGGTGCTCCCGCCCCTCCAGGCCCATCGTCCTCAGGGCCTCCCTCGCCCGTTGCCGGCGTTCCCCGGGGGCACACCCGTCGTAGAGCATCGGCAATTCCACATTCTCCAGCGCCGTGGTGCGCGGAAGCAGATTGAACCCCTGGAAAACGAATCCGATTTTCTTGTTGCGGATTTCGGCCAGTTCGTCCCGATCCCGGTCGCCCACATCCATCCCGTCCAGCAGGTATTGCCCGCCGGTCGGCACATCGAGGCAGCCGATCAGATTCATGAACGTGGATTTGCCCGAACCCGAAGGGCCCATGATGGCCACGAACTCCCCGTGGTCCACCGAGAGGGATACACCGTCGAGGGCGCGGACGGTGCTCTCCCCCAATTCGTAGACCTTCGTCAAATTTCGCGTTTCGATCAATGCCACGATGCACCCATCAGAAGAATCTTGGCCCGCGGTTTTGAGAAGCGTCCTTCTTCTGCCCCGTCGCCTCGATGATCACCGCATCCCCCTCTTTGAGTTCTCCGGCCAGGACGGCGGTGCTGCTGCCGTCGCTGATCCCCACGGCGACGGGCACCCGGCGCGGCGTCTGGCCGTCAAGCACCCAAACCCCCTGCCTTGCCGTCAGGCTGCCTCCACGGTTCCCGTCCGTGCGGCCGGAATCTTTGGTTTTCCCCGCACCGGCCGCCCCATTGCCTCTGCGTTCTCCCGGCGACTGTCTTGCACCGGTGGGCTCCTCCGCCGCCACTGTCGGTCTCCTTTTGGGCTCTTCCTGCCGGAGGCCGGCGCCGTGCGCTGCTTCGCCGGGGCGCCTGTCCCCCGCCTGTTGCGGCGCCGCAACGGCAGCCGCGGCATCGCCGTACGGCTGCCATTTGAAACGCAGAGCGGCATTGGGAATCGTGAGAACGTTTCTTTCCACCGCCGTGACGATGGAGACATTGGCCGTCATGCCGGGTTTCAGCTTCAGCTCCGGATTGGCCACTTTGACGATGACGTTATAGGTGACGACGTTCTGGATCGTTGTAGGCGCATTCCGGATCTCCGACACCCTCCCGGAAAATGTGTGGTCCGGATAGGCGTCCACGGTGAATTGGACCGACTGTCCCACTTTGACTTTTCCGATGTCGGCTTCGTCCACGTTCGTATCGATCTGCATGCGGGTCAGATCCTGGGCGATGCTGAAGAGGGTCGGCGTCTGGAAGCTCGCAGCCACCGTCTGTCCGATGTCCACATTCCGGGAAATGACGATCCCGTCCACCGGCGAAAGGATGCGGGTGTAGTTCAGATTGGTCTCCTCCTGCTTCAGGGCCGCGCTCTGCTGTTCCACCTGCGCCTTCGCCAGATTGAGTTGGGCCAGCGCAGAGACCCGGTTGGTCTCCGCCGTATCCAGATCGCTTCGGGCGATGAAATTTCGGGCAAAGAGGGTCCGATTTCGCTCCAGCGTCCGTTCGGTGTCCCGCAGCGCAGCCTCCGCCTTTTCCACGTTGGCTTCGGCGGCCTTCAAATTGGCGCGGGTCTGCGCGACTTTCGCCTCGGAAAGCGCCGGATCGATCTGCGCCAGCAGTTGACCCTTTTTGACCGGGGAATTGAAATCCACGAAGATCTGCTTGATGGTCCCCGAAACCTGGGTTCCCACCAGCACGGTCGTCACCGCGCTCACCGTTCCCGTCGCGGTGACCGTCGCCCGAATCTCCCCCCGGGACACCTTCACCGTCTTGAATTGAACGCCGTTCTCCCTGTTCTTCAGCAGGTAAAATCCCCCGCCTGCCAGAACAGCCGCCAAAATCAGCAACACCAATATCTTCCCGATCCCTTTTTTCATGGTTCTCCCACAGCCCTCTCCAGACCGGCCAGCGCAATTTTGTAGTCATAGAGGGCCGATATTTCGGATAATTTTGCATTGCTGGCCGCCACAAGCGCATCGGTCACCTCGATCGGGCTTCCGACCCCCGATGCATAGCGTCCGTTGGCCAGTTCCAGATTCTCGATCGCCTGACGGACCGTCAATTCCGCCGCCACAATCCTTTCCGCCGCCTCCCGCAGGTTCAGCCACGCCTGCCGGACATCCTGATCGATCGCCTGTCGGAGCAGATTCTCATTGGCCGTCAGGACGTCCAGGTTGGCCTGAGCCTCCGCGATCTCGTATTGCGTTGAAAATCCGGTGAAGAGAGGGATACTCACCTCGGCGCCGAAACTCCAGCCCCGATCCAGCGGAAAATCCCCCCCGCCCCAGCCGTAGCCGGCGCTCCCCGTTAGGGACGGATAATAGTCCTTCCGGACAAGTTCGATGCTCTGCTCCAGGGATTTTCGCTTCAGGGCCATCGCCTTCAGGTCCGGCCTGCGCTCATACGCCTTCCGGATGGCTTCCTCGAGATCCATATCCTGCCGCCCGGAGGAAAGCCGATCCTCCACCTCGTAATCCGGAGCCTCCGGCAGCCCCATGGCGTTGTTCAGTGTCACGCGGGCCAACCGGGAAGCATTTTCAGCCTTGATGAGGTTCAGTTTCGCGGTGGACAGATCGACCTCGGCCTTGGTCACGTCGAATTTCGGTTTCAGGCCGACATCGAAAAAGGCGCCGGCCTGCTCGAGGTGATGCCGGAACTGTTCCACCGTCTCCCGGGAAACATCCCGGTTCCGGCCGGCCCGGAGCAGTTCGAAATAGGCCTGTTTCACCCCGAAAATCACCTCCGTGCGAATGGAATCCAGATCCGAACGGGAGGAGTCCCGCTTGAACTCCTGAATCTTGACTTGCGTGGCGGTCTTGCCGAAGTCGTAGAGATTCTGGCTCAGATAGAGCCTGGAGGAGTAGCTGTTGTAAACCTGCGCCCCGCGCGTCGTCGGATCCGTTCGGCTGTATCCAACGGATCCGTTGACCTGCGGATAATACCCGGATCGGGCCTGACCGATCCGGCTGTCCCCGGCCCTCAGGCTGCCCTGGGCCGCCTGGATGTCGGGATGCCTCGACAGCGCGATGGCAATGCACCGGTCGAGATCCAGCATTTCACCCTTCCGGACCGGTCCTTCCGCAACCGCCGTCGGCCGCAGCGGCCCGAGACAGAAACCAACGCAGACCAGAAACAAAAGCAGTCTTCTCATATCGGATACCCTCTCACGCCCCGTTTTCTTTGCTGTATCGGATCCTGCAAACCGCATACCATGATCGGAGGAGACCTATCTATTTGAAATGATAAAGGCTGGCTCCTTCCTTCTTTCAGGTCCGCAAAGGGTTGGATCCTTTTTATACACAATCTCATCCGAATGGCTAAATAGTATCCGGCCTAATGGACGAAATGGAGCTCTATAATGGTGCGACCGTCGGCGGTTTGAATTTCGGCCCGGTCGGACAGGCTGCGGATCATGTATCCGGCAAGCCTCAATGACGCCCGGTCGTCGGTCAGCAGTTCCCCGGCGTCCGGCCGGACGGTAGGCAATTCGATCGGCTCCCCCCGGTAGGACATCTCCACCTGGAGGTTAAACTCGTCGAACCGGACGGTCATGGCAATCGGTTCTTTTGTGAAGCCATGTTCCGCCGCCGCCTCGAAAAATTCGTTCATCGCCCCCATCGCCTTCCCGATCACCTCGCTCCGCGCCCCCCAGAGCCGCCCCCGCTGATCCATGAACTGATAGATCCTGTCCGACGGATCCACTCCCGGCGACAGGTTCAGGGTTGCCGTTTTGGCGATTCCGATCCGGAAGAAAAGGTTCAGCAGAACGGCGCAGATCGTGGCCAGCGAAAGAGACGAGGCGAAAAACGGCTGGATCCAGGGATGGACCTCCCGGTAGAGTCCAGGCGCGAAATCGACGCTGAGACCGAAGATCACAGAGATGCCGATGACGAAGGTCTTCCGGGAGTCGATCATCCGCGACATGATGATCTGGATGCCGGCGAGGATCATGAAACTCACGGCAAAGATCAGCGAGGCGCCCATGATCGGCGTCGGCATGATGACAAAGACGGAGGAGAGCTTTGGGAAAAAGGCGAGCAGGATCAGGATGGCCCCGGTGCTGTAGGCGATCCGGCGGCTCGTCGCCCCGGTGGCGATGGAAAGGCCGATGTTGCTCGAAGAGACGGACTGGCCGAGAGCGCCCAGAAGCCCGGAAAAGAGGTTCCCCGCGGCGCAGGCCAGGACCCCGCGGCTGATGTTGACCATGTCGGGCCTTTTCCATTGGGTGTCGTTGATCTTCTGGCAGGTGGTGACATCTCCCATCGTCTTGAGCGCCGAAGAGAGGGCGGCCACGAGAAAGGGAACCAGCAGCGCCGGGCTGAAGGAGAGTCCGTAATGGCCCATCGACGGGAACGAAAAGAGCGGGGCCTCGAACATGGTCCGGATCTGCAGAGGGGTCAGAATGCCGGCGGAAAAGGCCGCCGCGTACCCGACGATCATCCCCAGCAGCACCGAGTAAAGCCGGAGCTTTCCCGCCCCCCAGACATTGAAGCCGGCCATGGCCGCCAGCGTAATGAAAGCCACCAGGACGGATCTCATGTGCGGCGTCGGGTGATGCTGGTCGATCCCGAGAAATTTGTGGACGGCGATCGGGATGATCTCGATCCCGACCATCATCACGATGGTGCCGGTCACCTCGGCGGGGAAAATGGCGCGCATCCTCGCCAAAAAGCGGGAGAAAACGGCCTCGAAGCAGCCCGCGGCGGCCGTCATCCCGAAAATCAGGCTCAGGCCGCCCGCCTTCCCGGCCAGCAGCGATGCGGAGAGGAAGGCGGGTCCGTTCACCAGCGGGCACAGGTAACCGGAGCCGACGGGACCCCGATGGAGGCCCTGAAGGATCGTCCCCACCCCCGTCGCCAGCATTGCCATCCCGATCAGGTCGCGCGCCTGCGAGGGGGCGCCCCCGATCGCCTCCACGATCACGACCGGGAAGATGAAGGCAATCGACATCACGGAGATATGCTGGAGCCCCAACAGGATCAGGGCGGTCCAGTCCGGATGCTCATCGACGCCAAAGAGCAGATTGGAGGGCTTCTGAGGCATCGGACGCTCCTTTGGTCGGATTCAAAACGAACGCAACGCCTCCTCCACGGAGGCGTGCATCGGGAACAGTGGCGTAAAGCCGGCCATATCGAAGATCTCCCGGATGGGACCCTGCAGGGAAACGAGGACCACCTTCCCGCCGGCCCGGCCCGCCCCCTTGGCCAATATCAGCAGCCTTCTGAGGGCGGCGCTGCTGATGTATTCCAGATGGGCGAAGTCGATCAGAAAGTTCTTCTCCCCCTTTTCCAGCAGCGGCGTCACCCGCGCTTCGAACAGAGGCGCCGTTGAGGCGTCCAGCTTGCCGTGCACCGCCAGGATGACGACACTCCCCTGCCGATTCTCCCAGATTTCCATCAGGTCCCCTCCTCCGTAGAAAATCGGTTCGCGGCCGTAATCCCTTCGTCGGGCAGCTCCCGGCCGTTGCACCGCAACGCAAGCATGGTGATATCATCGCTCTGAGCGTTCGACCCCACGAAACGCGTGATGTCGGCAAGGATTTCCTCGCACAACGCCGCCGGATGCAGATGGTGGAAACGGCTCAGCGTTGCCTGTAGCCGCCCGTCCGAGTAAAGTTTCCCGGCTGCATCCATCGCCTCCGTGACCCCGTCGGTAAACAGGAAAAGGATTTCTCCCGGCTCAAGCCGAATTGTTTGATTTTCATAAGGGATGTTCTCCTGGACACCGGCGGCCATGGCGGGCGGAACGTCCAGAATCGTCGTTCCCTCCGGGCGAACCAGATACGGGGGGTTGTGCCCGGCGTTGCTGAAGACCACCTCTCCGGTCCGTCGGTCGAAGAAACCGGCGAAAAGGGTTACGAAGGTCATGGTCTCGTTGCCGTCGCAGAGCTCCCGGTTCAGACGGGCCAGCAAACCGGCGGGGCTGCTCTCGCCGTTGCGCGCTTCCGCCCGGATGAGCTTCTGCGTGATGGCCATGTGCATGGATGCCGGCACCCCCTTGCCGGCCACATCCCCGATCACAATGAAGAGACGATCCGCGCCGACCGGGAAGAAATTGTACAGGTCGCCGCCTACCTCCTTGGCCGGTTTCATCACCGCGTAAATTTCCTCTTCCGAATGGGATCCCCCGGACGGCTTCGGTTTGGGAACCATGCTCATCTGGATCTCCCGGGCGATGGTCAGTTCGCTGTCGATTCGGTGTTTGGCGGCCTCGATGCGCCGCTCGCGGGCAAGATTGTCGAGCATGAAAATAAAGACGGCGATCCCGATGCCATTGGAAACAATCATCGGGAGCAGCGCCGCGCTGACCAGGGAAACGACCTCTGCACTGGTGCCGGAGATGGCCAGCGCCATTCCGATGTGGAGAATCTCCATCACGGCCATCAGCAGCACCGCTTCCCGGATCCGGATTTCCCTGCCCCTTTTGATCCGGAAGAGAAACCCGCCGAGAAGGCCGGCCAGGATCGGGGCCAGCGCGCAGGGAAGGGCCGTCATCCCGCCCAGGGGGTAGCGGTAAATCCCGCCGATGAGGCCGGCAAGCGACCCGACGAGCGGCCCCGCCAGCAGGCCGGCCACAGCGGGCCCGAGATCCCGGAAATTGGCGATGCCGCCAAAAATCTCGATGCCCGTGATCGTTCCATAGATGGAAAAGACACCGAAAATCAGGGTCAAAAACACGCGGTTCTTCACGGAAAAATTGCGGTTCAGCACATCGCCGAAGAGCGGAATCCGTGTCAACAGATAGGCGAGAATCATGAACACGGACAGGTTCCGGATCAGCGCAACGATCAGTTCGATGATCTCTTTTCCCATGCCCGTTTCCCTTGCCGCGGCTCGGCGCCGTTCAGGCGATGAATTTCACGCATACGGAATGACACCCTCTTTTTTCCATCGCGGAATCGTCGTCCCGTTTCGGCAACGGAACGATCGCCGGCCCTCTCATCCCGAAAGGTTGAATCCTGCCCCCAGGGGCTACCGGGGAACCGCTTCCGCAAGCAGGGCCTCGATAAACCGAACCCCCATCTCCATCTGGTTAACGGCAATGTGCTCCTTCGGCGAATGGGAATCCTCGATGCCGATCCCCAGCCCCACGCAGGGCACTCCCCGGAGGTTGAAGATGTTGGCATCCATGCCGGCGCCGGTCGTCCAGAGCCGCGCTTCGATCCCCAGCAAGCGCGCGGCGCGGAAAGCGTTCGCCACAACGGGATGCGTTTCGGCAATGGCAAAGGCCTCGAAGGAAACCTCCCGCCGAACCTTCACCACCGCGCCGGCGGTTGCGGCCGCCTCCTCAAACGCGCTCACCATATCCCGGATCTCGTTCTCCAATCTCCCCCTGTCGATGCTCCGGACCTCGACAGCCACTTCCGCACGGTCCGGAACGATGTTTCGGGCTTTCCCGCCGTTGATGAGGCCCACGTTTGACGTCGTCTCGCGGTCGAGCCGTCCGGAACGAATGCGGGCGATGGCCGCGGCCGCGGCAACGATCGCATTCACCCCCTTCTCGGGGGAAATTCCTGCGTGGGCGGCCCGGCCCTCGATCACAAAATCGAGATTCACCTTCGAGGGCGCCCGATGAACGATGTTGCCCACGGGGCCGTCGCCGTCGAGGACATAGCCAAAGTCCGCCCGGAGATCCTCGGGAAGAAAATGCGCACCGAACAGCCCCACCTCCTCCTGGACGGTAAAGGCGGCCACAACCGGCCCATGAGGAATGCCTCCGTCTTTCAGATCGGCCAGCACGGTGAGAATGATGGCGATCCCGGCCTTGTCGTCCGCCCCGAGGACGGTTTCCCCGTTGCTGTAGACCACGCCGTCCCGGACGACCGGGACCATCCCTTCCGTTGGGCCGACCGTATCCATGTGCGCAGAGAGAAGGATGGTGGGCCCGTCGGCATTGCCGGGCACGCGCACGATCAGGTTTCCCGTATCCGAACCCGTTTGGGGCGCCGAGCCGTCCGCCACCGCGTGAAGACCCAGCTCGTTGAGCCTCGTGACCAGGTAGCCGGCCACCCGCCCCTCCCGGCGGGAGGGGCTGTTCAGGGAGGCCAGCGCGATAAACTCATCCGTAACATGGATCTTCATCGTTTTTCCTTTTCACGCAGCATCTCAATGAACGCTTCGATCCGCGTTTCGATCTGCCCTTCGGAGAAGCTCCGTTCATCCACCATGTCCGCCTCGATCATCAGCGTCGGGATCCCCTTTTGCTCCCCGACGATCCGCTGAATGTCATACTGGCCGAGCGAGTAAGGCTTGCAGCTTCGGTTGGAGTGCATGACCAGCCCGTCCACGACATACTTGTCGACCATCTCGATCACCTGCCGGGCCATCTCGTCGACGCCGATGTTCAGGTAGATCCGGGTGTAGCACTCGGCCATTGTCCCCAGAAAGTTGTTCTCATCGACGTATTTCAGGGATCCGCACCAGGCCGAGGTGTAAGTGTCCGCGACCAGGCAGGCCTCGTGGGACGCGAACTTCTCGGAAAGCCATTTCGTCCGGAACCAGACCGGGATGTTGTCCCAGAGGAGGCGGTATCTTTCGTTCGGAACGGCGCCGATGCCGGAAGCGACACGCTCCCGCATTTCGGCCAGCAGCAACCGGTAATAGTCCACGGCCTGCTGTGTCCCGCGCAGGGTCACGATCAGCGCGAGATGGAAGAAGGCGTCGAAAGCGGACAGGGGCGCGGGCCGGTTGATCGCCGTGTCGAGGACCGCCTGCCAGAGGCGCTGCCCCTCCACCGAGAGCCGTCCGACCTCCTGCATCCGGTCGAAATCGAGCTTTTTCCCGCAGGACTCCTCCAGGAACGCGATGTACTCATTGATCTGTTCCTGCACGTAGCGACGGGCCTCTTCGGTGAATTCCGTGTGGCAGAAAGGCGTATCGAGGATGAAGAGCGGCACCTTGAAAAACCTTGCCTGCACCTCGTACCACTTGAGGACCGTGCCGCAGATGTTGTTGCAGCAGACGAGCATATCGGGCCGGGGGAGGCCGCCGATCGGCCCGCCGTTCACCGTCGCGCACGAGATGTCCGAGCGGGCGTAGGAGCACAGGTCGCTCGAGTACCCCATCGCCTCCGCCTTTTCGCAGAGATCCACCCCCATCTTGCTCGCCCCGATCATCGCCCCGTGGTTCTCCGGATAGACGGGGATGACGTCCATCGCGATCAGCGGCTCCACCGGACCTCCGCTCGTGATCCAGGCGACCTTTTTGCCCGTCTGTTCCGCCGTCTTCGCGTCAATGTAATAGGCGGTCATGATCTCCTTCATCCTCTTGACCGCCTTGATCTTCCGCTTCTCCTTCGCCTCGTCTTTTTCCGCCATCATCCTCTCCCGTTTTTCTCAGATCATCTCGACAAACGTCTCAAACCGCGTCCGGAGCTGGCCCTCGGCCGGAAGACGGTCTTCGACCTCCATGAGCATGCTCGGAATCCCCGCCCGGTCCAGCGCCTCCTTGAGATAGGGGTAATCAAACGCGTGGGGATCGCAGAACTTCAGCAGGAAGAAGATCACCCCCTGCGCCCTCTTCTCCCGGACCAGCCGGACGAGATGGTCCGCCCGGTCGGGCAGCCCCCGGTGCTTCGCCGGGCAGACCACCCTCTCCAGACAGCGCCCGGCGATGGCCGTGACGGGATCGGCCTTCTCGTCCGTCAGGCCCGCGTAATACCGGGACCCGGTGCAGAGGTCGTCTCCGACCACCACGCCGCCCGCCTCCTCGATGATGGCATGGATGTCGGGGTGGTTGCAGACCCCGCCGGAAAGGAGGATCCGCTTCGGCTGCCGGCCGATCGCCGATCCGGAGCGTTTCGTCAGGTCATCCGCAACCTCCTCCAGAAGCGAGGCCGCACGGAT
>JAXDCM010000089.1:0-3037 GCA_034677965.1 Syntrophales bacterium
TACACCGAAAGCCAACAGGTAGAAGAGGGGCTCGAACAGCGGCGGGATGAAGCTGATCTGCCAGCTTTGCCGATAGACGGTCAGATTTCTCTGCCAGACCCGAAAAAACCGCCGGGAGATCGGGAAACTCATTCTCGCAGGTCCCTCCCCGTCAAGCGGAGGAACACATCCTCCAGCGTGGCCATCCGCATGATGCACCCTCCATTGTCGAAGCGTTCGCCGATTTCCCGGTAGAGGGAGGTTCCGTCCTCCACATCGACGACCAGCCGGTGGCCCAGGTTCTCGAAGACCACGCCCCGCTCGCGGAGGAATGCCGGCATCCCCTCCGCCGGATCCGTAACCTCGATCACGTGCCGACCGACATGCCGCCGGATCAGATCGGTCGGTTTTCCCTCAACGACGAGGCGCCCCCGGTCCATGATGATCAGCCGGTCGCAGAGGTGGGCGGCCTCATCCATGTAGTGGGTCGTCAGCAGGATGGAAAGCCCGTCCGCGCGGAGCTCCTCCAGCCGCTCCCACACCTGGTGGCGCGACTGGGGATCCAGGCCGGTCGTCGGCTCGTCGAGAATGAGCAGCTCCGGCCGGTTGAGGAGCGCCCGGGCAATCACGAGACGTCGAATCATCCCGCCGGAGAGATCGACCGCACGCGTGTTTTCCCGATGGTCGAGCGCCATGAAGCGCAGCAGCTCCCGGGAGCGACGCGTGGCCTCGGCGCCGGAAATGTTGTAGTAGTGGGCGAAGACTTCAAGATTCTGGAGAACGCTGAGATCCGGATCGATGTTGTTCTCCTGCTGGCACACGCCGATCCGCGACTTTACGAACCGCGCCCGCCGGGCAATGTCGAGGCCCAACACCCGCAACGTTCCGCCGCTCGGCGGGGAGAAGGCATAGGCCATTCGAATGGTGGATGTCTTCCCCGCCCCGTTGGGGCCGAGGATCCCGAAGCACTCCCCGGAATCCACCGAAAAAGAGAGATCGTCGACCGCAACGAGCGTCCCGAATGTCTTGCGGAGGTGTTCCGCCTCGATGACCCTGTTCAACGACCCTGCTCTCTCCCCGTCGCGAGATGCGGGATCAAGTAAGGCCCCTCCCGGATAAAGGCGACCGTGGGCTCGATTCCCTTTTCCCGGTAGTCGGCCACAGCGAAACGGAGCGCGTTTTCAACCATTTCCCGGACCGCCCGGAGCGGGTCGCGCCGTTTCTTCTCCAGCAGGTCGAGACCGCACTGTCCCGGGATCATACAGTAATCCTCCCGGGGAATCGTGTGCGTGCAGTAGAAAAAACGCTCCTCTCCGACCTTTCGGAACACCTTCGCCCACATCTCCGGCTCCCACTGGTCCTTCGTGAATATCCATCCGGGCGCTTCGATCATCCGCATGTACGGATCGGTCCCCTGGAGCTTGAGCATGTGCAGCAGGCTTTTATACTCCGGCCCGCCGATCGGCTCCTCGTCTCGGTTGTCGGTGGCAAGGATCAGGATTCCCCCTTTCCGAACCGCCGGTAGCGCGTTGTGGGCGGCCTTGACCGCCTGGTAGTGGTTCCGCCCGACATAGCCGCCGTGGGTCAGGACGATATCGTACTCCCGTTCTATCGGGACGGAGACGTATTTTCGGATCAGGTCGCCGGCCGCCCGGTGGGCCGCCTCGAGTTCGCCGGCAAAGACGCCCGTCAGCCTCAAATTCCGGTCGAGCGTCGTGTTCACGATGAAATCGACGCCTACGGTCCGGGTGATCGCCAGGGCCTCCTCGTGACAGGGATTCTTCTCGAGGACCAGGTTCTGCGCGAACGGAGATTCGAGGAAGAGGGGGCTGTGGAACTTTTCGATGGTCCTTTTGTCGACGAGGCCCGGACACACCGCTTTTCGTCCGCCGGAGAGACCCGCCATGAAATGGCTCTCCACGAGGCCGGTGGCGATCTTGAGATCGGCCCGGTAGAAGTCGGTGTTGACGAACACATCCCCGCCGGTCGCGCTGGTTCCGATAAAGGTGAGTGAGCCCGGATCCTCGCAGTCGTGATCGAGAAACAGGTAATCGCCGAGGATTTCTTCGCCGAACATTTCGGCCCGCTCCGTGGCGGTGCTCGGCCGGTGCATCCCGTTTCCGATGACAATCTTGATGTTTTTCCGGGCAATTCCCTCCGCCTCCAGCCGCCCCAGAAGCGGCCGGAGAAGGCCGTCCGGCCCGCGATAGGGAACGGGACGGGTAATGTCGGAGACGGTCACCGCCGCGGTGAGTTCCGCCGGCCTTCCCTTGTCCCGGATGATCTCGGCCAGCGGCGGACAGCCGATCGGACGGCGCAGAGCTTCTTCATAAGCGGCCTGCGGACCTTTGACGATCGGGATTTCCTTCATGCCGATCGTCGTACAGTTCGGGGGAACGCGGATCGACAGATTCTCGCTACCGTATTCGACCGGGATCTCTTTCCAGTCGGTGGTGTCGATCTTTCGGCAGAGTTTCCGGATATCCTGGCTCCTATCCACATCCATATCGCTGTCTCCACGGCTTATTTTCGAGAAAATGTGATTTGAATGTACCCGGAAGCCGAAGAAGCTGTCAAGACCGAAGTGGGAGTGTGAAGTCGTAGTGTCACGACATGACCGATGGCCCCGACAATGCCGGCATCCATTGATGGGAATTCACTGGACGGCGTGGAGAATGACCGGTTGCAATATCGGGTTGGTTGCGGTATGGATGGCTAAATAAGGATGACGATTCGTTTTCTAACGCCTACCATGAGGTGACCATGAAGATCAAATTTTTCGGTGCGGCAAGGACGGTGACCGGCTCCTGTTTCATCGTCGAAACGGCGGGACGGCGTTTTGCCATCGACTGCGGCATGCATCAGGGCAACGACGAGATCGAACGGCGCAACTGGAATGTCGACATTTACGATCCGCGGAAAATCGAATTCATTCTGATGACGCACGCCCACATGGACCATTCCGGACTCCTCCCGCGGCTGGTGCAGCAGGGGTTTCACGGAAAGGTGTACATGACGCGGCCGACCGGTGATCTCCTTCAGATCATGCTCCTCGACA
>JAXDCM010000090.1:0-3079 GCA_034677965.1 Syntrophales bacterium
TACACCGAAAGCCAACAGGTAGAAGAGGGGCTCGAACAGCGGCGGGATGAAGCTGATCTGCCAGCTTTGCCGATAGACGGTCAGATTTCTCTGCCAGACCCGAAAAAACCGCCGGGAGATCGGGAAATTCATTCTCGCAGGTCCCTCCCCGTCAAGCGGAGGAACACATCCTCCAGTGTGGCCATCCGCATGATGCACCCTCCATTGTCGAAGCGTTCGCCGATTTCCCGGTAGAGGGAGGTTCCGTCCTCCACATCGACGACCAGCCGGTGGCTGAGGTTCTCGAACACCACGCCCCGTTCGCGAAGGAATGTCGGCATCCCCTCCGCCGGGTCCGTAATCTCGATCACGTGCCGACCGACATGCTGCCGGATCAGATCGGGCGGCTTTCCCTCAACCACGAGGCGCCCCCGGTCCATGATGATCAGCCGGTCGCAGAGATGGGCAGCCTCATCCATGTAGTGGGTCGTCAGCAGGATGGAAAGCCCGTCCGCACGGAGCTCCTCCAGCCGCTCCCACACCTGATGGCGCGACTGGGGGTCCAGGCCGGTCGTCGGCTCGTCGAGAATCAGCAACTCCGGCCGGTTGAGGAGCGCCCGGGCAATGACGAGGCGCCGAATCATCCCGCCGGAAAGGTCGACCGCACGCGTGTTTTCCCGATGGTCGAGCGCCATGAAGCGCAGCAGCTCCCGGGAGCGGCGCGTGGCCTCGGCGCCGGAAATG
Organism: Syntrophales bacterium; assembly: GCA_034677965.1. GTDB lineage: Bacteria > Desulfobacterota > Syntrophia > Syntrophales > UBA5619 > UBA5619. The sequence goes on from JAXDCM010000090.1 coordinate 724, forward strand.
TTGTAGTAGCGGGCGAAGACTTCGAGGTTCTGGAGAACGCTGAGATCCGGATCGATATTGTTCTCCTGCTGGCAGACGCCGATCCGGGACTTTACGGACCGCGCCCGCCGGGCGATGTCGAGGCCCAACACCCGCAACGTTCCACCGCTCGGCGGGGAGAAGGCATAGGCCATTCGAATGGTGGATGTCTTCCCCGCCCCGTTGGGGCCGAGGATCCCGAAGCACTCCCCGGAATCCACCGAAAAAGAGAGATCGTCGACTGCAACAAGCGTCCCGAATGCCTTGCGGAGGTGTTCCGCCTCGATGACCCTGTTCAACGACCCTGCTCTCTCCCCGTCGCGAGATACGGGATCAAGTAAGGCCCCTCCCGGATAAAGGCGACCGTGGGCTCGATTCCCTTTTCCCGATAGTCGGCCACAGCGAAACGCAGCGCATTTTCAACCATTTCCCGGACCGTCCGGATCGGGTCGCGCCGTTTCTGCTCCAGCAGGTCGAGACCGCACCGTCCCGGAATCATACAGTAATCCTCCCGGGGAATCGTGTGCGTGCAGTAGAAAAAACGCTCCTCGGAGACCTTCCGGAACACCTTTGCCCACATCTCCGGCTCCCACTGGTCCTTCGTGAATATCCATCCGGGCGCTTCGATCATCCGCATGTACTGATCGATCCCCTGGAGCTTGAGCATATGCAGTAGGCTTTTATACTCCGGCCCGCCGATCGGCTCCTCGTCGCGGTTGTCGGTGGCAAGGATCAGGGTTCCCCCTTTCCGGACCGCCGGAAGGGCGTTGTGGGCGGCCTTGACCGCCTGGTAGTGGTTTCGGCCGACATAGCCGCCGTGGGTCAGGACGATATCGTACTCCTGTTGCACCGGGACGGAGACGTATTTCCGGATCAGGTCACCGGCCGCCCGGTGGGCCGCCTCGAGCTCGCCGGCAAAGACGCCGGTCAGCCGCAAATTCCGATCGAGCGTCGTGTTCACGATGAAATCGACGCCTACGGTCCGGGTAATCGCCAGGGCCTCCTCGTGGCAGGGATTTTTCTCGAGGACCAGATTCTGCGCAAACGGAGATTCGAGAAAAGCGGGGCTGTGGAACTTTTCGATGGTTCTTTTGTCGACGAGACCCGGACAGACCGCCTTCCGTCCGCCGGAGAGGCCCGCCATGAAATGGCTCTCCACGAGGCCGGTGGCGATCTTGAGATCGGCCCGGTAGAAATCGGTGTTGACGAACACATCCCCGCCGGTTGCGCTGGTTCCGATAAAGGTGAGCGAGCCCGGATCCTCGCAGTCATGATCGAGAAACAGGTAATCGCCGAGGATTTCTTCGCCGAACATTTCGGCCCGCTCCGCGGCGGTGCTCGGCCGGTGCATCCCGTTTCCGATGACAATCTTGATGTTTTTCCGGGCAATTCCCTCCGCCTCCAGCCGCTCCAGAAGCGGACGGAGAAGACCGTCCGGCCCGCGATAGGGCACGGGACGGGTAATGTCGGAGACGGTCACCGCCGCGGTGAGTTCAGCCGGCTTTCCCTTGCCCCGGATGATCTCTGACAGCAGCGGACAACCGATCGGACGGTTCAGAGCTTCTTCATAGGCGGCCCGCAGGTCCGCGAGGATCGGGATCTCCTTCATGCCGATCATCGCACAGTTCGGGGGAACGCGAATCGACAGATTCTCGCTGCCGTATTCGATCGGGATCTCTTTCCAGTCGGTGGTGTCGATTGTCCGGCAGAGTTTCCGGATATCCTGGTTCATAACCACATCCATATCGCTGTCTCCACGGCTTATTTTCGAGAAAATGGGGTCTGAATGTACCCGGAAGCCGAAGAAGCTGTCAAGGCCGAACTGGCAGTGTGTCGAACTGGCAATGTTACGACATGGCGGATGGCCCAGACAATGCCCACATCCATTGACGGGAATTCACTTTCATGGGCCGAAGAAGAAGCAAGAGGTTCTTGTATGCCGGACGGCGTGTAGAATGACCGGTTGCAATATCGGGATGGTTGCGGTATGAATTGCTAAATAATGATGACGATTCATTTTCTAACGCCTACCATGAGGTGACCATGAAGATCAAATTTTTCGGTGCGGCAAGGACGGTGACCGGCTCCTGTTTCATCATCGAAGCGGCAGGACGGCGTTTCGCCATCGACTGCGGAATGCATCAGGGCAACGACGAGATCGAACAGCGCAATTGGAATGTCGACATTTACGATCCGCGGAAAATCGAATTTATTCTGATGACGCACGCCCACATGGACCATTCCGGACTCCTCCCGCGGCTGGTGCAGCAGGGGTTTCACGGAAAGGTGTACATGACGCGGCCGACCGGTGATCTCCTTCAGATCATGCTCCTCGACA
>JAXDCM010000091.1:0-3044 GCA_034677965.1 Syntrophales bacterium
TCATCTGGACGTTCGCCGATTTCGCCACGCCGCTGGTGGTGGGGATTTCGGACCTGCTCGCCTCCCAAGCCTATCTGAACATCGTCCAGTTCGTGGACCGGCGGCTCTTCAAGATGGGGATCGTGATATCGGCGATCATGGTGATCCTGGCGATCCTGTTTCTGATAATCGCCAAGAAATACGTATCGATCAAGGACTACAGCTCCCTGTCCTATTCGGTCATCGAGCGGAAGAAGCTTTCGGTGCCGGCGCAGGTGGGTGCGGTGGCCTTTATGGGGATCATTCTGCTGCTGGCCTTCATCCCCTATCTGGGGCTGGCGCTGGATTCCTTCGGGAAGGGGTGGGCGCTGACCCCGTTTCCGGTGAAGTATACGCTTCAGTATTTCGAACGGGTGGCCTTCGAGACGCCCAAGTTCATCATCAACAGCCTTCTCTTTTCAGGGATATCGGTTGCGATCTGCATCGCCGTGGGGGTGCCGGTCGCCTGGGTGATGTCCCGGACCAAACTGCCGGGGCGGGGGCTCCTCGACTCGCTGACCACGCTGATCCTGGCCTTGCCCGGGACCGGCATCGGCATCGCCTACATGCGGGCCTTCCGGGAACCCTTTCCGTTCATGACCACGGCCCTGATCGGAATCTGGATCATCATCCCCGTCGTACTGGCGGTCCGGCGACTCCCGTACACGGTGCGGGGAACCTTCGCCTCGCTGCTGATCGTCCATCGATCCTTCGAGGAGGCGGCCGAAAGCGTCGGAGCCACCAAGCCCCGGACCTTTAAGGACGTCACACTCCCGCTGATCTGGAAGGGGGTCCTGGTCGGATCGCTCTACTCCTTCATCCTGGCCCTTCAGGAGGCCTCGGCGACGCTTTTGCTGGTCATCCCGGGCCATGAGATGATGACGGTGGGCATCTTCAACTTCTACATCGGCGGTTCCGTCAACGAAGCGGCCGCCCTCGGCGTGATCCTGATCGTTCTCGGCGCGGCCTGTCTGTTCATCATCAACCGGATGGCCGGCTCCAAGATGGGGGGCGTCTTCGGCTGATCCGTGTCCCACCGGCGATTGATCTTATAAAGAAAGGTCCTCTCGGCGATGTTCCAAGGGTATATCTTCGATCTGGACGGGACGGTCTACCTGGGGGAGCGCCTGATTCCCGGCGCCGACAAAACAATCCGCCGCCTCCGGGACAAAGGCAAAAAAGTCGTCTTCCTCTCCAACAAACCCCTCTATACCCGCGAGGACTACGCGGCAAAACTCACGCGTCTCGGCATCGTCACATCCCCGGAAGAGGTGGTGAACTCCACTTTTGTTCTGATCCGTTACCTCACGCGGGTTGCACCGGATGCGAGGGTATTCGTCATGGGGGAATTGCCCTTCGTGTCCGAGATGGCCCGGGCCGGCTTTCGCCTGACCGAGAACCCCGACGAGATCGAGTATGTCGTGGCCGCTTTCGACCGGACCTTCGATTACCGGAAATACAACATCGCGTTTCAGGCCATCAAGAAAGGGGCGCACTTCATCGCCACCAACCCCGACCGGACCTGTCCGGTGGAGGGCGGGGAGCTTCCCGACTGCGCCGGGATCATCGCCGCGCTCGAGGCGGTGACCCTCCGGAAGGTGGAGGTCGTGGTGGGCAAGCCTTCACCGATCACGCTGCAGGCGGCCCTGGAGGTGATGGGGCTGCAAGCCCGGGAGTGCATCCTCGTCGGCGACCGACTGGAGACGGACATCCGGATGGCCCTGGAGGCCGGAATGAAGGCGGCCCTCGTGATGACCGGCGTCACCGACACAAATGCCCTGAATGCCTCGCCTTTCCGCCCGGATTACCTCTTCGACAGCATCGCTGACCTCGAAAGCCTGCTCCGGTAATCCCCGAAACCATCTCCACTTTCTCCCCCCACAACATCTTGTGGTTTCCTTTTCACCCCCCACAGCTTATTGTATTTTTGCTTTACAAGCCCTTTTTCTTCTGTTAGAATTCGCCACAACACCGTTATCCGACGAATATTAAAACGGATCTTAAAAAAGATGAGACTCAAAAAACTGGAAATCACCGGTTTCAAATCTTTTCGGGAAAAGGTCGTCGTCGATTTTTCTCCCGGAATCAGCGGCATTGTCGGCCCGAACGGCTGCGGCAAGAGCAACATCGCCGATGCGATCCGCTGGGTCATGGGGGAACAGCGGGTCAAGACCCTCCGCGGGAAAAAGATGGACGACGTGATCTTCAACGGTTCCGACGAGGCCGCACCCGTCGGGATGGCCGAGGTCTCCATGATTCTCACGGCGGACGAGCAGAAATTCCCCGGCGATTACGCGGATTACAGTGAGATGATGATCACCCGCCGCCTCTTCCGCGACGGGGAGAGCGAATACACGATCAATAAAATCCCCTGCCGTCTGCTGGACGTCCGTGAATTTTTCATGGGAACGGGGATCGGCGCTCGGACCTACTCCCTCGTAGAACAGGGCAGTGTCGCCTCGCTTGTCGAGGCAAAACCGGAAGATCGAAGACAATTCATCGAGGAGGCGGCCGGCATCTCCAAGTACAAGAGCCGGAAGGAGGCCGCCGTTCGGAAGATGGAGGCCACCCGGGAGAATATGGTCCGGCTGAATGACATCCTCCGCGAGGTGAAGACCCAGCTGAACTCGATTTCCCGGCAGGCGAAGAGGGCAGAGCATTACAAGGTCCTGAAACAGTCCCTCAAAGAGGCCGAACTGACGGTCGCCCTGCAGACCAGTTCCGAATTGTCCGTCCGCCGGGCCTCCCGGGAAGAGGCGAAAAATGAATTCCGGAACCGCGAGACGGAACTTCGGACACGAGTGCAGGGCCTCGAGGCCGCCCTTGAAGAACTCAAGGCCGAGGTTCTGGAAAACGAGGGCCGGATTTCAACCCGACAGGAACAGCGCTACGGAACGAAAAACACGATCAATATCAAGGAACAGGGAATCGAATTCTCCCGGCGGAAGATCGCCGACCTCACCGCGAGGCGGGAGAAGGACCTTGCGGAAACCGAGATCCTGAAACGGCGTGAGGGGGAGACCGAC
>JAXDCM010000092.1:0-8844 GCA_034677965.1 Syntrophales bacterium
CCGGAGACCATCGCCGCGATGACCGCCTTGCCGGAAGCGCCGATCGATTCGCCGACCGCCATGGCTGCCGGGATCACGGGCGCCCCGGGATGGATCTTGGCGTTGTGATAATCGTCGAAATCGAAGCCGTGGATCATCACGCCCAAGCCCAGGGCCACGTTCGCGCTCGGCCCCCGGAATCGCTGCAGCCACAGTGTCGCTTCCCTCTTGCCCCGCTGTTCTTTGATGAACCGGTTGACCATCCGCGCCCAGGGCTGCGCGGAGCCGTGCATGGCGCAGCCGACGGCATCCAGCAGCAGTTTTTTAAAATGGACGATGAGGGCCGTCTCCAGCGCCTCATACCGGACATCCGCCGCAAAACCGGCCAATATCCTTGTCGCGTTTTTCATGGTTTCAATTCGCGTCGATCCGGCAATGCTCAGGCGTTTTCAGACCCCTTCAGCATCTTCGGCTTTTTCAGCAGGGGCCAGAGGATGGACAAAACGGCCGCCGACAGCAGAACGAGGCTGATCGGCCTGGTGACCAGAATCGTCGGATCCCCGAGGGAGAGCAGGAGCGATCTCCGCAGGGAGAGTTCCGCGAGATCGCCCAGCACGAGGCCCAGGACGGCAGGCGCAATGGGGATCTTGTATTTCCTCATGAAGTACCCGATGATCCCGAAGGCAAACATGATGTAGAGATCGTCCATGCTGTTGTTGAGCCCGAAGGCGCCGATCACGCAGAGAATCATGATCGCCGCCGAAAAGGCGGCATACGGCAGGCGGTTCAACTGGAGGAACAGCTTGATCGACATGATTGTCAGTCCCAGAAGGAAGACGTTGGCCATCAGCATCGCCACGAAGATCCCGTAGATGATGTCCGGCCGGGACGCGTATAGCATGGGGCCCGGCTGCATCCCATGGATCATGAAGGCCGCGATCAGCATGGCCGTGGCATTGCCGCCGGGAAGGCCGAGGGCCAGCAGGATGGTCATGGACCCGCCGGTTCCGGCGTTGTTCGCCGTCTCGGCGGCCATCAGCCCCTCTTCGGAGCCGTTGCCGATCTTCTCCGGATGCTTCGTGGACCTCGAGGCGTCCCCGTACGCCAGAAAGGAGACGATGGTGGCTCCCCCTCCGGGCAGCGACCCGACCACGGTCCCCATCACCGCGCTGCGGAGCAGCAGAAACCAGTGCTTCGTATAATCCTCCATCTTCGGCAGCTCATCCCGCAGACCCTTGTAACGCACGGAGCTTTTGTACTCCTGAAAGGGCTCCTCCGCCTCCGCCAGGATCTCGGATACGGCCAGCAGCCCCACCATGGCGGTTACGAAATTGATCCCTCCCAGAAGAATCGTCGTGCCGAAGGTGAAACGCTCCCCGCCGGTGATGCCGTCGGTCCCGACCGTGGCCAGAAAGAGGCCGAAAAAGCAGGCAATCAATCCTTTCACGACGGAGCCCCCGGAGAGGCTCGAAACGACGCTCAGGCCCAGTACCACGAGGGCGAAGAATTCCGGAGGACCGAAACGCAGCGCGAAATTCGCTATGACGGGCGTGGCCGCCATCATGACGAACACGCTGAAGATCCCGCCTCCGATCGAGCAGATGATGAACAGCCACAGGGCATAGGCCGCCCGTCCCTGCTTGGCCAGGGCATGACCTTCGATCGTGGTGGGGATGGCCGAGGGCTCACCGGGGATGCCGAAGAGGATCGATGTGATCGATCCCCCGGTGATCCCCCCGCAATAGGCGGCGCAGAGCATGCAAAAGGCGGTGATCGGCGACAGCGTGTAGGTAAACGACAAAAGCAGGACGACACCCATCGACGTGCTGATGCCGGGAAGCGCCCCGGCCAGCAATCCCCAGAGCCCTCCCAGGCAGATCGCCAGGATGTTCTTCGGGAGCAGGACCGTCGCAAAGGCATTCCAGTAAAGTTCGAACATGTCGGGCGACCTCACCGGTTAATAGAAGAAACGACTGAATTCGGCAAACATCCCCGCCCCTTTTGGAAGGGCGATCGTGATGAATTTCGCGAACAGGACGACAACGACAACGGTGATCAGAAGCGGCGAAAAGATCAACACCCATTTCCTTTTTTCTCCGAGGATCAGCACGAAAGCCAGGGTGAAGAGAAGGGTCGACAGGATGAAGCCGATCCAGGGCATGACGACGATATAGGCCAGCAGGCAAACGCTGCATAACGCGATCTTTCTCCGGCGCTGCCACGCCGCAATGACGGCCTCCGGAGGTTCCTCGGCTCCATTTTCTTTTTCCCGGGAATACTTCCGCAGGTTGGTCACGAGCCAGACCAGGCTCAGGACCGCTGCAATCCCCAGGGAGAGCAAAGGCCAGAACCCGCTTCCCACCTCCCCGAACCGCCCCACCCCCCGCAAGGCCAGGGCCTCGTTGAACATGAACGCGAAAAAGACCAGGCAGACCGCGCTGAGCGCAATTTCACCTTTCTTCATCATCCCCCCCGAGCCTCAGGGCGTGCGGAGAAAAGCCTGTCCCCTCACGCCTGCCACGGATTGGAACCACAAAAGGGCATCCGTCAGTATCCCAGACCCTTCAGGATGTCCGTGAAAAATTTGATCTCGTCGTCCCAGTATTTCCTCGTCTCTTCCGGTCCAAGGTAGCCCGGACGAGCATAGAGATGATTGTCCTGGACGAACTTCTTGTAAATGGGCGCCTCCAGCGCGTTTTTGATGACATCGTGAAGGTATTTCTGCCGGTCGGGCGGCGTTCCTTTCTTCACGGCCCACGCCCTCATCAGACCGTGCGTGTAGTCGATGCCCAGCTCGGCCGTGCACGGCACATTCGGAAGGGCCGGGTGCCTCTTTTCCATGATGACCGCAAGCGACCTCAGTTTGCCGGCCTCGATCAGGGGAAGCGTCTCGGCCAGTTCCTCCACCGCCCCATGGATGTGACCGCCCATGATCGCCGCCTTGATCTCCGCACCGGAATCGAACGGGACGAACGTGACGTCCACGCCGACCTTCTTGAAGAACGCCACCGTCTGGATCTCCGCCCATCCCCCCGGAGAGGTGCCGGCGAATTTCAGCATCCGGGGGTTCTTCTTTCCCCATTCGACCAGATCGGCCAGCGTCTTGAATTTGGAATCTCCGGAAATCGATACGGCCGATGTATCCCATTGGATCCGCATGAGGGGATCGAAGTCCCTCAGGATATGCGCCCGCGTTTTCGGCTTCACGGCATCGATCAAATGGGACGTGGTGACGGCAAGAACCTCGTAACCCTCGGCGGGCTGCTGGGCGACAAAGAGCATTCCCTTGGTCGCACCGCCGCCCGCCATGTTGGTGATCACCAGGGGAACCTTGAGCAGCGGCTTCAATCCTTCGGCCACGGCCCGTGCCGCCGTGTCGCTGCCTCCGCCGACGCCGAACGGGACGATGATCTCAATGCTGCGCTCGGGATAAGCGGCTGCCGAAATGTTCCCGACACCCGCCAGCATCCCCATAACCACAAACGCCGTCAAAAAAAACACCGCTTTTTTCATATTTTCCCCCTCCTTTTTCAGCTCATCCGGTTGGTTGGTTACCGTTTGGTCAGGCAGGGCCGTCCCCTTTTAAAAAAGAGTTTATGAAGAAAATCTTCAGAATGCCCTTCGATATCCGGCATCATGCCGCAGTTCTTTTGGGGTGGCAGGATCTTCAAACGGCCGAACGATAGGGGCAGGATTTTCTTCCGGATTCAGCGGGGAAAGATGGATCTTCGGTGTTCTTCGTTTCTCGGTCATGTCGATTCAGCCGCGGAAGACCCTTTGCATGTCGGGGAAAATTCCCGCCCTCTCTCATTCGTGAGGAATGAGGCGCTCCCTTGTATCGCCGCTGGAACAAGACACGAAACGGTTCGTATTCTATGGACCTCCCTCAGCCTTGTCAAGTCAATCTTGGGGCAATGTCAAGAGCAAATCATCCTGGGGCATTCACCTAAAAACCAAACTCCACCACCAACTTTGAGCAAACCTTGACAGGATGGACGTATGCGGCACATTATCTTTCACCTCACTGCACCGGAACAATCGCCGTTTATGTTGTAAATTCAATCAACATAAAATGTTGGTGGTGGATCAAGGAAAAGCCGTTGGCTTGACAACGGCTATTTTTTCCCATAATCTCAACGCATAGCCCTCGGCCGGCCGTTCCGTGGAAATGATACCAAGTTGCCTTGATTAGACTGGGATCCAGACGACCGAGACCAGGAAGAGATCATGCCTCTAAATAGAATTATTTGGACCGAAACAGACGAAGCCCCCGCGCTGGCCGCCTATTCCCTGCTGCCCATCGTCCGCGCCTTCACCAAGGGCACCGGAATCGAGATCGAGACCGGCGACATCTCTCTGGGCGGCCGGATATTGGCCAATTTTCCCGAGGATCTCACGAACGCTCAGCGCATCCCCGACCACCTCGCCGGGCTCGGCGAGCTCACGCAGAATCCCGACGCAAACATCATAAAGCTTCCGAACATCAGCGCTTCCGTGCCGCAGTTGAAGGCCGCCATAACGGAGTTGCAGTCGCAGGGATACAAACTGCCGGATTATCCGGAGAACCCCATCACGCCTCTGGAGAAGGAGATCAGGGAACGCTATGCCAAGGTGCTTGGAAGCGCCGTCAACCCGGTGCTGCGCCAAGGCAACTCCGACCGCCGTGCCCCGCTCTCGGTCAAGAATTTTGCCAGGAAGCACCCGCACAAGCTTTCCGCCTGGAGCCCGGACTGCAAGGCGCATGTGGCACATATGGAAAGCGGCGATTTCTACGGCAACGAGAAATCCGTCTGTATGGAGAAGGACGGCGAACTGAAAATAGAGCTTGTCTCTGGCGGAAAAGCCACCTTGCTGAAAACGGTAAAAGTTTTAAGGGGCGAGATCGTTGACGGCACATTCATCAGCGTGAAGGCCCTTCGCAAGTTCTATTCGGATCAGATGGAAGAAGCCCGGAAATCCGGCCTGCTGCTCTCGGTGCACCTGAAAGCGACGATGATGAAGGTTTCGGATCCCATCCTGTTCGGCCATGCCGTCTCGGTGTTCTTCGAGGCCGTCTCCCGCAAGCACGCAGAAACATTCGCGTCGCTGGGCGTCAACCCCAATATGGGCATGGGCGACCTCTACAAAAAAATGGAATCCCTGACCGCGGAAAAACGGACCGAGATAGAGGCCGACATCAACGCGGTCTATGCCGGCCGCCCGGCGCTGGCCATGGTCGATCCCGCCGCGGGCATGACCAACCTGCATGTCCCGAGCGACATCATCATCGACGCTTCGATGCCGGCGGTGGTGCGTGACGGCGGCAAGATGTGGAATGCCGATGGCCGGCTCCAGGAGACCAAGGCGTTGATACCGGACCGTTGTTACGCCACGGTGTACAAAGAGATCATGGAGGACTGTCGTCGCAACGGCGCCTTCGACCCCGCCGCAATGGGTTCGGTGCCCAACGTCGGACTGATGGCCCAGGAGGCCGAAGAGTATGGTTCGCACCAGACCACTTTCGAGATCCCCTCGGACGGCACGATGCGGGTGACCGACGCCACCGGCATGATTTTGATCGAACAGGCCGTGGAAACCGGCGACATCTGGCGTATGTCCAGGGTAAAGGATCTCCCTGTTCAAGACTGGGTAAAGCTAGCCGTCATACGCGCGAAGGCCACCGGGGTGCCCGCCGTATTTTGGCTGGACAGAGAACGAGCCCACGACGTCCGGGTCATCGCCAAGGTGGAAAGGCACCTGAAGGACTTCGATACTTCCGGCCTCACGATCCTGATCCTGTCACCGACAGAAGCGCTGCGCTACACCGTGGGGCGCATCCGCAGAGGCGAAGACACGATTTCGGTGACCGGCAACGTTCTGCGCGACTATCTGACCGACCTGTTCCCGATACTCGAACTCGGCACCAGCGCCAGGATGTTGTCGATCGTTCCGCTGCTCGCGGGAGGAGGTCTTTTCGAGACCGGCGCCGGCGGCTCCGCGCCGAAGCACGTGCAACAATTCCAAAAGGAGGGACACCTCCGCTGGGATTCCTTCGGGGAATTCTGCGCGCTGGCGGCTTCACTCGAACATCTCGGCCACACCTTCGGGAACGGTCGCGCCCTGCTGCTGGCCGAAACGCTGGACCGGGCCATAGAAAAGCTCCTGGACAACAATAGGTCGCCGGGCCGCAAGGTAGGCGAAATAGACAACCGGGGCAGCCACTACTATCTGGCCTTGTATTGGGCGCAGGAGCTCGCCGCTCAGGAAAGAGACGCCGTTCTGAGAGAAAGGTTCGCCGAGGCGGCCGGGCATTTGCAGGTAAACGAAGAGAGGATCAACGCCGAATTGCTCGGTGCGCAGGGAAAACCGGTGGACATGGGCGGCTACTACCGTCCGGACCGCGACAAGACCGAAGCGGCCATGCGCCCCAGCCGGACGCTCAACCACATCATCACCATGCTGCTCGGACAAGATCCGAAACGGCCATCGTCCGGTCCTGAAAATGAAAACCGCATCGGATGAACATTTGCCGGGCAAAGTGACGGAATGGGTGGTTTCGAAAAACGAAATTTGGAGTGCAAGAGGTTTATTCGAATGAAATTGCAGGATAAAGTGGCGATCGTCACCGGTGGCGGACGAGGATTGGGACGCTCCGTCGCGCTTCTTTTCGGGAAGGAGGGGGCGAATGTCGTTATAGCCGCCCACAATGAAACACAGATCGAACATGTGGCTCAGGAGCTAAGAATCCTGCGAAAAAATGCGATTGCCGTCAAGACCGACGTTTCCGATGAGGCTCAGGTCCGCAGCTTGATTCGGAAAGTCCTGGAAACCTATGGAACGATCGACATTCTGGTCAACAACGCCGGCTCCCGGGGGCCGATCGCTCCGACGCACGAGATCTCCCTGGCGGAATGGGAGGAAACCCTACGGGTCAATCTGACCACGGCTTTTCTATGTTCCAAGACCGTTCTTCCGACGATGATGGAGAAGAAATCCGGAAAAATCATCAATATCGCCACGACGCTGACGCCGAGGCCGAACATGACCCCATACATGGTGGCGAAGGCGGGAATGATCAGTTTCGCCAAACAGCTTTCGAGGGAGCTCAAGGAGTTCAACATTCAGGTCAACGCGATCCACCCCGGCGTCATGGATACCCGGATGCAGGAAGAGATCCGCAAAGCGGGAACGAAGGCCATCGGAACCGACATGTTCGAACGCCTCAAGGAAGAGGGGCTCCTGCATTCCCCCGACGAACCGGCAAAATTGGTTCTTTTCTTGGCCTCGAAAGCGGGAGACGGAATCACCGGGGAATTCCTGTCGTTTGACGACAGGGAGGTGAAATTTCTGCTGTCTCAGGGATAAAAAGGGCGCATCGAACGAAAGGCAAAATCAAACCTTTATGATGCCCTCCCCTCCCCTTGTTTTGAACGCCCATGATGCTGTCGGAACTGGCAAAATTATTTAAACGGGACCGCCGGGAATTTGACACCTTCCGGATCGAGGTTTCTTCCTATTCCTCGCTGGAATGTCAAATCTGCCCGCGCGCCGTGTTTGCGGAAAAATGGCTCTTTCAGAACATGCCGCTCGACACCTATCGAAAAATTTCTCTACATTTTCCGAAAGTGAAGAGGGTGATCTTCCAGGGATGGGGAGATCCCCTCGAAAATGAAAATTTCCCGGCCATGTTTCAGATGGCCAAGCAGGCTGAATGCTTGACCGGTTTGGCAACCAACGGGTTTTATCTGACCCCCGAAATATCGAGACTGCTTGTCGAGGAGAAGCTCGATTTCATCACCTTCAACCTGGAGGAAATCCCGGCGGCCGAGGGGGAAAATCGGCGGATGAGTTCCGAGCTCCATCAAATCCTGGAGCAAATTCAACATCTCATCGATTTGAAGAAGAGCCTGAAGTGTGAGAAGCCATCGGTCAGGCTCTCCCTGTTCATGACGCGGCTGAACATGGGCAGCCTCAGCCGGGTTGTCTCCGCCGCCGCCACCTTGGGCGCAGACGAAGTCTTCTTCAAGAACCTGGACTACCTCCCGGAGGACCGTTGGAATATTCTGCGCACCTTTTATCATGAGTCGCCGACACCGGCTTTTCAGGATGCCGTCGACGACATCCTGCGCTTGGGCAAGGAGATGAAAATCGCCGTCCGTTGCTCCCCTTTGAAGACGGAAGAGATTCCCGTCTGCAAGGCGGAGCCGCACCATAGCCTTTTCTTTTCCGTCGACGGCTCAATCGTCCCCTGCATGTATCTGCGCCTTCCCAAGAAGGGGAAAATTCCGCGCATCTTCTTGAACAGGGATTACACGGTTGACCCCCTGATTTTCGGGAACATCCATGAGGAAGACCTGCCCGCCGTCTGGGGAAAGGAAGCCTATCGATCCTTCCGGAAGGTTTTCGAGGAACGGCTCAGGGCCCAGAGAAACGCCGCTTCGATATTCGACGCCGTGTCCAACCCGGGCGCCGCACTCCAGGAAATCATTGAACCGCCTCCCCTTTGTGAATCCTGCCGCACCTGCTACAAGGCATACGGAATGTAAATTCACCCTTTCGCCTTTTCAGCGCCTTCCGGATCAAGCGGATTTTGCACAAAAAAAAGCGGGGACCGGCCGGCGATGAACCAATCCTCGCTTTACTGATTTCAATTCCTATTCTTTTCCGTCGGATTGCGCCCGGAACCCTTGGGGATTTCCGGTATCGCTGCGTCCCGGATCGCGGACCGTTTTCAAACGTGCCTCGTTTTCTTTTCTTCTCCGTAGACCACGAGTTGTCCGGACTCCTCCATCTCATGGAGCCATTTCGGGTGCTGCTTCTCCAACCACGCCCGCGTCACCCAGCCGTGCAGCATCGCCGGAAGCGACCCCGGCGAACCGATCGTCC
>JAXDCM010000093.1:0-2562 GCA_034677965.1 Syntrophales bacterium
GATGTCTTCTGCTTCGCCCCGCCCGACTATGAAAAACCCCTGCCGAAGCGGATTCTCCACCCGCGGCGGATCTACGAAGGGGTCCGGGAAGGGGTGGAACATGGAGGGAACAAGAGCGGCATCCCGACGGTGAACGGCTGTCTGGTATTTGACGAGCGCTACCTCGGAAAACCCCTCGTGTATTGCGGCACCGGCGGAATCATGCCGGCCCGAATCAACGGAAAGTACAGTCACACAAAGGAGATCCTGCCCGGGGATTGCATCGTGATGACGGGAGGCCGCATCGGCAAGGACGGGATTCACGGCGCGACCTTCTCTTCAGAGGAACTGCACGAGGGCTCTCCGGTCACGGCGGTCCAGATCGGCGACCCAATCACGCAGAAGAAGATGACCGATTTCCTGCTCGTGGCCCGGGACCGGGGTCTCTACCGCGCGATCACCGACAACGGTGCGGGCGGACTCTCCTCCGCCGTGGGAGAGACGGCGCGGATCTCCGGCGGCTGCGAACTGGATCTGGACCGGGCGCCGCTGAAGTATCCGGGACTGAATCCATGGGAGATCCTCATCTCGGAATCCCAGGAACGGATGACCCTGGCCGTGGCGCCGGAAGCGATCGACGAATTCCTCGCCCTTGCGCGCAGGATGGACGTGGAGGCCACCGTTCTCGGCCGCTACACCGATTCAGGATGGTTCCACGTCCGCTACGGAGGAGAGACCGTAGCGTATATCGGCATGGATTTCCTGCATGAGGGTCTCCCGCAGATGAATCTCCGGGCCCGCTGGGCTGACCCGTCTCACGCCGAACCGGATTTTCCCGAGCCGGCGGATCTGGGCGCTGCACTCAAGAGGATGCTCTCCAGACTCAATATCTGCAGCAAGGAGTCGGTCGTCCGCCAGTATGACCACGAGGTGCAGGGGGGAAGTGTGATCAAACCGATGACCGGCATCCTCAACGACGGCCCAAGCGACGCCGCGGTGATCCGGCCGTTGCTCGACTCGTTCGAAGGGATCGTCGTCGCGAACGGCATCTGCCCCCGATACAGCGATATCGACGCGTATCACATGGCGGCCTGCGCGATCGACGAGGCGGTCCGGAACGCGGTTGCGGTCGGGGCGCCACTCGAGCGACTGGCGGGGCTGGATAATTTCTGCTGGTGCGACCCGATCCGGTCCGAAAAAAATCCCGACGGGGAGTACAAGCTCGCGCAGCTCGTCCGCGCGAATGAGGCCCTCTTCGAGCTCACGACCTCCTACGGCGTCCCCTGCATCTCGGGAAAGGACAGCATGAAGAACGACTACCAGATCGGAGAAATCCGGATCTCGATCCCTCCGACGCTTCTGTTCTCGGTCCTGGGGAAGATGGAGGATGTCCGGAAGGCCGTGACGATGGACGTGAAAAAACCGGGGGACCTCGTCTATCTGCTGGGGCAAACATATCGGGAACTGGGCGGCTCCGAATGGTACGCCTTCCATGGGAAGATTGGAAACGGCGTTTCGCGGGTGCATCCGAAAACGGCAAAGGCACTTTACGAAAAGCTCGGGCATGCGATCCGTGAGGGCCTTGTCGCCTCCTGCCATGACTGCTCGGACGGCGGGCTTGGCGTGGCATTGGCGGAAACGGCCTTCGCCGGCGGATTCGGTCTTGCCGTCGATCTGGAGGCCGTTCCGGCCGAAGGAATCGACCGCAACGACGAGCTCCTCTTCTCGGAATCACAGAGCCGTTTTATCGTTACGGTCCGGCCGGAATCGAGGCAAGCCTTCGAAGACGCTCTTGCCGGGTCCGTTTTCGCAAGGATCGGCCGGGTGATCCCGGAGCCAATCCTCCGGATCGAGGGTCTCCACGGGGAAAACATCCTCACGGAAAAACTGGCCGACCTCAAATCGGCCTGGCAGAAACCACTCGCGTTCTAACGGCGGGTCAGAGCGGAACAGAGGCCAAATCCTCAAAGGACGGCCTCGACGAAGGCAGGGGAAAATGCCGAAAAGAATCAGCGCGATTGTCATCACCGGCAACGGGACGAACTGTGAAATGGAGATGGCGCATGCCTGCCGTGTCGCCGGATTCGATGAGGTGGATATTGTCCACATCAGCGAACTGCTCTGCGGAACGAAACGGCTCGACGATTACGACTTTTTGAATCTGCCCGGCGGATTTCTCGACGGAGACGACCTCGGCTCGGCCAAGGCGGGGGCCAATCGGATCCTACACGCCTCCGTTGCCGGAACCCGGGAGCGCCTCTTCGCCCAGTTCATCCGTTTCATCGGACAGGGAAAACTGATCCTCGGCGTTTGCAACGGTTTCCAGCTTCTGGTCAAACTGGGGATGCTGCCGGGGTTCGACGACCGGTACGACCGGCAGACGGTCACGCTGACATTCAACGACTCGGGCCGTTTCGAGGATCGCTGGGTCCATCTCCGCGTCGATCCGGTCTGCCCCTGCATTTTCACAGGGGGTCTCCAGTCCATCTATCTCCCCGTCCGCCATGGCGAGGGGAAGTTTATCCCGCGGGACGAAGAGGTTTTGGCGCGGCTTGGCCGGCAGAATCTGGTCGCACTCCGGTA
>JAXDCM010000094.1:0-3283 GCA_034677965.1 Syntrophales bacterium
TAATGGGTCCAGAACTGGCCGGACTCGACGATGCCCTTGTCCACGGCGTCAATCAGTTCGAAGGGTTTGACGATGGCGCCGGTTGCGAGAATCTCGATCTTCAATCTGCCGTTGGACATCTTGTCGATGTCGTTTGCCATCCTATTCAGCAATTCAATCTGGGGGGCTCCCGCGGGGTGGGAACTCTGCATCTTCCACTTGAGTTGTGGCGCAGCCGCCGCCTGTGAAAAGTCCGCAAAACCGAATCCTGCCAAAAACATGGCAATGACTAAAACTCCGATCACTCTTTTCATAGTTTTTCCTCCTCAACTTCAGGGTTAAGATGAATTCTCTTAACTCTGCTCTGACGGCTCAGCGACGATCCGACAGGGAAAACATCGTTATTTACAGGTCATGACCAATACGCACAGCGGGTTTTCCTGCCCGTGACGCTCCCAAGGATATCTCGGCTCATCACCTCCTTTCTCCCAAAGAAGAGACGTGGAGTAGCAGCTCACATTTCGAGAAGAAGACCACGCCCGAATATCATCAACCCATTCCGGTGGGGGGTCAATTCAATAATATTGATACATTCATTGGCAAAAACAATAGCAGCGTGCGGCCGGCTTCTTTCCATGCGCATGTCCATTGGAGAGGTTTGCATGGCCTGCCCGGACCGGTCGTATAAGCATTTACAATGGCAGTATAACTATTATCAGTTTGATTTTGTTTTCTATTCTTTCATATACTAAATGTCAAGCGTCGGATTCGATTTGCCGGCTCAGGGAGGGGAGGTCGAGAGGTTTCCTGGAGATAAGGTGTCGTGCAAGGTGTGATTTGTTATTAAAAACATGATTATTATTAATTTGACGAATGTATATTTCATTTTCTATATTTCTGCCTCATCTGATCCGATGTTCATGCCGATACAAAACAGACTTCGTTAAGAGGAACATTACTCTTTTTTTGTGAAAAGGACCGACGGGTGATTGGGATGATGAAACACAACAGGGTGATCTCATAGAAAACATATTTGGAGGCGATTGAATGGACAGAAAACCTTTAGTGAAGAGAAAGACAGCAATTTCGTACAAGACGGAGGAGAAGACGGTTTTAAGGGGTTACAATGTCAGTGATCTGGCCGAGGCGGGCTACACGTTTTACGATGCGCTCTTCATCCTCTACCAGAACCGTATCCCCGCGGAGAACGAGGCGGACATGCTGCGTTACGAAACGGGCGAGTTCCTGGAGCATTCGATGTCGCCGTCGGCGGCGTCGGCGATCGCCGTGATCGGCGGCCGGCCCAACCTGCCTGCAGCCATCGCCTCGGCCGTGATGACCTTTGGATCGGCCCACGGTCCGGGTGCGGCGCACGGCTACATGATGCACAAGTACATCGAACGGGCCCGCGTGGAGGGGAAAACCCTCGAGGAGATGGGCAAGATTTTGGTCGACGAATACATGGATGCGGGTCTGGCCGTCATGGGGATGGGCCAGCCGCAGCATCTCGACGGGGATCCGCGCGCGGAACCGACGCACATCAAGCACGAGCAGCTTTGTAGCGGTGTCTATCTCGCCCTCCAGCGCTCCATTGAAAAGCATTTCAATGCCCGCAGGAAGAAGGAAGGGAAGGACTATGTATCGGTGAACATGATCGGCGCCGGCAACACGGCGCTGGCGGAGCTGGGTTTCTCCCCCAACGCGGCCTGGTGCATCGGCTGCGTCTGCCGCGGTTTCAGTTGCGCGGCCCATGCCACCTTTACGATGAAGAAGGGGCGCGCCTGGGCAGCCTCGCGGCGCGAACCCATGGTCCAGATGCTGGATCTTTCCATGATCAAATACACCGGGCCCGCCGACCGTGAAGTTCCGAGCCAGGCCGAGAGACAGGACTACGCCCGTAAGCAGAAAGAGGAAGGAGAATACAAAAAATGGATAATTTAGACGATCCGAGACTCAATTTTAATTACCGGACCCGCGAGCGGGGAACAGTTCCTTTCGACGACAGGCGTGCCCGCTTCCAGTGGGTGTCCGAGGTGGCCTACAAGAACGTCCACCGCATCGTGGCCCGCGGTTACGATACGACCGAGCTGGTGGAGCAGGGGTACGGTCTGACGGATGTTCTCTTCGTCGACTTTCAGGCAAGGATCCCGCTGGTCGAGGAAGACAAGATGCTCAACTACGTCATGGTCTGCATGCTGGAGGACGGCCTATCCTCGCCGGCAAACATCTCGCGGATCGTCGCGAGCGGAAAGACATTGCTGACCCAGGCTGCCGGCGCCTCGATCCTCGCCTTCGGCCATGCCTATGGCGCCTACCAGGAAATCGGGAAGATGATGGACGGCATTCTTGCCCGACAGAAAAAGGAAGGCAAGCCGCTTTCCGATGTGGTCAGGGAGGTGATCAAATCAAGGCTGGACAATCCCGCGCTGGGCGTCTCGGATCTGATGCTGAAGGACCCGATGGCGAAGCGGATGATCGCCCGGGCCGAGAAGCTGGGTGTGGCGGGCCAATACGTTTCCTTGATGAAGGAGATCGTGAAGGCGGCGAAGAAATTGAGCAAGAAGCCGGTCGACATCGATCTTCTGGGCGCCACCGGTGCGGTGATGTTCGACCTCGGCTTCACCCCTGAAGCGACCTGGGGAATCCTGGCCGCGACCCGCGCCTTCGCGGCCGGCGCCCATTACTGCGAGGAGATCGAACGGGAAGAGCCGGTTCGCCTGGGTCAGACGCTGACACCGGAGAAGTGGTATGACGGGCCGGCGGACCGGCCTGTCCCGACGCTGAAGGAACGGAAGAAAATTGCCAAGGCGATGGTGGCGCAGACACCTGAGGAGTGGAAGCAGATTTTCCTCGAACGGCAGAAAATCAAGGGTTCCGGTTGGGCGATTGTGGAAGAGATCGACGATCCCAAACGGAAGATTTGACGATTTCCGACTTTCCCACCCGCCCTTTTGGACGGGTGGGGTCCCGGTGATCATGATCGCGGCTTGAAATTTTCCTTTATTTACGAGGGGGTATGACATGGAAGACAATATTCAGGAGATGTACAAGAAGGCACGGGCGGCATTCAAGACTGTGGAATACTGGCCGCAGGAGAAGGTAGACGAGATGGTCCTGGCCGTGGGCTGGGAGCTTCAAAAAAAGGAAACGGCGGAGGAGCTGGCTGGGCTGGCCGTGAAATCGGGCCTGGGGGTGTATGAGGACAAGGTGCACAAGATCGGCACGAAGGTTCGCGGAACGCTTTACGATCAGATCGGAGTGAAGACCTGCGGCCTGGTCAGTGAGGACAAGGCGAAAGGGATCC
>JAXDCM010000095.1:0-4912 GCA_034677965.1 Syntrophales bacterium
TCCGTCCACTCCCGGTGGTCGATCAGTCCCGGAGGGATCTCTTTCAGGTTCTCATCGACGATGGTGTAGGAGCCGACGACCATCGGGCAATTCCCCCGGCGAAGCGAATCGACGAGGCGCTGAAGGACGGTATCCCCCCGATAGAGATCATCCGAATCGAGCTGAACCGCGTATCGGCCGCACTCCTTCGAAAAAACGGCTTCGTTCCAGCAGCCGCCGATGGAAAGATCGCGCCGTTTCGGGAGGATGTGTTTCAATGCGGGATGGCGGTCGGCAAGATTTGCGAGGATGACTGTCGTCCGGTCCGTCGAATGGTTGTCCACGACGATGATGTTGAAGGGAAAATCGGTCCGTTGTGAGAGGGCGCTTCCCACTGCGTCGGCCACGGTTCGGGCCCGGTTTCGAACGGGCATGACCACGCTGGCCTCGACGGGAAAGAATCGGTCCGATGCCGGGACATTCCGGAACGATGGGGGGAGCCAGGCCCCGATTCGTTTCAGGTGAAGCGTTGCCGCCTCCTCCATCTCCTGCTGGAACAGCCGGTTCCGGGGATCAACATAGTCGAAGTGTCTCTCCCGTGCCCGGGAATGGACCCGCATCGCATCCTGTTTTTCCGAGGATTTCTTCACGACGGAAAGTCGCTCCGGGAGATGGAAGAGCCTGCGGTCCGTCGAAATCTTCAGCCGGAGGTCGTACCAGCCTGCCCACTGGAATGGGGGAATCTCGCCGTATTTCCGGAGCGCCCGGAGGGCGGCGGCGGTGGATATCAGGATCATCGGTCCGAAATCGAAGCGATCGCGGATACTCCCCGTCTGATAATCGTTCAACGGATGTTCCCGAAGGCTTTTCCCGATCGGCTCGGCGTAGTCCGCATAAACCATTCCTGCCCTGGTTGCCGCGGCTGCGGCGATCAGCCTCTCCGGGGCATGAGGGTCGATCCGTATGTCCGCACGGAAGAGATAAAGAATGTAGCGTGTTGAAACATCGGATAAAAGGGTATTCCAGGTCCGGCCGGAAACGGGTCCATCACAGCGGAAGGCCTCGCAGCCCGAAGGCAGAGATAAACCATTGCCGGGATCGAGCACCAGAACCCTGCGGATCGAAGGGTTTTTCAGGAAGCAGTTCGCCGGTCCTCCTCTCCCGCGAGCCAAATTTCCGTAAATGACAGCGGTGATCATCTTTTTACGCCTTCAGGACAAAGAGGGCATCGGCGACGACAGGCCGATTTCCCGAGATGATGATCGGGTTCAGATCCATCTCCGCAATCTGCGGATGGCGCAATGCGATCGTTCCCACCGCTTGCAGGATCGTGGCTAGGGCGGTCGAGTCCACGGCCGGAAGGCCCCGGAATTCGCCCAGAAGCGCCTTTGCCCGTATGTTGGTCAGCATCTCCTCCGCCTCGGAGGGCCCCAGCGGCGCCGCCCGGAAGGAAGCGTCGTTCAGCGCTTCCGTGAAGACGCCGCCCAGACCGAACAGAACGCAGGGGCCGAAACCGGGAAAGCGGATCATTCCCGCGACGAGTTCACGTTCACCCGCGACCATCTCCTGGATCAGGATGGGGATCTCCCGGCCTGCGGCGGCACGGATTCTACGGACGGCATCGCGGAGGGCCGCTTTCGTTCGAATGTTGAGGGCGATCAATCCTTTCCCGGACTTGTGCAGGATCTCCCAGGCGCAGGCCTTGGCGACGACGGGGAACCCGATGTCGTCCGCGATTTTCACGGCCCCCTCTTCGGTCTCCGCGATTTGCTCCCGCGCAACGGGAACGCCGTAGCAGGCCAGGATTCGTTTGGACTGGTGCTCGTCGAGCGCCTTCTGTCCTTCGGCCAGGGCCGTGCGGATGAGTTCGCCGGCCTCCGGATGCTCCGGGGGCAGCGGCGGCCGTTCGACCGGTTTGCGTCCACGGATCTCCAGATGTCGGAGGAGCGAGACCATCCCCCGAGCCGCCTTTTCGGGCGAGTCGAAGACCGGGACATCGTGATCCATGTAGAATGAAGTATTGTTGTCCTCACGGCCGAAAAAGGAGGAGACCACCAGCGGCAGACCGTATTTCCGGGGAAGCTCCACGGCGGCGGTCATGTCCACCGCATTCAGTTCCAGGAAGGTTTCCAGGGGGATGTTCCCCAGGATTTCGCGGACGTGCGGATAGGCGACCTTCATGAAGCCGGAATTCATGGCGCCGTGGACGATAACGGCATCCGCCTCGCCGCTCTCCATGATCATTTCCGGGATGGTTGTGGCCAGAAGCTTCATGTCCAAATGAAACGTGAGATCCACCGGATTGGCGCTGGAGGCATGGCCGGGGATGAGATTCCGTATTTTGGTTTGCAGCGCCCCGGAGAAACGGGGGACCGTCATGCCGCCCCGATCGGCGTTATGGGAGATGGCGGTTCCGGGCCCACCGGAGTTTGTGACGACGGCAAGCCGCCGCCCACGAAGAAGCGGCTGGGCGGCGTGGACCCACCCGTGTGCGTAGAGATCCTCGACGGAGTGGCAACGGATGATTCCGCACTGTTTGAAGATCCCTTCGTAGAGATAATCAGGGCCGGCCAGGGCGCCGGTGTGGCTCAGGCCCGCCCGGGCGCCGGCGGCCGAACCGCCCACATACTGGGCAAGGACCGGCTTTTTCGGGGTGATCTTCTGCGCGGTTTCGATGAACCGGCGGCCGTTGCGAATCCCCTCGATGTAGAGGATGACCGCCTTGGTCTGCTCATCTTCCCCGAGGTATTGCAGGGCATCGATGATATCAATGTCGGCCTCGTTGCCGCAGCTGACGGCTTTGCTGAACCGGATTCCGCGCTCGCGCAAGTAGGCGAGGGTCTGCGTGATATAGGTGCCGCTCTGGGAGGCCATTCCGAGCATCCCCGGCCGCTTCTCCAGGGTGGCCACGGTCATGTTGAGCGAGATGGCCGTGTTCACGATCCCCATGCAGTTTGGGCCGAGGAAACGGATGCCGTGGGTCGCGGCGATCTCCCGAAGCCGGTCCTCCAGCGCCCGCCCTGATTCGCCGGTTTCCTTGAAACCGGCGCTGATGATGATCGCCCGTTTCGTGCCGATCCTCGCGAAGTCTTCGAAAACCGAAACGACGTGAGCGGTCGGCACTACCAGCATCGCAAGATCCGGGGCTTCGGGAAGATCGAGAGGCGATGGGCAGGCTGGGTGGCCGAGGACGGTCTTCTCGGTTGGATGGACGGGGTAGAATTTCCCCGTGTAGCCGTCCTTGAGGATGGCGAGCGCTTGAAGCGTCCCCATGTTCAGCGGATTGTTGCCGGCGCCGGCAACAGCGATGGATTTCGGGTTCAGAAGCAGGTGCAGAGGATTCTCCGGCATGGGTTCCCTCCTGGGGCGGATCATCAAGGGCATGAACGAAAGCGCGGGCAATATAGGCAAACGGGCATTCCCTGTCAAGGATAAACCAAGATAGATAAACCAAGATAGGTCGGAATCATCATCCGGCACGATCGGCAATATCTATTTCGGAATTTTTTCAGTAGTCATGTTCTCCAGGGTCATCTTTTCCGGCTTTACAAACGAGCGTTTTCAAGATTTAATACCGAACAAAGCAATTTGTGAAAGGAGATATGAAACATGTCTGAAAACACGGCCCCCGGTTCACCTTATGATATTGTGATCATCGGCGGCGGTCCGGCCGGACTCACTGCGGGGATGTACGCCGCGCGGGCGGACATGCGGACGCTTGCGATCGAGGGCGCATCCAATTTGAGCCAGATCACGGCGACCGACATCATTGAGAACTATCCGGGGATCCCAGGCGGGATCAACGGCTTCGAGCTGATCGAGCGTTTCAAGACGCAGGCCGTCGGGTTCGGTCTGCAGAACGCGTCCGGAGACGTGACGGAAGTGACGCAGGCCCGGTTCGGGGATCAAAACGGATGGGAGGTCGTCGCCGGCGAACAGCGCTACGGGGCGCTTTCTCTGGTCCTCGCCACCGGAGCGGCCTGGCGCCGGCTTGGCGTTCCGGGCGAGGAACGCTTCATCGGCCGCGGCGTCTCCTTCTGCGCCACCTGCGATGCCCCTCTGTTCCGGAACCGGGAGGTGGCGGTGGTCGGGGGAGGGGACACGGCAATTCAGGAGGCGATCTATCTCACCCGCTTCGTGAAGAAGGTCACGGTGATCCACCGGCGGGACCGGCTGCGGGCGACGGCGATTCTTCAGAAGAGGGCCCTTGCCGACGAGAAAATCGTCTTTGCATGGAATTCCGTCGTCGATGCGATCGATGGCCTCGACCTGATCCAGGAGATTCGCCTGAAGGACGTCAAAACGGGGGAAAAGAGGACCCTTCCCGTCAGCGGCGTCTTCATCTTCGTCGGCCTCACACCGAATACGGCCCCCTTCCGGAAGCTGGTCTCGCTGGACGGGAGCGGCTACATCACCGTGGATGCGCACATGCGGACTTCCGTCCCCGGGATCTTCGCCTGCGGGGACTGCACCGCCAAGCGTCTGCGGCAGGTCGTCACCGCCTGCGGCGATGGGGCAACGGCCGCCTTTTCGGCCCAGCTTTATGTGGAGGAGTTGAAGGGAGAAGCCTACTGAAATGGAGACATGGATCGCCGCCTGGCAAAACCTGCCGGCGCACCTGAGCCCGTACCTGTTCCAAATCGGCTCCTTTCAACTGCGTTGGTATAGCCTGATGTACCTGGCGGCCTTTGCCTGCATCTACCTCCTCGTCACATACCGCATCCGGCGGGAAAATTTGCCTTACACGACGGAGACGATCCAGGATTACTTCGTCTGGGCCATCCTCGGGGTGATCCTCGGCGGCCGCCTGGGCTATGTCTTTTTCTACAACCCCCATTACTACTTGCATCATCCGCTGGAGATCATCTTCCCGTTTCAATTCAGCGGGGGATTCCATTTTGTGGGGATCAGCGGGATGTCCTACCATGGGGGG
>JAXDCM010000096.1:0-4839 GCA_034677965.1 Syntrophales bacterium
TGGGTGACGATGATCGGCGCGGGCTGTTCCACGACAGTCGGTGTCGATGTCGCATCCATCGCGCCCACCGTCCCGGTCGTCGAATTCGTCAGGTTGGCCGTCGTCCCGCCCTGCGTCTTGACAGAACTGCCCTGGCCGTACATGTTATAGTTTGTGCCGCTGTTGATGCCTTTCAGCTCGTGGGCCATCCAGCCCATCCCGCCGACGCCGATCAGGCCGGCCGCGATGCCCGTCACGGCCGGTATCCACTTTTCGGAATAGTCGACCTGTCGGAATTGCGGGATGAAAACCTGCTCTCCCTGCTGCGGTGGCGCGTAGACGACAATCGAGGCGACGTTGGAAAAGACCATGTCCTTCTTCGGGTCCATCGCCTTGATTTCAAGGAGCGGTTTGTTTGGCACGGACCGCGCCTTCATGATCTCTGCGTTGTATCGGTAATAATCCCGTTCAGCGTCCAGCATGGCGGCCGTGGGCTGGCAGGCCTGGATAACCGGCAGCAGGGCCAGGGCCAGCGCGATGCACATGAGTCTTTTCATGTCTCCACCGTTTTCGGTTTTATGTACTGAAAATGCGGGAAATCCTTGTTGCGGGTCCAGGAACCGCCCCAGTCCAGGCCGAGCTTCCGGCCGATCTCGCCGGCCTTCTTCCAGTCCCCGTTCGATATGTCCCAGCAAAGTTTTCCGTTCTTCAGGATGCAGATGTCGAAGGCCTCGCCGTCGATGTGCCTGCTCTTGCGGGTCCACGTCACGATCTGGCCGGGCTTGCTTCGCCCCCTGGCGTAAAGTTCGTCCTGATCGGCCTGTGTCCGCCTCGTGCATGTCGTAATCCATGATATTCCAGCCTTGTCCATCTCCGCGCAGAACGCCTTGTAAAGCTCCCGCATCTCCGGGATAAGGGCCAATGGGCTACGGCTTGCCATCACGTCCACACCTTGATCTTACTTTCTATCTTCTCGATCTTCTTATCCACTTCCCCGTGCGTGCGCTCGCATATATGGTTGTCTACTTTCGAGGACAGGTCTGTTCTCAAGGCGCTAACCCTCCTATCCAGCCCATCGATCTTGGCGCACATATTATCAGACCTTTGCTTTGCACCCTCCTGCCACATCCGCATGTTCTCCTGAGCTAGGTCATCGCGTTTCTTGATCAGGTTCGACAGCCACCAGCCAAGAGCGGGTATGCCGATCGCCGTCGCGAAGAGGTTCCAAGTCAAAAATGGCTCGCCAGCTGTCATTTCCACATCCTCCGGGAAGGACTGTTCGGGGCGTCAGTTGCCCGCCCCGATGCCTTTCAATGCCCGTTAAACGGCGAGCTCTTCCCAGACGAAGTAGAAGATCAGGCTTGCCGATGTCGCCTTGGTCGTGTAGGTGCCGATCGTGTACCCCGGAGGGATGACGATCGAGCCGCCCGCCTTGTACGCGAAAAGCGATCCCGTGCCGTAACCCGTGACCGCCAGGGTTCCGATTGCGCCGAACACCCGCTGAAGGACTCCGCCGACGATCGTCGCGCCGTCATCCGCAATCATGGACGAGCTTGCGCCGCCGAGCTTCTGGTTGTAGATCGTCACGTTGGAAGCGGGTGCGGCAATGGTGCAGGTCATGATCCCGACCGCGCCATCCGCCGACGCGGCGACGGTCTGGCTGAAGCCGAACTCGTGCAGGATCATGTTCTTTCCGGATGCCGAGGGGTTTGAAACGCAAAGCCCCGTCCAGGTCCCGGTGAGTGCCGCCGTGGTCGCCACGGCCGCCTGGTTGCAGACCCCGAAAAGACGCCCCTCAAGGGCCGCGTCTTCGAGGCCGGGCCGCACAAGCAGGATTCCTTCAGCATCGCAGAGCGACGGAAGTCCGATTCCAGCTCTTGTTTTACCGTACATGTTCATTTCCTCCTGTTGGTCTAAACGTGTTGGACAACATAGATGTCGCGCAGATCCTCGACCCAGCCGCCGTCGTGGAAGACATACTTCCTCCCCGTGTCGACGGCATGGAAGGTCGAGCCTTCACGGGCGTCGGTGATCGTGACCTGATCGCCGTCCTGCCCGTTCCACCGCTGAATGATCGTTTCGAGACAGACTGTCATGATGCACCCCCGTTACAGCAGCGCCTCCGCGTAGGCCCCGTCCGAAAGCCCGATATAGAACAGGTGCGCGGTCGCCGTGATGGTCGCGGCCTGGCTTGCCGTGGATGCCAGCATGCCGATGGTCCCCACGGTGTTCGTCCCGTCCGCCGTCTCTCCGCCGAGGATGTGCAGCTTCCCTGCCGCCTCGACATCATTGATCCCGGCGGATGCCGTCAATACTGCCGCCGTGGCCACCGCGCCGCCCACCCACACGATCTTCCGGTGCGCCGCAAGGTTCGCGATGCTTCCGGAGTTGCCGCACATGTCCGCGACCGCAATGACCGGGGTCGTGAATGTCGCCCGGTACTTGACGACGGTGGCGTTGGCATCCGCGGCCGAAGTCAGTTCGATATAGAGCATCTTGACCGCGATGCAGCCGACGATCGTGAACAGCTCCGTCTGCGTCGTCGAGGTGAAGTGCGTTGCCGTGAGAACCGAATCCGTTGTCTTGACGTGCATCCCGATGGTCAGGTCCCGGATGACGTCCCTGGTTGACTGATTGTAGTGTCTGGGCATGTTTTCCTCCTTTGGAGATGGCCCGGACGCCGTTCAGCGCCCAGGCCAGTCAGGGTTTAGGCAACCACCGTCGGGGGAGTCGCCTGCTTGTAGCGAATCTGGTCCGTGATGGAGATCGCGCTGATGAAGTTGGACGCATGGCCCGCATCGAACCCCAGGGACACCCAATCGCGTCCGCTGGTCAGGATCGCCGCGGGAATGTAGATCGCGATCAGGTAGGTCCCGCCGGCGTCGCTGTCCAGCAGATAGCTCGCCGCATCCGTCTGGCGCGTTAGCGTGTCATTGGTCGCCGTCGCCGAGTTGACCCAGATCGGGAAGGTCGCGGAGATCGCATAGGTCCCGGCGAGCGCCTCCGCCTCCGTCGCACCCTCGTGGACGGTGAAGGTCATGTCGTTGTCGTTGGTCCCGGCGTGCTGGATGATGAAAAGCACCCCGTTGGCATTGCCGAGATAAACGGGCTGAACGGACGACTCCGTCACGCTCGCGGCGGCCGGGGCAAGGCACTGAACGATGTTGAATGTTTCGGGTGAGAAATTCATTTCTGTCCTCCTTTTGAGGTGCCGGGGCCGAAACCCCGGCCTTGATGGTTAAGGTTATCGGGCCGCCAGCGTGACGAAGTGCGAAAGCGTCGCTCCGCTCCCGCCCTTGTACGGGGTCAGGGCCGAGGCCCGGACCGGCTGTCCGTCCACTCGCAGGACGAAGCGGAACACCGATTCGTCGTAGTCGAACTTCACATGGATCGACATCGCGCTCTCGATCCCGCCCTTCTCGGCCAGGATGTAGCCGCCGAAGTCCGCGAAGATGATGTCGCCGACATCGCCCAGCGCCGAACACTGCTCGCAGGCGATGACCGGGCGGCCGAAGAGCGTCGCATAGGGCGACTGCGAGGCCCCGCCCGCGGGCATGTAGACCGGGACGCCGCCCGTGCCGACGGCCATGGCCATCTTCATGAGCTGCGGCTCCACCTGCTGGTTGACCAGCCAGACCGCGTTGGGCCGTGACTGCGCGAACAGCCGCGCGTACATGTCCACGACGTTTTCCCAGACCACGGTGTCCACCGCCTGCCCGGTCTGCTTTGACACGGTGACCAGGCAGCCCGAATTGAGAATGCCGAGTGGCTGGCCGCTTCCGCTTCCGCGGATGATCGCGTCATCCAGGAGGAAGCCGAACTCGGCGGCGAAGGCCTCGCGGATGAACGCTTCGAGGGCGACCGCGTCCGCCAGCAGCTCGTCCGTCGCGTAGCAGAGGCCGATCAGCTTGTGCAGGTTCAACTCGATCTGGCGGAACGCAGGCTTGCTGGAGGTCTTCTGCGCGGCCTCGTTCTTCCAGTATCCCAGGATGCCGCCGGACCGGGTCGAGGCGCGGGATGTCTCGTCCACGCCGTTGATCTTGATCCCGTTGGCATTCCCGCTGATCGTGATCCTCCGGCAGCGCGGCGCCAGGATTCCGGTCTGGAAGACCTGCTGGAGCAGCTCGTTGGAGAAGTCCGTCTGGACCAGGAAGCCGCCCTCGGACGGCACGGATTCGTTCAGGCCGCTGGCGCGGACCTCCAGGAGACGGGGATCGACCGGACTGCCAGGCTGCGCCGCCCGCACCGCGGCGACCAGCTGCTCGCCCAGGGACTTGAAACGCTCCTTCCTG
This sequence comes from Syntrophales bacterium, assembly GCA_034677965.1. Lineage (GTDB taxonomy): Bacteria > Desulfobacterota > Syntrophia > Syntrophales > UBA5619 > UBA5619. The sequence goes on from JAXDCM010000096.1 coordinate 4,272, forward strand.
GACTCCGGCGGCGGTCCTTCCGGCCTCGGCTGCGTCAGGGGCGCGTTGGCCGGCATGCGGAGATCGCGCTCCAGCCGCTCGTGCCGCTCCTCGGTCGCGACGATGTCCTGAAGTTCGGAAACCTTGTCCATCAGCTCCTTCTTCAGGCTGCGCTCCTCCTCGGTCATCTCACGGTTCTCGGCCGCGCAGCGCGCGTTCATGTCGGCCAGCTTCTTCATGTACAGGCCGATCTTCTCTCGATATTGAGTAATTGTAAGCATCTTGAATTACCTCCTTAATTGGCAAAGATTCCTTTCTGTATTTCCCATGCCGTCCATACATCGACCGTCCTGGTGTCGTCCGCGGAATGCTTTGCAGGCGGTTCCGGCGGCGTCCCCGTGTGCTTTGCCGGCGGCACGGGGAGGCTGGGGATGCGTTCGGCGATCTGCCTCAATTCTTCTTCTGTCAGCTCCTCGCCGGCCTTCAGCCTGGCGATGATGGCGTCAAAGGCGGCCCAGGGGTCCGGCGCCTTGTTTGGCTCCGGCGGAAGGGAGTGCCGCTGGAACAGGGACCGCACCTGGGCCGTCGT
>JAXDCM010000097.1:0-23677 GCA_034677965.1 Syntrophales bacterium
TAATGAAACACGATCATGAGTCCCATGGCAACGGCCAATATCTTGAGCAGCGTTGCCGAAAGGCGGATGACCGCATTGGCCGCCTCGTGCCTACGTCTCTCAATGATCTCCGCAAAAGCGTCGATCACATGGATGGCCAGCCATGTGAGGCCGACAACGGCCATCGTTGCAGCCACGAAATTCCAAAACAGTTGGGCAATCAGCGAAAGGATGCCCCGGCTCAGTATAAATACGATGACGGCCGCAAAGAGCAGCCGGAGAGGATTTTTCCCTCGTTCCAATTTCAGCATGAACGGTTCGTCAAAATGTCGACGGAGCCTGCCGCGTATCATGACGATCAGCAGTGCCGTAAGCAGCCATCCCCCCAGGAACGCCACGGGGAGGATCAGGATGGTGATGAACCAGTAGTAGATCGGATAGCCGGCTACCCGGGTTTCCACGAGGACCGGCGGCAGCCGCTTCTCGATTCCGGGGATGTCAACCTCCTCAAACATCCGGGGAACGAGTTTGAGGGTCTCCGAGGAGAAGAGCCAGACCGGCGGGTTGTTTTCCTTCCGGACGCGATCGAGCAGGAGCCGGTATTCCCCTCCTTTTGTCTTGACACGACCGATGATCTCACGATGATCTGGAAGGTTGTCCTGGAGGCTTCCTTCCGGGTTCGTGCTCAGAGAGGCGGCCGCGGGCAATATGGCCTGGTCGAGGATGCGGTGGAGATTGAGGGCAAGCTGTTCGGCGCGCTTTCCGGTCTGTCTTGTATCGAGATAGTTGACGGCCCGCTCATAGTTCCCGCGCTGCACCGCCTTGAGGAAGCCCCGGACCGTCCCCTGCGGGGTGCTTCGACCCAAGGGGTCGTCGTACGTGGTCTCGTCCTGCTGGGGGGTTTGCATCAACGGGGCAAGCGCCGCTTTTTCGGCCGCCGGGGCTCCCGCCGCAAGACACAGCAGCGACATCAGCGCCCAGCCCAGCCAGATGGCATACCTTCTAAATGTGGTCATGGCCTCTGATCCTTCCCACGCCTGTTGCCGGCATTGTGACGACATTGGGGTTCATCTCTGAAGACCGGGGATTCGCGCAGTTTTTTTATAACACAAAAACATCCCTGCGCCAAATCGCCATAGACTGGCCTGGTCAGACTTTTCGAATAGGCATCCCTCGGGATGACCGTCAAGGGCCTGAAGCATGCGCCTTCTTCCAACGCCTCGATCTCCCGGGCGCGGCACCGTCGTCGGGACCGGGGCGATAGGCACGGCGTATGGAGGCCGCTGTCCGCAGGGTCTCAGATCAGGTTTGTCCATCCGAAGCGGCGGTCGTCTGCGCGCTGGTTTTCCAGCATGTGCGCCTCGATCCCGCTTCGGACGGTCTCGAACGTCCGCTCGTCCATCTCCGAGGCGACGTCCCGGGGACTGTCCCAGCGGACCACGATCCTGCTGAAGGGTTTGGGAACGAGACAGCGGTCCCAGCTCTTGAGAACCCACGCCCGGCTCACGGAGATGTACACGGGGACGACGGGAACGCCGGACCTTCTCGACAGCGCGATCAATCCGGGTTTCACCACGCCCCGGGGGCCCGTCGGACCATCCAGGACGTGCACGGCGAAGGCGTGCACCTTCAGATCCTCAACCATCGCCGTCAGGGCCTCCTTCCCGTGCAGCGCGGAGGAACCCCGCACGGGCCGAAACTTCATCCGTCGGTAGACGTCGGCAATCAGGTCGCCGTCCCGGCTGGCGCTGATCATGACGGACGGCTCGAATTGGGCGAAACGGTCCGCATAGCCGACCGAGGCGATGATCCGCTGATGCCAGATGGCGGCAATCGCCTTGTTCCCACTCTTCAGATACCGTACCAGTTCGTCTTCGTTGACGGATTCGATCCGAATGGTGAAAAAGTACAAGCGGGTGATGGCGTAGGCGATGCTCAGCAGATTGTGCCGCAGCGCATACCGGGACAGGGTTTTAAAGGCCGCGGAAAACCGTTTGAACGATCCGGCGCCGTTTGTTTGCCGTCCGGTTGCCACCATTGAGCTCCCAATCTATTTCATTCCGGGGGTCTCCGGATCCGTCATAAACCCCCGCCGAGGACCCTGTAGAGGGTCACCCGATTGGACAGCCTGGACAGTTGCATGGCGGTGAGGCCTTGCTGAGCGCTGTACAGGGAGCGCTGCGCATCCAGGACAGCCAGGTAACTGTCGAGACCGCGTTCATAGCGGATCCGGGAAAGGCGGTAGGTTTCCGCAACGGCGTCCACCAGGGACTGTTGAGCCGTGATCTGCCTCTCCACCGTTCCCCGCACGGCCAGCGCGTCGGCCACCTCCTTGAACGCGTCCTGGATCGCCTTTTCATACTGCGCAACGGCGATCTCTCTTTCCGCCTTTGTGTAATCGTAGGCAGACCAGGTTCGCGCATCGAAAATGGGCAACGCAATTTTCGGCGCAAAACTCCAGACCCCCGAGCCGTCCTTGAAGAGGCCGGAGAGATCGGCGCTGGCCGTTCCGATGGCGGCCGTCAGTGAAATCCTGGGGAAAAAGGCCGCGCGGGCAACGCCGATGTTGGCGTTGGCCGCTTTGAGCTGGTGCTCGGCCGCCAGGACATCGGGCCGTTGCAGCAGAATCTCCGACGAAAGGCCGGCCGAAACCTCCCGGGGCGGAGTGACAACATTCAGGTCCGCGGGCAGCAGCGCCTCCGCCGGAGGCGATCCGCATAACAGGGTCAGCGCGTTCACGTTCTGGGCCACCGCCTGCGTCCACACGGCGATCTGCACCCGGGCCGCTTCGACCTGACTCTCTGACCGCTTGAGATCCAGTTCAGAGGCGATCCCGAGATCCACCTGTTTGCGGATCAGCCGGTAAGTCGCCTCCTGCGTGTCCAGTGTGGCCATCGCCGTCTGGAGGGCCTCTCGGTCCGCCGCCAGCGTGAGATAGGCCTGCGCCGTGGAGGAAACCACCAGGATCTCGGCGCTGCGCTGCGCCTGTTCCGTGGCGAAATACTCCTGCAGCGCCTGGTCCTTCAGGCTGCGGATCCGCCCGAAGAAATCAATTTCCCAAGAGCTGACGCCAAGGTTGACATCGTACCGCTCGCTGGTATAGGCCTGTCCCGTCGATGAAAGATCCGCCGGAACGCGCGCGCGGCTTCCGCTTCCGGCCGCATTGAGTGCCGGCCACAGTTCGGCCCGCTGGATGCCGTAGTATGCTCGCGCCTTCTCCACGTTCAAGATCGCCAGACGCAGATCCCGGTTGTGGTTCAGGGCCATTTCCACCAGCCGTTGCAGGCGGCTGTCGGTAAAAAAAGAACGCCAGGGAAGGCCGGGCAAGACCCCATCCGCTGATCCCTCCTCATAGGCCGCGCCGGTGGGCCAGGCAGCGGGGACGGGCGCAGTCGGCCGCGAGTATTCCGGTGCCAGTGTGCATCCCCCCAGAAGGCCGACGACCAGAACCATCCGAAACCATCGTTTTTTATCCATATCGAAGCCTCTCCGGATCCCGGCAACCGGGTTCATCTTTTTCAAGAATTTCATTTTATTGCCCCCCGCCGGCGCTGTCGACCGTCTTACCGGCTTTGCCTTGTCCCCGCCTGCCGATGATCTTTTCGACCAGGACAAAGAAGAGAGGGGCAAAGATAAGCACCAGGACGGTGGCGGTGATCATTCCTCCCAAAACACCGGTTCCGATCGCATTTTGGGCGCCTGCCCCTGCCCCGGTGGTGACGACCAGGGGCAGGATGCCGAAACCGAAGGCCAGTGAGGTCATGATGATCGGTCGGAAGCGCAGTTTCACACCTTGAAGCGTCGCGTCGATCAGACCCATCCCTTGTTCCAGCCCGGTTTTTGCGAACTGGACGATCAGGATGGCATTTTTCGTGGTCAGTCCCAGCGTGGTAAGCAGAGCAATCTGAAAATAGACGTCGTTGGCCATTCCCCGCAAACTGGAAGCGATGATGCCGCCGATCACGCCGAGAGGAAGGACCAACAAGATTGCAATGGGAATGGTCCAGCTCTCATAGAGCGCGGCGAGGCAAAGAAAGATGACGAAGATCGAAAAGGCATACAGCAGGGGCGCCTGGGAACTGGACATCCGCTCCTGATAGGAGAGCCCGGTCCAGTCGTAGCCGAATCCCTTGGGCAACTGAGCCACGGCTTCTTCCATGGCCTGCATGGCCTCGCCTGAACTTCTTCCAGGCGCCGGCTCTCCCCAGATGTTGATGGACGGAAACGAGTTGAATCGCGCCAGTTTGGGAGGCCCGGACGTCCATCGGCCCTTGGCAAAGGACGAAAAAGGCACCATGCCCCCCTGCACATTCCGGACATAAAGCTTTTCCAGGTCTTTGGGCAGCATGCGGTAGGGGGCATCCGCCTGGATGAAGACCCTTTTCACCCGGCCGCCCTGGATGAAGTCGTTGGCGTAGGCGCTCCCGAATGCCGCCGAGAGAGTGGTGTGAATGGAAGTGATGTGAATCCCCAGCGCGCCCGCTTTTTCCCAATCCACGTCGATCCGGTATTGGGGCACGTCCGCCATGCTGTTGGGCCGCACCTTGGTGACCCTCGGATCCTTGGCCAAAATGCCGAGGAGCCGGTTTTGTGCATCCATCAGGGCCTGATGACCGAGGCCGCCCCGGTCCAGCAACTGAAAGTCGAATCCGTTGGACATGCCCAGTTCGGGAACGGCCGGCGGCGTGAAGGCAAAGACCAGGGCGTTGCGGATGTTCGCCAGGACCATCGTGGCTCTGCCCGCAAGCGACTGAGCCCTCAGGTCTTTCCGGTCACGAAGGTCCCAGTCCTTCAGTTTCGCAAACACCATCCCGTTGTTCTGCGACCGTCCGGAAAAGCTCACGCCGGTGATGGTCATCACGGATTCCACCGCCTCTTTTTCATTTTCCATAAAATGATTCTCAATGACTCTTGTGACCGCCTGAGTCTGTTCGATCGTAGAGCCTGTAGGCATCATCACCTGTGCCAGCATGATTCCCTGGTCTTCATCGGGAAGGTAGGCGGTGGGCATGCGCAGAAAGAGGACCCCCATGACCACGATGATGACGAGAAAAACGGCCAGGTAGCGCTTTTTCCGGGACAGGGAATGACCGACCATTCCCACATACCGGTTTCGAAGGCCGTAGAATCTTCGGTCAAACCAGCGGAAGAAGGGCCGCAGAAAAAAGACCGCATGCTCCGCCGATTCATGCCCGACCTTTACATTCCGAAGCAGAGAGGCACACAATACCGGCGTCAGAATCAGGGCCACGACCACCGAAAGGAGCATGGTGGAGATGATGGTCACGGAGAACTGACGGTAGATGACTCCCGTGGAACCGGGGAAGAAGATCATCGGTCCGAATACGGCAGACAGCACCAAGCCGATGCCGATCAGCGCACTTGTGATCTGCTCCATGGATTTGGCCGTGGCTTCCCGGGGCGGGAGCCCTTCTTCGGCCATGATCCGTGCCACGTTTTCCACCACCACAATCGCGTCGTCCACCAGCAGGCCGATGGCCAGGACCATCGCAAACATGGTCAGCATATTGATGGAAAAACCGAAGAAATCCAGAACGGCAAAGGTTCCCAGAAGAACCACCGGCACCGCGATTGTGGGAATCAGCGTGGCTCGAAGGTTGCCGAGGAAAAGCCACATCACCAGGAACACGAGGAGGATCGCGATAACAAGCGTCTTGACAACCTCCCTGATGGACACCTGGATGAAGGGCGTGGTGTCCATGGGATAGGTCACTTTGATCCCCGCGGGGAAGTAACGGCTCAGTTCCGCCATCTTGGTCTTGACGGCATCGGCCGTATCCAGCGCGTTGGCGCCGGCGGCCTGTCGAATGGCGATGCCGGCCGCCTGTTTTCCATTGAACATGGCCTGGATGTCATAGACCTCTGTCCCCAGCTCGGTGCGGCCCACATCACGGATCCGCACGATGGATCCGTCCGGATTGGAGCGGAGGGGAATGTTTGCAAACTCCTCGGGGGTCGAAAGCATGTTCTGAACGACGATGGATGCGTTCAAACGCTGCCCCTGCACCGCCGGCGCTCCTCCGAACTGGCCGGCGGATACCTCCACATTGTAGGCCTTGATCGCCGCGATCACATCCGCCACGGTCAGACGGTAATCCGTCAGCTTTTCCGGATTGAGCCAAACGCGCATGGAATACCCGCCGCCATAGATCTCCACCTCGCCGACACCCGGCACACGCGCCAGAATCGGTTCCAGAGAAGATTTGGCATAGTCCGTCAAATCGACGTTGTCCATTCGGCCGTCTTCTGAGATCAACCCCACCACCATCAGGTAATTCCTCGTGGATTTGACGACCTGGACGCCCCGATTTTTGACCACGTCGGGCAGGCTTGCCTCGGCGGATTGGGCCTTGTTCTGAACCTGAGACCAGGCAAGATCGGGACTGGTTCCCGGGGCAAACGTCAGCTCCAGACGGGAGCTGCCTGACGAATCGCTCTCGGCGGACATGTACAACAGCCGGTCCATTCCGGTCATCTTCTGCTCGATGATCTGGGTGACACTGTTTTCCACGGTCTCGGCCGAAGCCCCGGGGTAGGAGCTGGTCACGGCGATGGATGGGGGAGCCATCTCCGGATATTGTGAGATGGGCAGATTGTAGATTGCAATGATCCCCGTCGCCATGATGATGATGGTGATGACCCAGGCAAAAACAGGTCGTTTCAGGAAAAATTTGGACAGCACCGGACACCTCCGTCAATTCGTTTTTGCGGGCGGGGCGGCATTCATATTCTTCCCGCTTTTTTCACCCGCTGCGTAAGGGACGGCCTTTACGGATACACCGGGTCTCACCCTCTGTATCCCTTCGACGATCACCCTCTCGCCTGCCGCGAGGCCCATCGAGACGAGCCAGGCATCGCCGATGGCACGGTCGAGCGTAAGGAGTCGCTGCTGAACTTCTCCGTTGGCGTTCACAACCCATGTAAACGGAGCCCCCCTGGGATCACGCGACACGGCCTGCTGGGGGATCAGGATCGCCTGCCGGTCAATGCCCTCCTCCAAGACCGCCCGGATGAACATGCCCGGCAGCAGGATTCCCTTCGGATTGGGAACAATCACCCGCAGGATGACCGATCCGGTTGTGGGGTCGACCGTTACATCGCGGAACTGCAGCGATCCTTCCTGCGGATAGGGGGTGCCGTCTTCCAGAAACAGACGCACCTTGTTCCGGGTTTGCCCGCTGTTTTGGATTTTTCCTTCTTCCATCCGCTTCCTGAGGCGCTGCAGCTCGGCCGTCGATTGAGGCACGTCGACATACATGGGATCCAGTTGCTGAATCGTGGTCAAGGCCGCGGGCTGAAGGCCCGTCACCAGGGCGCCCTCCGTGACGCCGGATCTGCCGATGCGTCCGGATATCGGGGCGGTAATGGTCGTGTAGCCGATATTGATGCGGGCCGACTTGCGCGCCGCTTCCGCCTGCCGGATGGCCGCATCCGCTGCGGCAATCGCGGTCCTGTCACTCTCGACCTGGGCCTCAGCGGCCTTCAGTGCGGCAAGGGCCACCTCGTGTTCGGTGACGGCCTGGTCGCGCTGACCGGCGGAAACGGCCTTTTCGTTGAAGGCCTCTTCGAATCGTTTGCGGTTGATCTCGGCGAGTTCAAGGGTGGCGCGCTGCCGCGTGACGCCCGCGAGACTCGCCTGAAGTGAAGCCCGCGCCCGGTCTGCGTTCTTCTGAACGGCCGCGAGGTTTGCCTCGGCGCTCTCAAGGGCCGCCTGGAAAGGCGCAGGATCGATCCGATAGAGCGCCTGGCCGGTCTTTACATCGGCGCCCTCCGTGAACAGACGCTGCTGGATGAGGCCGCTCACCTGGGGACGAACCTCGGCAACGCGATGGGGCGATGTCCGACCTGCCAGTTCCGTGGTGACCAGGACACGCTGAGGTTGAATCGTCACGACGGCCACTTCCGGCGGCCCCATCTGCGGAGGCGCGCCTGGCTGCTGTCCGCAGCCTCCCAGGATCAGAATTCCGGCGAAAAAACCTGCAACGGCGATTCGTTTGGTCCCATTAACATTCTGCATAAGACACCTCTGTCCTCCGAAATGAAACGATCTCCATTTTCTCTCCATACATCCTGTCCTGATCAAATATCCTCACCGTTTGATCGCATCCCAGCAAGCCTCCGCGGTTCGTTCGATCAATTTTTCATCCAGCGCAACAAAGCCGAGGATATGATCGCGTGTCAGGTAAACCAGCGGTCCGAAGGCCAGCGAAAAAAGAACCATTTCGGGTAAATCTTTCAGGAGTTGCTGTGAAACACCCCTTTTAAAAATCTCCATGACGATCCCGTGCTTGCCCGGTTTTCCTAAAAACCTTTCCCTTTGCATCGATATTCCGTAGGGGGAATTATAGAACTGCTCCATATACCGGAAGTGCAGAGGATTCTGTATAAAGTAGCGGAGAAGTTCCCGGATGAGATAGAGAAACCTTTCCCGGAGGGACTGTTCCAGCGGGTAACCCTCCATGAGCGTTCCGTTGATCTTTTCTTCCAATTCACCATGAAGTTCGTTGATCAGGATATCCTTGTTCTCGAAATAGCGGTAAATCGTCCCCGCGGCGACCCCCGCCTTCTCGGCGATTTCGGCCATCGGCGCGGCGTGGAAACCCCGCTCGGCGATAAGATGCAGGGCCGCCTGCAGGATATCGGTTCTCTTGTCGGAGATCTTCATGATTTCTACCCGTTTTCAACAGAATGAACATTCATTCACGCAGGCTTTAGCGAAAAGGATTCGGCCTGTCAAGATTTTTTTCAGAGATTTTTTCAAAAAGGACCTGCTTCTGATCCTGGAGAAGATCCACAAGATGGGATGGCCACACCCCATTCCGAACAATGAACAGGGCCCCTGTTGACTGAGCAACAGGGGCCCTGAAGGTTAAATCCAATGCGTCCGGAACGGATTACATCCCCATGCCGGGATATCCGCCGCCGCCCGGCGGCATGGCCGGCATTGGCGGCTCATCCTTGGGCTTGTCGGCAATCATGCACTGGGTGGTCAGCATCAGGGACGCGACGGAGGCCGCGTTCTGCAGAGCAAAACGGGCGACCTTGGTCGGATCGATGACACCGGCCTCAATCATGTCTTCATACACGTCGGTCCGGGCGTTGTACCCGTAGGCGCCCTTCTTCTCCTTGACCTTTTCCACCACAATGCTGCCCTCGAGACCGGCATTGTTCGCGATCATCCGGAGCGGCTCTTCGAGGGACTTCTTGACGATCCGGACACCGACCTCCTCGTCGCCTTCCAGTTTCATCTTGTCCAGCCCAGCAAGGGTCCGCAGATAGGCCACACCGCCGCCGGGAACGATTCCCTCCTCCACGGCTGCACGGGTCGCATTGAGCGCATCCTCCACTCGGGCCTTTTTCTCCTTCATTTCCGTTTCGGTCGCGGCGCCGACCTTGATCACCGCCACGCCACCGACCAGCTTCGCGAGCCTTTCCTGAAGTTTCTCACGGTCGTAATCGGAGGTGGTCTCATCGATCTGTGCACGGATCTGTTTGACGCGGCCTTCAAGGGCGGAGCGCGAACCGGCGCCGTCGATGATGGTCGTGTTGTCCTTGTCGATCTGGATGCGCTTGGCCCGGCCGAGGTCTTCCAGTTTGACGTTCTCCAGCTTGTACCCCATCTCCTCGGAAATCATCTTTCCGCCGGTCAGGATCGCGATGTCCTCCAGCATGGCCTTGCGGCGGTCGCCGAATCCGGGCGCCTTCACGGCGGCCACATGGAGTGTTCCGCGGATCTTGTTCACCACCAGGGTGGCCAGCGCTTCGCCTTCGATATCCTCGGCGATGATGAGCAGCGGCCGCCCCATCTTCGCGATCTGCTCCAGGATCGGAAGCAGGTCCTTCATGCTGCTGATCTTCTTCTCGTTGATCAGGATAAGGCTGTCCTCCAGTTCCACTTCCATCTTCTCCGCATTCGTTACAAAATACGGGGAGAGGTAGCCGCGGTCGAACTGCATTCCCTCGACGATCTCCAGTTCGGTCTCCAGACCCTTGGCCTCTTCCACGGTGATGACGCCTTCCTTGCCCACCTTCTCCATCGCTTCGGCGATGATTGCGCCGATCGCCTCATCGTTGTTGGCGGAAATGGTGCCGACCTGGGCGATTTCCTTCGCATCCTTGGTCGGTTTGCTCTGTTTCTGGAGTTCCTTCACAACCACTTCGACGGCCTTGTCCACACCGCGCTTCAGATCCATCGGATTGCTTCCGGCCGCAACGCTTTTTGCTCCTTCGCGGAAAATCGCCTGGGCCAGGATCGTTGCGGTGGTCGTTCCATCGCCGGCGACGTCGCTGGTCTTGCTGGCCACTTCCCTCACCATCTGGGCGCCCATGTTTTCGAACTTGTCTTCAAACTCGATTTCCTTCGCAACGGTTACGCCGTCCTTCGTGACGTTCGGCGCGCCATAGCTCCGGTCAATGATCACGTTTCGTCCCTTCGGCCCGAGCGTGACCTTGACTGCATCGGCCAGGGCATTCACCCCTTTGAGAATCGACTTCCTTGCTTCTTCGTCATACTGAAGTATCTTCGCTCCCATGTATCCGTCCTCCTTATTATGATCAATAATTGATTATTTCTCCAAAATGCCGAGAATGTCGTCCTCGCGCATGATCAGAAGCTCTTGTCCGTCGATCTTCACTTCGGTTCCCGAATACTTGCCGAAAAGGATTCGATCGCCCGCCTTCACGTCCGGTTTGATCAGCTTGCCGTCATCCGCCGTCTTTCCCTTTCCGACGGAAATGACCAGCCCCTCCATCGGCTTCTCCTTGGCGGTGTCGGGAATGATGATCCCGCCTTTGGTCTTCTCCTCCTCCTCAAGCCGCTTCACGATCACCCTGTCCTGTAATGGTCTGATTTTCATACCGTACCCTCTCCTTTCCTGATTTATATTCAATGGAAATAGCTCTATAGATCTTTATACATCGGCGCTATAATATGCATGGATTCCCCGCTGTCAAGATATCCCCGATATTTTTTTTGCAATTCGAGCAACCGCTAAAAAAGATTCTCCGTCAGCTCCTTCAGGGAGCGGATCGGGATCAGCTCGATGTTCGGCCGCTGCGCGCCTTCCCGGTTCCGTGTCCGGGGAAGAATGCACCGGGCGAATCCCATCCGGGACGCCTCTTTGATCCGGACCTCCGTCTGCGAAATCCCCCGGATCTCTCCGGTCAGTCCGACCTCGCCAAAAACAACGGTTCCTTTCGCAACCGGCCGGTTCAGGAAACTGGAGGCCATCGACGAGACGATGCCCAGATCGATTGCCGTCTCATCCACTTTTACGCCGCCGGCCACGTTCAGAAAGATGTCGCTGGCGCCAAGATGGATCCCGCAGATCTTGTCCATGACGGCCGTCAGCAGGGACACCCGGTTGTGGTCCACGCCGATTGCCGTTCTTCTCGGCATCCCGAAACTGGTCGAGCCGACCAGCGATTGAACCTCGATCAGGATCGGGCGCGTCCCCTCCATACTCGGAACGACCACCGATCCTGCGGCGCCCTCCGGCCGCTCCGCCAGGAAGAAGGCCGACGGGTTGTCGACTTCGGCCAGACCGGTGTCCCGCATTTCAAAAACGCCGATCTCGTGGGTCGGACCGAAGCGGTTCTTGATTCCCCGGATGATCCGGTAGGCGTGACCGGAATCCCCCTCAAAATAGAGGACCGTATCCACCATGTGTTCCAGGACTTTCGGACCCGCAATCGAACCGTCCTTCGTAACATGGCCGACCAGGAAAACCGGGATCCCCGTTTGTTTGGCCAGCAGGATGAGCCTCGCCGACGTCTCCCGCACCTGTCCGACGCTTCCCGGCGCGGAGGAGAGGACCGGGGAATAGACGGTCTGGATCGAATCGATGACGACCGCAGCCGGCCGGATCTCATCGATCCGTTTCATGATATTCTCCAGTTCCACCTCGACGAGAATCAGCAGATCCTTTGCAGAGGCGCCGAGCCGTTTCCCGCGGAGTTTGATCTGCCGGGAGGACTCTTCACCGGATACGTATAGAACCGGTAAGCCCCGCCCGGCCAGTTTTTCGAGGACCTGGAGCAGCAGCGTCGATTTGCCGATTCCCGGATCGCCCCCGACCAGGATCGCGGAGCCGCCGACAATCCCGCCGCCCAATACGCGGTCCAGCTCTGCAATCCCGGTCCGAAGCCTCTCTCCTTCGTCAGCCGTGATGGTCTCAATGGACTGAGGAACGCCGTCGAAACGGAGATCGGCCGGGTGAGCCGCATCGGCATCCCGGATCTCCTCCTCCACAAAACGGTTCCACTCTCCGCAGGAGGGACACCGGCCGAGCCATTTCGGAGACTGTTGACCGCAATTCTGACAGAAAAACAGGGTCTTGGTCTTTTTCACAGATATCCTCCTTTAACTTTTGATTCCATACCTTTTCCTTATGCCGCCGTCAATCCGTAGTCAAAAATGCTTGAGTTATCGTCATGACGCTGATATATCTCGACGCCGTCGTTTCGTCATCCTTTTTATTTTACATTTTGAGAAAGGAACGTTTCATGAGCAATCCCCATTTCGCCTCCGGTCCCTGCAACAAGAGACCCTCTTGGACCCTCGATGCTTTGAAAGACGCGGCAGTCGGCCGTTCCCATCGTTCCGCCCTGGGGAAGGAAAAACTGCTCCGTGCCATTCAGGACACCAAACGGATCCTCAAAATTCCCGAAAATTATCTCGTAGGGATCATGCCGGCGTCCGATACCGGGGCCTTCGAGGCCGCCATGTGGAGCCTCCTGGGGGTACGGCCGGTCACCGCACTGGTCTGGGAGAGCTTTTCCGAGGGCTGGGCCACGGATATCGCCAAGCAGTTGAAACTCAATCCCACGGTTCTGCGGGCGGATTACGGAAAGCTGCCCGATCTTGACGCGGTCGACTGGAAGCACGACGTTGTTTACGTCGCAAACGGAACAACGAGCGGTGTCAAAATTCCGAACTGGGACTGGATCCCGCCGGACCGGCAGGGGCTCTCCCTCTGCGACGCCACCAGCGCCGCTTTTGCAATGCCGATCGACTGGACGAAGGTGGATGTGGGGACCTTTTCCTGGCAGAAATGCCTCGGCGGAGAGGCCGGTCACGGCATGCTCGTCCTGAGCCCCCGCGCCGCGGAACGGCTGGATTCCTACGATCCGCCCTGGCCGCTTCCCAAGATCTTCCGGCTGAAAAAAGGGGGAAAGGTCAACCGGGCGATCTTCGAGGGGGATACGATCAATACGCCTTCCATGCTGTGTGTGGAGGACTACCTCGATGCTCTGAAGTGGGCGGACGGCATCGGCCTGGACGGCCTCATCCGGAGAAGCAAGGCCAATCTCGAAGCCGTTTCGGCGTGGGTCGCGGAAAACGACTGGATTGCCTTTCTGGCCGAAACCCCGGAGATTCGGTCCAATACATCCGTCTGCCTTTCCGTGGTCGCTCCGAAAGTTCGCGCGTTGCCGAAGGAGGAACAGGCCAAGTTCCTCAAGGGCATCGTGGCCGAGATGGGCAGGAGAAAAGCGGCCTACGACATGGGCTCCTACAAGGATGCCCCGCCGGGGTTTCGCTTCTGGTGCGGTCCCACGATCGCCCCTGAGGAGATCCGGGCCGCACTGAAGGAATTGGAAAAGATTTACCGGGAAAAGATCGCTGCGCTGTAGACGGCGCTCAGGAGGAACAAATCCATGAAGAAAGTGCTGATCAGCGACAACCTTTCCGCAGAAGGTGTCGAGATATTCAAGAAAACTCCGGGGATCCAGGTGGACGTCAAAACGAAAATGACCCCCGAAGAGCTGAAGGCGGTGATCCGGGATTACGATGCGCTGGTCATCCGCAGCGCGACGAAGGTGACGCAGGATGTGATCGATCTCGCCGACCGGCTGAAGGTTATCGGCCGTGCCGGCATCGGCCTCGACAACGTGGACATCCCGGCCGCCAGCAAACGGGGCATCGTCGTGATGAACACTCCCGGCGGCAACGCCGTCACCACCGGCGAGCATGCCATCTCGATGATGCTGTCCCTGGACCGGAAGATCCCGCAGGCAACGGCCTCGATGAAGGCCGGCAAGTGGGAGAAAAACAAGTTCACCGGACATGAGCTTCTCAACAAGACACTGGGGATCATCGGTATCGGCCGGGTCGGCAGCATCGTCGCCGACCGAGCCCAGGGACTCAAGATGAAGGTGATTGCCTACGATCCGTTCATTTCGCCGGAAGCGGCGAAAAAAACGGGGATCACGCTCGCCTCGCTGGATGAAATCTTCCGAACCGCCGATTTCATCACGGTCCACACCCCGCTGACGAAAGAGACCCGCGGACTGATCAATACGGCGGCCTTTGCCAAAATGAAGAATACCGCCTGCGTGATCAACTGCGCCCGCGGCGGAATCATCGATGAGCAGGATCTCTATGACGCCCTCGTCTCCGGTCGGATTGCCGGCGCGGCCCTCGACGTTTTTGTGGAAGAACCCACGAAAAACATGTCGTTGATCGGGTTGGAAAACGTCATCTGCACGCCCCACCTCGGCGCTTCGACGGACGAGGCGCAAATCAACGTGGCCATCGCCGTTGCCGAGCAGATCTGCGCTTACCTGACCACGGGCGAGATCAAGGGCGCCGTGAACTTCCCGTCGGTCAGCGCCGAGATCCTATCCGTCATCCGTCCGTACCTGATCCTGGCGGAGAAGCTCGGCAAATTCGAGGCCCAGCTCGTTTCGGGAGGGATCCAGGAGGTGACCGTCGAATACAGCGGCGAGATCCTCGACTACAATGTCGCACCGATCACCATTTCCCTTCTCAAGGGACTGCTGACCCCGATTCTCAACGAAGCCGTGAACTACATCAACGCCCCGCTGGTCGCCAAGGAGCGCGGGATCCGGGTGGTGGAGGTGAAAAGCAGCGAGGTCAAGGACTATACGAGCATGATCTCCGTGACCGTTCAAACCGCAAAAGAGAAGACCTTTGCCGCCGGCGCGATCTTCGGTCGGCGCGACTTGCGAATCGTCCGAATCAATAAATTCACCGTGGAGGTGATCCCGGAGGGGCGTATGCTCGTCCTGTACAACAACGACAAACCCGGCGTCATCGGCAACGTCGGTACGACGCTGGGCCGGAACGGGGTCAACATTGCCCGCCTCCACCTGAGCCGCGAGCAGGTCGACGGGCAGGCCTTGGTTGTCCTCGGCACCGACAGCGTGGTTTCTCCCGAAATCCTCGACCAGTTGCGGAAACTGCCGAACATGATCTCGGTCACCGAGCTGGAGATGTAAACATTTTTGGAGGATGGCCGTGTCAAACGTGGTTGTGGTCGGCACCCAATGGGGTGATGAAGGAAAAGGGAAGATCGTCGATCTCTACGCGGAACACGCCGATGTAATCGTACGGTTTCAGGGGGGCAACAATGCCGGACACACCCTTGTGGTCGGGGGCCGACAGACCATCCTGCACCTGATTCCCTCGGGGATCCTCCATGCGGGCAAGATCTGCATCATCGGCAACGGCGTGGTTGTGGACCCCCGGGTCATGATGGAGGAGCTGGACGGGCTCCGGGAAAACGGACTGCTTCCCGACGATACCCGATTCTTCGTCAGCGAGACCGCCCACGTCATCCTGCCCTACCATCGCCGGATCGACGTTGCCAAGGAATCCCACAGGGCCGGAACAAAAATCGGGACGACCGGCCGGGGGATCGGGCCGGCTTACGAGGACAAGATCACCCGGACCGGCATCCGCATCTGTGACCTTCTCGATAAAGAGGCCTTTCGGGAAAAGCTGGCCAGGAACGTGGAGGAGAAGAACCTGCTGCTGACCAAATTCTTCGGGGAAGAACCGATGGACGGCGCGGCGATCGAGGAGGAATATCTCGCGTATGCCGAACGCATTCGGCCTTATGCCGCCGATTGTTCGCTGATTTTGCACAAAGAGATCGGCCAAGGGAAAAAGATCCTTTTCGAAGGCGCTCAGGGATCGCACCTGGACATCGATCATGGAACCTTCCCCTATGTCACCTCCTCCAATACCGTTTCAGGAAACGCTGCCTGCGGCTCCGGGGTGGGACCGAACCGGATCGGAACGGTGGTCGGAATCTGCAAGGCTTACACGACGCGGGTGGGTGAAGGCCCTTTCCCCACCGAACTTAAGGACGAAACGGGAGAAAGGCTCCAGCAAGTCGGACAGGAATTCGGAGCGACAACGGGACGCAAACGCCGCTGCGGATGGCTCGATATGGTTCTGGTCCGCCATGCCGTTCGCGTTTCCGGGATCAGCGGGATTGCGCTGACAAAGCTCGACGTCCTCACGGGGATCGACAAGATCAAGATCTGCATCGGTTACCGGACGGAGATCGGGGAGTTCACGGAATCCGTTCCGGCCAACATTCGTCTGCTCGAAAAGTGCCGTCCCGTGTATGAGGAAGTCGAGGGCTGGACGGAGGACATCCGGACGGCCAAACGGATCGATGAGCTCCCGCGGAACACCCGGCGGTTCATCGAGCGGCTGGAAAGCCTCTCCGGCTCCCGGATGTTTTTGGTTTCCGTGGGCCCGGATCGTGATGCAACGATCACGCTTCGGGACCCCTTTCAGGACGGAGCGCTTTAACGAACGTCGCCTGGGAACCGAATTTTATTCCGGAAATAATCACCGTCAAATCCCTTCCAGTCGATCTTCATGCCTCTGACGTACAATTCCCCGAGGCTGCGGAGCATCTGGTCCCAGTCGGATCGGCCCCGACGCAGGCTCGGCAGCCAGATGCAGGACGGATCGGGCAGGCAGGCCTTCCCCATTCCCGACAGAACGGGCTGCGGCCCGATTTCGACAAAGAGCCGATAGCCTATCCGATAGAGGGTTTGGATGCCCGCCGCAAATCGGACCGTCCCCCGGATATGCCTCACCCAGTAATCGGCAGAGGCCATTTCATCCCCGATGACGTCTCCGGTCAGGTTGGACACCAGTTCCAGACGCGGGGCAGAATACCGGACACGCTGCGCAATCGCCCTGAAGGGCTCGAGAACCGGATCCATCAGAGACGAATGAAAAGCGTGTGATACATTGAGCATCGTGGACAGGATTCCCTGTGACGCCAACGTCTTTGTCACTTTTGCGACCGGATCCGAGAGCCCGGAAATTACAACCAGCCGGGGACCGTTGACCACGGCGATCGAAATCTCCCCTCCAAAGGGCTTGATGGCGTCGGTCACCAGCGCCTCATCCGCAAAGACGGCCGCCATCATCCCGTCGGATGGCAGGGTCTGCATGAGACGCGCCCTTGCCGCAATCAGCCTCAATCCACCTTCGACGGAAAAAACGCCGGCCGAACAGGCTGCCACATATTCACCCACGCTGTGTCCCAAAACGGCATCCGGCCTGACGCCCCAGCTCTTCCACAACTCCAGAAGCGCATACTCAACGGCAAACAGAACCGGCTGCGTATAAGCGGTTTGATCCACCTGTTTCCGATTGCCATGTTCACCGGGGTAGAGAACCTCGGAAAGAGGCAGGTCGAATTCGTCCCGCAACAGGTCACCGCACCGATCCAGGGCCTTTCGGAAAGTGGGCTGGGTCCGATAAAGCTCCCAACCCATCCCGGCGAACTGCGATCCTTGTCCCGTGAAGAGAAAAGCGACTTTCGGCGGCGATGTCGAACCTCCCCGGAACACCCCGTCCTTCTCAGCCAAGACATCCCGTGAACGGAGTTTTTTCAGAAGTTCCGCCATCGATCCCGTAACAAAGGCCATCCGCCGTTTGAAATGGGCCTGGCCCGTGTTGGCCGTGTAACAGAGGTCCGCCAACTCTTCATCGGGAACCACCGAGGTTTGCAGACCCGCTTCGACGCGAGAGACTCGACATGCAAGTGCCTGATCGGTCTTGCCGGAAAAGACCAATAGGTGCCGCGATCTTTCCGGCTGATTCGTCCCCTGGCGGTCAGATGCCGGCATTCCCTCTACCCCCACAGATGACCCTAGTTGCGGACCGCCCCGGATAAATCCGTACAGGACGGACGTTCCTTTTCCGCCGGTCCGTTCTTTCCTGCAGCCCCAACCCGACTTGTTCTCGGCATCGTTTCGTTCCAAACGGATGGCCTGTCGTTCGGAGGAGCCTCTGTGTCATCCCGATGGATCACGATTCTTTCACAGTGCTTTCATACTCCCGGATATTCGGCGGGCACAAAACCACAACCGCGAGATGCGTCTCGACCCGCAGAGCCTCGCTTGCGGTGAAAACCATAGGAGAAGCGAATAGGCATGTCAAGGAGATGTTCGAATATGTGCTCATTTTAACTGAGCATCACTCATACGCATCTTATAATAGCGCTTGACAATAAAAGACCGTTCCTGTTAGAAGACGCATCTCCAAAACGAGGGGTCGTTAGCTCAGTCCGGTAGAGCAGCGGACTTTTAATCCGTTGGTCGTGGGTTCGATTCCCATACGACCCACCAAGTGAAATCAAGAGGTTACAGCGTTCAGGGCTGTGACCTTTTGTGCTTTTTGGGGCAAAATGTAACTAAAATGTAACCGTCCGGCCTGGATCGCATAGAATTCATGGCGTTTTTTGGCCGCTTCCCGCAGGTCGTCCTGAGAGGTGATGTTGTACCGGTCGAAGATGTTGCGCGTCTTGTGACCGGACACGGTCATCGCCACCCGTTCAGGAATCCCCGCCCGAACCATATTGCGCACCGCGCTCCGCCTCAGGTCGTGGAAGAGAAGCCCCGGAATCCCGATCTGCGAGCAGGCCGTGCCCCAGGCCTTCCGGAAATCCCCTACCCTGTTGCCGTCCAGATGGAACACATAGGGGCAGCGCAGCCGCCGCTTCCGGTAGAGTTCCTCTAGGATCTCCTGCAGCTCCGGCTCCAGGTAGAGGGTCCGCCCCTCCTCGTTCTTGGAGTCGCCCGGCTCCAGACGGACAATCCCATCCCGGAGGTTCACCTGTCGCCAGGTCAATCCCAGGATCTCCGAGCGTCGCCAGCCCGAGAAGTACGCGAAGGTCAGGACGGGCTTGAGGTACTCGGGCAGGGCCTCCCGCAATGCCAGGTAGGCCTCCTGCTCGATGAAACCCTTCCGGACGTTCCGCTCTTTGAGCATCGGGATATAGGGGACATGGGGCACCCGGGGCGGCGTGCAGCGGAACGCCAGGTTGAAGGTGCGCTTGATCGCCGCCAGCTCGCGGTTGATCGTGGCGTTCGTCAGGTCCTGCGCCTGGCGCTTCCCCACATAGCGCTTGATGGCGGGCGTATCGATGTCAACGGCCTTCATTGCGCCGAATTCCTCTTTCAGAACCCTGACCACCCCTTCTGCCCGCAGCAGGCTCTTCCTGCCGTTGATCTTGAAGTCGGTAAGGTAGTCGTCGAGCAAGTCCCGAAATATCACCTTCTCGAAACAGATCCCCGGCAGCCGCCCCTGGGCGATCTCGCCCTCCCGCGTGCTCAGGAGTTTCTTGGCGACCTCCTTCTTGTCGCTGTGCGTGGACTCGATGTAGGGCTTCCCGTTCCGGTAATATTTGATCCAGTAGTTTTTCCCTCGCCTGTAGATACATCCCACTGATGGTCTTCTCCTTTCCGGGAGCGTTTGCGCTTGACCAGTAGCAGGTCATAGCCCAGGTAATCGGCGATCCGTTCCAGCCTGGCCAGGGTCAGGTTGCCTTTCCCGCTGAGGAACTTGGAAAGCTGTCCCTTGTCCTGACCGATGGCCATGCAGACCCGGTGCGCCTTTACCCCCTCCCTCGTCAGAATGTCTTTCAGGCGATTCCCCATCATGGGATGACCTTAGCACCGGGTTGACTATGATTCAACATTTTATCAGCGATAAACCGACTTATTCGCGTCCACGAACCGGTCGAGGTCCTGGATGTCCAGAAAGATCTTTCGGGCACATTGCGGCTTGACGACCGGGATGGCGCCTGCCCAGATCAGCTCGCGCATGCCCCACTCCGAGCGGCCAAGGTACGCCGCTCCTTCCTTGAGGGTATAGAGGCGCTTCCGCGCCGCCTGACCCGTGTCGCGCGGTTTCTGTGACGTTGTTCCTGTCATCGTCTTGTTCGCCATGGCGCACCTCTCTTCTCTCATTTTTCAAAAATCATCCCTGGCCCGCTCCTCGAATTCCATGATCTCTTCTGCTGGAACCCTGATGCAGCCCCGGAGCCGGATCGCTTTCAGGTCCCCCATGTCGATGAGGCGGTAGATTGTGCGGTCGGAAACCGAGAAGTAGACGGCCACCTCATCGACGCGGTAATACCGCTTGAACATCTGCCGCCCGACCTGCTTGTGAATCTGATTCGTTAGCCGTTCTTCCATATGACTTCACGCTGACGATCCGGACCCGGACATGGAGGAATACCCGTCCTAATTTTATTTCCCGCCTTCGTCCCGATTCAGGGACATTATTTTCGGCCTTCGCCACGATTCAGAGGCGGTTTTGAAAACAGGGTTGAAACCCCCTCCGGGGATGCCTTGCTGCCCTTCCTGACCAAGCACTTTTGGGCCAGACTTTTCCGCATCAGGATTTCATCCTCCGACATCTCCCTTTTCACAGGATGGTCGTCGAGCCATCGTTTGAGCTGGGGTTCCTCCGGTTCATTGGGGTCGAGGCCCGTGATCCCCCGACGGACGATGCAGTTCCGGCTCAACATGGACAAGGTAAAATAGCGACCCGCCCCTGCGCCGCTTCCGGCGATCTTCTTCTGCGCCTTCATCCAGGGAAGGTTCCCATGGACGCGGGAGCGGCAGATCTCCTCGTCGGGGTACCAGATGCCCTTCAAGCTGCTTTGATCCAGAGGGCACATCGGCGCAACGCATTCTTCGTAGAGGGTGCACGCCGGGCGGCCGGTGGCGGCCTCTTCCACCCTTGTCTGTTGACCAGGAAGCCGTGCTGTTGAAGCCTGCCTATTTGTTTTATCGTCCGCATCCTCAATCACCACGGTCGTCTTGGCCTCGCCACCGAACTCGAACCGAAAGCTCCAGGCCGTGAGGTGCTCCGGGCTGTCGTCGGGGATGAAGAGCCCTTTGACGGCATCCCCCACCAGCTTGCTCCCCGTGGCCAGGTAATTGTCCAGGTCGCGGGTCCGCCGGTCGGGAAAGGTAAAGACCATGCCGATCCGGATGGCGTTCAGCTTCGGCCTGCCCATCTCCACCCACTTCAGGGCGATGTAATCTTTCCATGTCTTTTCCTCGCTCCGCTGCTTCCGCCAGTGATCATTTCGATAGACGTTCAGGGACGGCGGCAGGAAGGGCAGGGAGAAAGTCACGGGTCTCATCGGCGCCTCTCCTCGGGCACGGAGCCCCTGGCCTCTGCCTTGAGCGGTGTGGCCGATCCCTTCTCGGCCTGTCTCGCAGCCTCCGGACCGGCCATCCTCGCCGCCGCCGGCTCCGCCGTTCCCATCGTCATCCGCGCTTGCTGAAACCGCCGGTAGCTTTCCCAGTCGAAAAAGAGGATCCGCGATTCCCCCTCGAAGAGCCGGTCGATGATCCGCTCGCCGAGAATCTTCTCCAGCGTCTTCATGTTCCGGATGTTGCTGGTCAGGATGACGGGCAGCATCGCCTCGTACCTCAGGTCGAGGACCTCGTAGAGGATCATCCGCTCCGTGTCGGTCCCGAACTGAACGCCCACCTCGTCGATGACCAGCAGATCGAGCTCTCCCATCCTCCGGAGGATCTCGCTCTGCGTCACCTCGGAATCCCGGTTGAAGGTGTCCTTGATCTCCCTGAGTAGGCGCGGCGTCTTGGTGAAGAGCGCCGAGTAGCCCGATTGGATGATCCGGTTGATGATGGCGGCGCACAGATGCCCCTTCCCCGTGCCTGTGTTCCCCACGAACAGGAGCCAGGTGCCTGCCTTCCGGTGCCGGGCGAAATCGTCTGCGAACCCCCTCGTGTATGAGAGAACATTCCCCTGTCTGTCCCGGTGTGCGCCGTAGAGGAGGAACTTCTCGAAGGTCTTCTCCACGAAGCGGCGCTTGAGCATACTGTCTTCCAGCAGGCGACCGAGGCGGGCCTTCTCGGCCGCCACTGCCCGCGCCTCGATCTCGGCGATCACTCGATTTTGCTCGCAGACATCACAGGGGAGCTCTGCCCAGTGGGGCTGCTTCCCGGTCGCCTCGAGATAAACTGTGCTGTCCATGAAAACGGACCGAAGGGGATTGCCGCAGTCAGGACAGCTCTTCTCCGACATCGGTGGGCGTTCCTCACCGGATGACGAGCTCCGGGGGGAAATCAGAAAAGGGCGGCGGCTCCTCTTCAGGATCGTTCCGATCCCTTCGATGCGGGTCGGGATATTCTCTTCCATGGTCTTTCTCCTTTCTCTGTTCGCGGGCCAGCCAGCCCTGGATGAAGCGTTTGTAGTCCTTGGGCCTGCGCTTGGGATTGGCCATGAGCCAGGCCGTCATCCTCCGGACCTGGGTGGGGAGGTCCTGATCGGGATACGCGGCGGCAAGGGCGCTCCAGAATTCGCGATCGTCGATCAGGGGGGCAAAGAAGGGGTGACTGTCCGGGACGGGTGACGGCGCCGGGCCGTCCGGACCCTGGTCCGACAGCCTGCTACCGATATGGTTATTTCTTTCCTTCTCTTTCTTTAATACTTTCTTTAGGCGGTCGCATCTCTCCGACTCTGAAAGGGAATCGGCGCAAGCCGTCTGTCGTTTTGACAGACGGCGGGTAGATCAGCAGGCAAGTCATCTGTCGATTTGACAGGCGCGTCTGTCGAATCGACAGAACGGCGGACCGTCTTTTTGATCATTGCGTTATAGGCTGGGTTGTCTCGCAGCGGCACTCTTACCTCCCATTGATGGTAGAGCTTGTTCAGCCGATACCGCCCCGGGATTTCAGGGTCCTTCTCGAAGATCCTCTTCTCAACCAGCCAGGTGATGGCTCGATATGCGTTGGACCAGTCCAGAGCGGAAAGAGAAGCGAAGTCTTTCGTCGTCAGCGACGTAAACGTCTTCGGGCCGCACCCGAAGGAAAAGCGCATCTGCACGTCGATGAGACGCCGCGCCCGCTTGGGGATGTCTGCGCACATCAGGGCTTCCAGGAGTTCGTTGAAGATCATGGTGTAGCCGTCTTCTCTCTTCGGGTGTCCGACACGCTTCACAGATTCACACTGTCAAGAGGAAGGGGCAGGACGGATCCTGCCCCCGGGTTGTTAAATGAGCGCTGCCGTGGTTGCCGCCGCACCGGATGCCGCGCCTGCTACCGGGAGGGGACGGATCGCCTCCCGCTCCTCGGCCTCGATGCGCTCCAGCAGCTCCCGGAACGACTTCAGCCGCGCAGGCCGCTTCAGGGAGTCGAGGAGTTTCGCCTGCTCGGCGATCTGGGCCGGGTCGAGCTGCGTCATCGACTCGATGCCGTAGCGCCGGTAGCAGTAACGCTTGTAAGTCTCCTTCGGGAGCGCCAGATCGCCCAGGCGGGCAAAGAGCGGCTTCAGGCCGTCGCCGTTGCCCCCCTCATCCGCCTTGGCCACTACGGCTTTCCCCCGATCACCCTGGGGCTCTTCCTGCTGCCGCCCGGCAAACGGCTTTTCATGGGCGACCGCCCCCGGCGACGTCTGCCCGTTGTTCTCCAGCCAGGCAAGGAGCGTTCTGCCCGTTTCGACCGTCGGCACGAAGTACTGGCCGTCGAACAGGGTCGTCCGGTCCTTGGTGGTCGTGGCGGTGTGCTGCTGATCGAGATCGATGAAGACGGTGAACTCGTACTCCATGCCGTCGCGCTGGATGGGGCTCATCCCGAG
>JAXDCM010000098.1:0-5591 GCA_034677965.1 Syntrophales bacterium
CCGCGGCCGTCAAGAAGGCCGGTACGGAGGTGATCCGGATGTATATCGACCAATGCCTGACGGAGATCCCTGGAAAATCCGCTGTCAATCGCGAAGCCACCATCAGGGAATTCCAGAAGGCCCTTTCCCGGTATATCGACATGGCCTGACCGAAAAAGGAGTGATGAAATGAAGAAAATGATCAACCTGAATCGCCGCCTTTTCCTGAAGTCGGCGACCGCTTCCGCGGTGATCGGAACCGGTGCGTTGCTTCACGTTCCACGCAGGGCCTGGGCGGGAGAAGGAAAGCTTGCCACCTTGATCGATCTCACGCGGTGTGACGGGTGCAGGGACCTGGAGGTTCCCGCCTGTGTCTCCGCATGCAAAAAGATAAAAACCGGAACCATCCCGGAGCCGGTGGATCCCATTCCAATCCCGTTCCCCACGCGCAAGGTCGAGGATTGGTCGAAAAAGAAAGAGGTGTCCGATCGCCTCACGCCCTACAACCTGATCTTTGTCCAAAAGGTTGAAGCGGACGTCGATGGACGGAAGCAAACCGTATTCATACCCAGAAGATGCATGCACTGCGACAATCCCGCCTGTGCAACCCTCTGCCCTTTCGCCTCCAACCACAAGCATCAAAACGGGGCCGTCGTGATCGACCCCGACACGTGTTTCGGCGGGGCCAAATGCAAGACGCTCTGCCCCTGGGAAATTCCGCAGCGCCAGTCCGGCATCGGCGTCTATCTGAAGGTCCTTCCCACGCTGATGGGCAACGGCATCATGATCAAGTGCGATCTGTGCAACGACCTGCTCCGGCAGGGCAAAAAGCCGGCCTGCATCGAGGCCTGCCCAAGACAGGCTATGACCATCGGACCCCGCGGTGAGATCTTCGCCAGGGCGGAGGAACTGGCAAAAAAGATCGGAGGCCACCTCTATGGAAAAACCGAAAATGGAGGGACAAGCACGATTTACGTTTCGCCCGTCGCCTTCGACAGACTGGACGCTTCCGTCACGAAGGGCTCCGGGCGGCCGGGTCTCGGAACAGTCAAAAGGGAAATGAAAAAGACGGACGGCCTTGGAAAGGTCGTGCTGGCCGCCCCGGCAATCGGGATAGCGGCGGGCGCTTTTGCTTTCATCTCCAAGAGGAAAAACGGATTGAAGAGGGAGGATTGAAGCATGTCGGAATCTATCCTTGAAGACAAAAACCGTGTGGTGCGACACGGCAGGATCGAACTTGTGGAACACTGGGCGATTGCACTTTCCGGATTGCTTCTCCTGTTGTCGGGCCTCTTCGAGCTGCCGATGGCCTCCCGCTACCGGATCACGGCCATTCCGGGGTTCTCCTGGTCGGGCGACTTCATCACGTCGCTGTCGGTCCATTATGCGGCGTCGGTCGTTTTCATCGCAGCCTCGCTGTTCCACCTCCTGTACCACGGTCTTGCCGGGGAACGGGAACTGCTGCCCCAAAAGGGCGATCTGAAAACCTCGATCGCCGTCATCAAAACCTTCTTCGGCAAAGGGAAAGAGCCGCCGTTCGACAAATACCTGCCCGAACAGAGGCTTGCCTATCTCGGGATGGCGGTCATTATCGCAGTTTTGATCCTCTCCGGATTTGTGAAAACGGCCAAGAATCTTTTCGCGCCGGATATGAACTATACTCTCGTCCTTTGGGCCACCTGGCTGCACAATATTTTCTTTGTCCTGTTCATTCTTGCGTTCATCGCCCACATCGGCGCGATCCTTCTGAAGCCGAACCGTCCGATGATCCGGGGAATCTTCACGGGAGCCGTGCGCCTCGACTACGCGCGACACCGCCACCCCCTCTGGTTGGCCAAAATGGAGCCGCAACCGGTTGCTCCGTCGACGGAAATCAAGGCAGGCGAAACCATTTCGGAAGAGCGGACAATCTCTGAAGCGGTCAAGCCGGGGATGGACCCAAGCAAAATTCCTGAAACGGATGACAAAGCCGGCATTTTGAAAGAAACGGAGCAACCGACAATACAAAATGATAAGGCGTCGAAATCCTCAACGGAGGATTCACAGGGTGGCTGAGAAAACCGTCATAAGCTTGCGGTCCAGGTTTTTTATTTTGATTGCGGCAGTTGTCCTCCTCTCCCTTCTGTCTTCTTTTTTGTGGCAGGGGAAATCGGAGAAGATTGACGACAACATCCCATTGATCTTCCGCGACGGCATGACGATCGCCGAATTCGGCAAGGAGAATGGATTGCCCGACGAGGTCCTGAAGAAGGCCTTTCTACTTCAGGGCAAGGCGGATTTTCAGAAAACGCTGGAGAGCCTGAACATCCCCCGCAACGAGCTGGTAGATCAGGTCGGCAAAGCGCGAGCGCTGGCAGAGGAATACCAATCGAAAAACTGGGTGAAGATCCCACTGAAATTCGGCCTGTGGATTCTGTTCCTTGCAGGCGTTTTTGTGCTCATGCGGCGGGAAAAAATCACCCCCGGTCTGCGCCGGAAGCTCTATCTGACAGCCGCGGTGGTCTTCGGGGTTGTTCTCGGATCGGATCCCGGCCCGATGGGAACGATCAAGGACGCCATCGTCCTTTTCGCGGCCAAAGGGGTCATTTTCCCGCCCAGGATGGTTGCCTTGACGGTCTTTCTGCTGATGGTCTTCCTTGCCAATAAATTCATCTGCTCCTGGGGATGCCAGGCCGGGACGCTCCAGGACCTGATCTTCCGCCTGAACCGGAATCGCGCTGATACGAAAGGAGTCCTGAAACAGTATCGTCCGCCGTTTCTGTGGACCAATGCCGTACGAATCGCCTTTTTCCTGATTTTTTCACTGGCCGCGTTTGCGTGGGCAACCGACCTCATCGAGCCGATCGATCCGTTCAAGATCTACAAACCGGCCGCGATCGGCATCGCGGGAGGGGTCTTTCTCGGCTTGCTCCTGCTTACTTCGCTCTTCGTTTATCGACCCTGGTGTCAGTTTTTCTGCCCTTTCGGACTCGTCGGCTGGCTGGTCGAAAAAATCAGCCTCTTCAGGATCATCGTGGATCATCAGACCTGCATCGGATGCCGTTCCTGTGAAAAGGCATGCCCTTCGACGGTGATGGGGGCGATTCTGAAACGGGACAGGACCATCCCGGACTGCTTTGCCTGTGGAACCTGCATTGAGGTTTGTCCGACGAAATCCATCCGTCTGGCGACCGGCAGGAGGGCTAAGCCGCCCGAGGGGAAATTCACAAAAAATAGATGAGTAGCAGAGTGGATCCCTCGCGCATTGTCTTCTGCGTACCTATAGTCGAAACCGGACCTGCACGACGTTCCTGTTTCCATTGAACGTGTAACCTTTGAACACCATCGGCGTTGTAAGCATATATGGATGAGTACGGGCTGTTCTACCGGAACTGGAAAGGCAAGATTTTCAACTACCTGACGCGGTTGTCCGGGGACCACAGTCTGGCGGGAGAGATCATGCAGGAGACATTCACCCGCCATCTTGCCCACTATGGAGAAGCCAATCGGGATATACCGCTGCTCTACCGGATCGCCCGTAATCTTTTCATGGATGAGATGCGGGGGACAAGAAAACATCAAGAAGCAACGGAAACGAAGGGACAAGAACCCTCGATCGACCAAGATCATTACCTGATGATCCGTTCCGAATACCGACGGGTGCTTGAGGCCATGAAGTTTCTCAACGCGGATGAACGGGAAATTCTGGCCCTTGTCGTAGGAGATGATCTTTCCTACCGGGAGATCGCCGACATCCTCGGCATCAGCGAAATGAACGTGAAGGTGAAGGTTCACCGCGCGCGTCTCAATCTCAGGGAAAAACTCAAGGAGGAAAACGGATGAGTTCTCACATGATCAGCATGTTCATCGACGATGAATTGACCCTCGACGACAAGATCGAGTTCGTCGAGGAGGTTCACGGGTCAAAACCGTTCAAGGATGAGGCGATCGAACTTCTCCGGCAGGAAAAGCTTCTGCGATGCAATCCGGTGGAATGGATACCCGAAAAGGAGTTAGAAGTCAGGCGTCCGGGAATTCTCCGTTTTCTTCGCCCTGTCGGTTATGCGGCTGCCGCTGCAGCAGCCGCGGCACTCTTTTTTGTTTTGTTTCCCGTTGCGCCTCAAGAAAGCCCGAAAACACCCTATCGTTTCGTTGTTTACCGTCCGGATGTCAGCAGGGTGGAAATTACGGGAAGCTTTACCGGTTGGAACACCGTCTCGATGAGAAAGGTGGGCGACAGCGGCTACTGGGAGCATACCTTGAATCTGCCGCTGGGAGAGCACCGTTTCGCTTATCTTTTTAACGGGGATGAACGGTTGCCCGACCCGACCGTACCGATGCGGGAAAAAGACGATTTCGGCAGCGAAAATTCTGTCATTTCCATCGGAGTCCAGACGATATGATTCGCTTGTTCCTGCCGATTTTATCGGTCGTTCTTTTCATTACGGGCTGTGCCGGACATTTCTATCGCGAGGAAGCCGGCCGGGTACAGATCTATCTCAGGAACAGCCGGGCATCCGCAGTTCATTTTGTCTCGTCCTTGGATGGCTTTGAACCGCACTCTATAGCGAAGACAAACTCAGACACTTGGGGGATAACGCTCCCGAAGTCCGGTGAATTCCGTTACTTTTATCTGGTTGACGGCAAAATTCATCTCCCCGATTGCCCATACCGGGAAATGGACGACTTCGGATCATACAACTGTCTGTATAAACCCGATCCATCGGAAACCGGAACGGATTAGTAATGATGGGTGATGTAACCATGGCCGCACCTGCGCGTTTCAACAACAAGAGGATGAAGATGAGGAGCAAGATCATGAAAAAGATGATGGGAATGGCGGTGATTCTGCTTTTTCTGGGGACGGCCGCCTTCGGGGCCGATTGGGAAAGCCGGTTGCCGGACAGCACACCGGAACAGGTGCGCGCCTATGCGCGCGAAGCGGTCCGCGCCGGCGTCGCCCCGGATCAGATCATCACATTAACGGCCAAGATGGAGGAGAATCGCTTCAATGAGCGTCTTACGATTCGGGCGCTTGAGATCGTCATAAACGCCCGGCAAGAGAAGCTGCCGGTGGAGCCGATCCTGAGCAAGGCCCGCGAAGGAATCGCAAAGCGTATACCGGCCCAGACGACGGTGCAGGCAATGGCAACGGTTCATTCCCGATATGCGCTGGCGTTCCAGAATGCCCGATCCATTGTAACCGATGAAAAACAGCAACAGACTCTGGGTAGGACCATCGCAGAAGGATTGACGGCAGGAATGCAGCCACGAGACATGGTTCGAATGACGGAAATGTTGCTGCAACAGAGCCAGCAGCTCGGCAAAGAGCAAAGGAATGAATTGGCTGTCCAATCCTTTCAGACGGTCCGCGAGATGGCCAGGTTGGGCGTTTCCTCTCCTGCCGTCGGGAATGTCATATGCCAGGCTCTGCAACATCAATTTTCGGCACAGGAGATGACTCAGATGAGAAATGCCTTTATCGCGGATGCCCAATACGGAAAGACGGAAAACATCGCACAGCAATACGGTGCCCAGATCAGGAGTGGAGCCAGGGCGGGTGGTCTCGGCTCCGCCGGCGGCACCGCGGGTCCGGGAGGTCCTGGAGGAGGCCCGGGCGCCGGCCAAGGAAG
>JAXDCM010000099.1:0-3034 GCA_034677965.1 Syntrophales bacterium
TTGACAAACCCAACCAGTCCGGACATCCCGTCCGTCACCTGGCTGCCGTGGGATGTATGCCCGTAAGCAATGTGCAGGCTGGACTTGGCTGCCTGAACCCAGGTTTGTGGAATTTTCGTCAAATCGGTGCCGGTATGATCCACGATGATCGGGGCGGAAGCAGCCGCCACTGCCGGAACAGCCCCGTCGCTTTGTGACCCGTCCGTCAAAAGTCCGACGCTCGGGAAAGCATCCCCGATGTTCGCACTGGGAGAGAAGTTGGTTTCTGCAAGGACAAGGACCGGAACAATCAGCAGAGAGAAAACAACCAGCATCCCAACCCGTCTTTGCGTCATTCTGTCAGATTTCATGCTCGGGCCCCTCAATGGCCAAAGCAGTTTGTTTCGACAATGCAACGCTCCCGGGCTCCCAGGCCGTCGACCCTCTAATCCCCCAAAAGGAGATTGAACATCCCTAAACCAGCACCTCCCTTGCAGTTGTTGATCGTCAAAACGAGCTCGGTGCCGTTGGGATTCGTGAGATAGCTCGCCTGGTCGTATTTGTCGTCGTAAGGAAATCCATAGATGAGGTTGCCGATCGCCACCTCATGCAGGATTTTCGAATAAATGTTGGTTTTGAATTTATCCGTTTGGTCCGGCAGCGTATTTTGATAATATTTCATATGATCCGACCAACTGGCAGTGGGCAGATGCATCACGCTTCGGTTCAGAGCCGAACAGATCTCGTTCCGGATCGCCCCGTCGCGGTCATACGGCGCTATTCTCGAGTCCGGGGGCGGTTTTGGAAAATTCACCAAGTCGTGATCGAAGACGCCGGCACAGGCAAAAATGTCCCAGCTATCCGTGGGCTTGTTGATCGTGTGCGTTTCACCCATGCCGTCCACGGTCATGGTCAATACACCGCCGGCGATCTGGCCGGTCCAATTGTATCCGCCGGCCGGCACTTGCAGCGATCCGGCGTTATGCCAATAATTATTCCAGACATAATCCACGTATGGTTCAAAGTAATTGCTCGGGAAGTTGAAAGTCGGATTTTTGTTGTCGGGGGAGGTGAACCGGTATTTTCCCTTCAGCGGAGCGAGCAGCGGATCGGCGCTCAGCGCGCTATACACGGCTTGCCTTGAACGGGAGAAACCCCTCGGTCCCGTCTCCGAGCCCCCGGAGTCCTTCATCGAGAATTGCAGCGGCATGGCAAAAAAGTCGATCGGCGTGGTATTGGCGTGCAGTCCGCCGCCGTCCAACGTCCACTCGAACTTGTCCCAGAGGGTATCATAACTGGCATCGTGGATATTGTCGGTGGACGGTTCGGCCACAGCCGGCCCGTCGTTGATGTGAAGATAGACCGGTTTCAGGAAGGAGAGAAAGAGCCGGCCGCTGACGATCGGCGGGCAGGTAAACCAATAGGTTCCATCCGCCTTTTTGATTTGGTCGAGTGTGACCCAATAATTGCAATAACGATCGGAAGTGCCGTCATTCCGCGTGACCCAAACCGTGTTGTCGGCGGTGCTGCAAGGGATGAGTGCACCGGTGGTCCAGTCCAGATGCGCAAATCCCGGCGTTTTGCCGTAAACAACCAGATAAATTTGGGTGTCCGGGTAGCCGGACTTGTTATGGATAGTGATTTTCGTGCTGGCGGGAGCGGCCCACACCGGAACGGCAATCAGCAAACCGACCAAAACCACCAAGCACCGGAACAATTTCATTTGCGGCATACAGTGTCCTCATTTTTTTCGGAAGAATTGGAGCGCTTTTCCCTCGTATATCCAGTATGAGACCTTTGAATAACACCGTTTCTGCGCTCATTCCCGCGCAGGCGGAATCCGGAAGCTCTTGAAAAGCATGGATTCCCGTTGTCACGGGAATGACAAATGGCCAAGGTTCGAGAGAAATTCAAAGGTCTCAGTATTTCTATAAGGGCAGATCGGTGATGCTGAAAATCGCCATCAGCATCGAGACGACGATGAAGCCGATGACGAGGCCCATGATCAGGATCATGGCCGGTTCGAGGAAGCTCACGAACCGCTTGATGGCCTCACGCAGGCTCTTCTCGTAGATTATGGCCACCCGGGTCAGCATTTCGTTGAGCTTCCCCGTCTCTTCGCCGACCTTGATCATCGAGAGGGCCAGCGCCGGAAGCACGTTCGTCTCGGCGAGAGGCTGGGCGATCCCCTTGCCCTCCTTGGCCCCCTTCGTAACGCCGTCGATCGCGGCCGCCATGAAACTGTTGGTCATGACGTCCCGCGCGTTGCGCATCGCCTGCAGCAGCGGTACGCCGCTGGAGAGCAATGTCCCGAGCGTCCGGCAGAACCGCGCCGTCTCGAGCTTCACCAGAACGTCCCCCATCAGCTTCAGCTTCCAGCGATCCCATTCATACCGGCCCCGTTCCGACCGGATGTATTTTCGGATCGCGACGGCCGCGACAATCGCCAGGACCAGGAAAATCCAGAAAAAGGACTTCACCGCGGCGGCGAAGCCGAGCAGGATCTGCGTCGGCAGCGGAAGGGAGCCGCCGAGCTCCGTGAAGATGGCCGAAAACCTCGGCAGCACAAACGTGAACAAAAGCAGGATCGACACGATCCCGGTGACCATCAGAATCGCCGGATAGATCATCGCCGACACGACGTGGTCCCGCAGCTCCTTGGAGGATTCCAGAAATTCGCTCAGCCGCTCCAGGACGTTCTGCAGGATGCCGCCGCTCTCGCCTGCCCGAACCATGTTGCCGTAAAGCTTCGGAAACACGTTCGGGTGCTTCTGCAGCGCGTCGGAGAAAGAGCTCCCCTCCCGGATGGATTTCAGGATCGTCTGGACGATCTTCCGCATGAAGGCGCTCTCCGAAATCTCGGCGAGGATTTGAAGGCTCCGGTCCAGCGGAAGCCCGGCATTCAGCAGCGAGGAGAGTTCCGATGTAAACGTGACCAGGTCGGCCCGGTGCGACCGGAAGGATATTTTCCCCCACTCCCGGATGCCCTCCCGGCGCGGAACGATCTTGAGGGGAATGAGCCCGCTCTCCCGAAATTTCTCCGTGGCCGCCCGGA
>JAXDCM010000100.1:0-77624 GCA_034677965.1 Syntrophales bacterium
CATGATCGCTTTTTTTTATGTCTACACCTGGTTTTGGTCCCTCGGCCTTTTTTACAGGATCACCTTGGATGCAGAGGGGCGGATCCGTTTTAAAAGCATCCGAAGGACGCTGGAGGTTTCGGCAAAGCAGATCCGTGCGATCGAGGGGTCGCGTCTCTCGGGCGGATTCGGATTTGTTCGGTTCAGGTTGCCCCGGGAAAGCGGGTATCTCTTCTGTCACCGAAGAGACGGCGTATTGGCCGAAATTATCGCGGGAATCCGGAAAATGAATCCGCTGCTCAGGACCGCCCGCATATGACCTTCGGAGCCGGGAAAGAGATCCGTCCCCGAAAACGAGTCGGAAGGAGATTTTGAAAATGGATACGATGTTTACCATTCCCCACAACATTTTACTGGTTATCGGCGCTATCATCGTTCTGGCGACCATCGGTTTCGTCATCTACGGCTGCGTCAAGGGTTGGAAGAACGTGATGCCTGACTATAACCAGAAAAAAGATGAAGTGACGATCGACAGTTAGACGATACGATATCGGTTCCCGCCCTGCGTTCAGGTTGCAGGGCGGGAATCCTTCTATGAGCCGGTGCGACTACGACAGGAGTCGGCTTGATCCTCCTTGTGAGCGCCAAATCGCTATTTCCCACCGATTCGCAGGCCAAGATTTGTTAGGTCCTTTTTCCCCAGCGGCGGCATCCCATGTTGCGCCCCCTCCTCTCGATTCAATCGCCGCATTTTTTGACCGGATAAGTTCCGATGGGTCGGAATCGCACCGAATGGTGCACGAAACGGTTCGGCCCTTTTCCCATTTTCAAACCACATTGTCCCCGAAGTCATCCGAATGATACAGGATAACGGATGATTCTTTTCCTCGCGCAACCGGCACATCTCTTGCTTTCAGATAAAATGCAGGGAGATGAATGGCCCGTCCCTGGAGATGAAATCGGATCACATCATGCAGATCATCGGCGACAGAATCGATGCAACCAGAAAATATATCGCGCAGGCGATCGTGACCCGGAATCGAGGCTTCATTCGGAGTGAGGTCATGGACCAGGCGGCTTCCGGCGCCGATTATCTCAATGTGAATGCGGCGATCTTCGGTGAGGACGAAGATAAGCACCTCCGCTGGGTGATCGAGGTCGTCCAGGAGGCGACGGAACTTCCGCTCTGCATCGACAGTCCGAATCCGTCAGTCATCGAAAAGGTCCTGCCGCTGGTAAAAAAAACGCCGATCGTCAATGCGATCATCTTGGCGTCGGATCGGATGGACGCGATGCTCCGTCTCGTGGTCGCGTATGGGACCCGGGTGATCGCATCCTGCCTGGCATCCAGCGGAACCGCGGAAACCGCCGACGAGAAAATTGAAATTGCGGACCGCCTGATACGGATCATCACCGACGCCGGGGTGCCGCCGGATCGCCTTTACGTCGATCCGCTGGCCTACTCCCTCTCCACCAACACAAAATCGGCGCGAGCGACGCTGTGCGCAATCGAACGGATTATGCAGGGCTATCCCGGGGTGCATACCACCTGCTGTCTGAGCACCGTTTCCTATGGTTTGCCTGCACGAAATCTATTGCATCGGACCTTTCTGGCCGCGGCGATGGAGAGGGGGCTGGATTCGGCGATCATCGATCCGACGGATTCGCGACTGTATGCGGTCATTGCTGCGGGAAATCTGATCGCGGGACGGGATGAATGCTGTCTGAATTATATTCGCGCCTTTCGGGAGGGAAGGCTGGAATAGGCTTGGATGGATCCGGCCTGATGGGTAGAAAAAGGAAATACATCAACCATTGTCTTTTGCGGGAGGGCATTGACGGGATGTTTAAGATCACCGATCTCGATCCCCGAAAATTGCAGGATTGGCAGGTGGCCGAAGAGGCCGAAAAACACATGAAGACGATTGCTCAACTGGCCGAAGAGGCGGGCATCGAGGGGGACGAACTCATCCCGATGGGCCATTATGTCGGCAAGGTGGACTTCCTCAAACTCCTCAACCGTCTTCAGAAGAAACCGGACGGAAAGTACATCGACGTGACCGCGATCACCCCCACGCCGTTCGGCGAGGGGAAGAGCACGACCGTCATGGGTCTGGTGCAGGGGCTGGCCAAAATGGGGATGAAGGCGACCGCCGCGATCCGGCAGCCTTCCGGGGGGCCCACCTTCAACATCAAGGGGAGTGCCGCCGGCGGAGGGCTTTCACAGTGCATCCCGTTGACCCCTTTTTCGCTCGGATTGACCGGCGATATCGACTGCGTGGCCAGCGCGCATAACCTGGCGATGACGGCGCTGACTGCGCGGATGCAGCACGAATTCAACTACGACGATGCGGTCCTCTCATCGAAAAACCTCAAACGCCTCGACATTGACCCACGAAACGTCCAGATGAAGTGGGCGATCGACTTCTGCGCCCAGGCCTTGCGGGAGATCGTGATCGGCATCGGCGGGAAAATGGACGGCTTCATGATGAGCTCCGGTTTTGCGATTACCGTGAGCTCGGAGATCATGGCGATCCTCTCCGTGGCGACGGACCTGAGGGATCTCCGGGAGCGGATGGGGAAGATCATCGTGGCCTACAGCAGGAAAGGCGAACCGGTGACGGCCGACGACCTGGATGTGGCGGGGGCGATGACTGCCTGGATGGCCAAGGCGATCAATCCGAATCTCCTCCAAACCGTCGAGGGACAGCCGGTTTTTGTCCATGCCGGACCCTTCGCGAACATCGCCGTCGGCCAGAGTTCGATCATCGCCGACCGCGTGGCGCTGAAACTGGCCGATTATCATGTGACGGAGAGCGGTTTCGGCGTGGACATCGGGTTCGAGAAGTTCTGCAACATCAAAAGCCGGTTGAGCGGGCTGACGCCCAACTGCGCCGTCATCGTGGCCACGATCCGGGCATTGAAGATGCACGGCGGAGGGCCGAAGGTACAGCCGGGGAAGAAGCTCGATTCGGCCTACACGACCGAGAACCTCCCATTGCTGGAGAAGGGATTTGACAATTTGCTGGCCCATATTGAAACTGTCCAGAAGTCGGGAATCAATCCGGTGGTCTGCATCAACAGTTTTCACTCCGATACGAAGGCGGAAATTGCGCTTCTCCGTTCCCTGACCGAGCAGGCGGGAGCGCGGGTGGCGCTGTCCGAGCACTGGCTCAAGGGCGGCGAGGGCGCGCGGGAACTGGCCGAGGCGGTCATCGAGGCCTGTGAAAAGGAGAGCCGTTTCACTCTGCTGTACGAGGATGCGCTTCCGCTGCGCGGACGAATCGAGAAAATCGCAAAGGAGGTCTACGGGGCGGACGGCGTTCACTATTGGCCTCTGGCCCTGGAGAAGGCCAAACGGTTCGAGGCGGATCCGGAGCTCAGGACCTTCAGCACTTGCATGGTCAAGACCCATCTGAGCCTCACGCACGATCCTGCGATCAAGGGGCGGCCGCGGGAATGGACGCTTCCGATCCGGGACATCCTGATTTACGGTGGGGCGAAGTTTTTGGTGCCGGTCGCCGGCGAGATCAAGCTGATGCCGGGGACGGCCTCGGATCCGGCCTTTCGCCGGATCGACGTGGATTGCGAAACGGGTCGCGTCAAGGGGTTGTTTTAGAAAAGGGGATGGTGTATGTCGGCAACGTTGATCAGCGGAAACGAGATCGCCCGGCAGGTCCGGGAGGAGATCGCGACGGAGACGGCGCGTCTGAAAGAAAAATTCCAGGTCGTTCCGGGGCTCGTCACGATTCTGGTGGGCGAGAATCCGGCCTCGATAAGCTATGTCGCGGCGAAACAGAAAACCGCGAAGGCGCTTGGATTTTTCTCCATCCAGGACAACCGGCCGGCGAATATTCCCGAGGCGGAACTGCTCGATCTGATCGAACGGTACAACCGGGATCCGAAGATCCACGGGATCCTGGTGCAACTTCCGCTTCCAAAGCAGATCAACGAGACGAAGGTCCTCTACGCGATCGATCCGAAGAAGGATGTGGACGGCTTTCATCCGGTGAACGTGGGGAAGTTGGTGATCGGCGAGGCGGATTACCTCCCCTGCACGCCGGCCGGGATCCAGCAGCTCCTGCTCCGGTCCGGCGTAAAGATCGACGGGGCGGAGGTGGTCGTGGTTGGGCGGTCGAACATCGTCGGCAAGCCGATCGCCAATATCCTGCTGCAGAAGCAGGCCGGGGCGAATGCGACGGTTACAATCTGCCATACGGGAACAAAGGAGATGGCCTATCATACCCGGAGGGCGGACATCCTGATCGTTGCCGCGGGAAGGCCGAAGGCAATCACGGCCGATATGGTCAAGGAAGGGGCCGTGGTGATCGACGTGGGCGTCAACCGGATCGGAAAGACTCCGGAAGGAAAAGCCCAACTTTGCGGGGATGTGGATTTCGATGCGGTAAAGGAAAAGGCGGGAATGATCACGCCGGTGCCGGGTGGTGTGGGACCGATGACGATCACGATGCTGATGTCCAACACGCTCAAGGCCGCGAAGCTCGCGGCGGGTGTCGATTAAGGTGAACACATTGGAGAACCGTTTCCGACAGTCCCTGCTGGATCCGAAGACCTTTTCGGTGACGTGGGAACTGGTGCCCGGAAGGGGGGCGCGGGAGGAAGCCCAGCAGAATGTCCTGGCGGCCGCGGAACGGGCGGCCAGGGGCGGACGGGTTCATGCGCTGACGATTACCGATAATCCCGGCGGAAACCCGGCTATCCTCGCCGGTTGTCTCGGCGCGGAGGTCCTGCGGCTCGGCATCGAACCGCTGATCCATTTTACCTGCAAGGACAAGAACCGCAACCAGATCGAAAGCGAGCTTTATGCCTTGGACCGTGCAGAGGTGCGAAACCTTCTGGTTATGAGCGGCGATTATCCGGCAACCGGTTTTCAGGGAAGGCCGGCGCCGGTGTTCGATCTCGACCCCATTCATGTGTTCGATCTGATCGTACAGATGAACCGGGGTCTGGAATATCCCGGACTCAAGGGGACCGTCCGTCATCAGAAGAGCGAATTTTTCCCCGGCGCCGCCGTCTCCCCCTTCAAGGCGACCGAGGCGGAACAGATGGTTCAGTATTTCAAACTGCGAAAAAAAATCGGCGCGGGTGCGCAGTTCGTCGTCACGCAACTCGGCTACGATGCGCGGAAGTTCCACGAGGCGCTTCAATTCATGAGGATTGGCGGTTTGGATGTCCCGCTCGTGGGGAACATCTACGTGCTTACCTTCGGAGCGGCCAAACTGATGAATCAAAACCGGATCCCCGGATGCGTCGTTACGGACAAACTCCTGACGGCGCTGGACCGGGAGAGGACCGAGCCGGATAAAGGTGTAAAGGCGCGATTGCTCCGCGCCGCCCGGATGTACGCCTTCATGAAGGGGATGGGGTTCAGCGGCGTCCACATCGGCGGACACAACCTGAAATATGAAGAGGTCGAAGAGATCATCGCCCGGGGGGAATCCCTCGCCCCCGTCTGGCAGGAGCTGATCGCCCATTTCAATTACCCGCAGCCGGACGGATTCTACCTCTACGAGAAGGATCCGGGGACGGGTCTCAATACAGAGGTCCTGACGGAGAGAAAGGGAAGAACCCTCGATGCGCCGGTCGGCCTCTCCTATCGGAATTCCAGGTTCTTCCACCGGCTGATGTTCGAGCCCGAAAAGAAGCTTTTCGGTGCAATGCGCTGGGTTTGCCGGTCTGTGAAAGGGACAAGAATCGAGGGCCTTTTTCACAAATTGGAGCATCTTTCGAAGGTCCTGCTGTTCGACTGCAAGGACTGCGGGGATTGCGCGCTGACGGATGTGGCCTACAACTGCCCTATGTCCCGATGCCCGAAGCATCAGCGAAACGGGGCCTGCGGCGGCAGTTTCAACGGCTGGTGCGAGGTCCACCCGGGCAAGAGGCGCTGCATTTATGTCGAAGCGTATGCAAGATTGAAGCATTACGGGGAGGAGTCGCGTCTGGACGATGCGCCCGTTCCTCCCTGCAACTGGGATTTTTATCAGACCTCCTCCTGGATCAACTTCTACCTGGGGTACGATCACACGGCCCGCAGGCTGCGGATTCCGGAGGTTGAGAAGAAAGGAGAATCAAGATGCTGATTATTGCCGAGAGGATCAATGCGTCCCGAAAGTCGATCGCCCAGGCCATTTCGGCCGCCGACCGGGCGTTCATCCAGGGGGAGGCCAAGACGCAGGCCGAGGCCGGCGCCCATTACATCGACGTCAATGCCGGCACCTTCGTCGGGGAGGAGACGGAAAAACTCAAATGGATCGTCGAGGCGGTTCAGGAGGTGACCGATCTGCCCCTTTCCATCGACAGCCCCGATCCGGAGGTGATTCGGGCAATGCTGCCGCTGGTCAAAAAAGCGCCGATGATCAACTCCATCACGCTGGAGCCCGCGCGGCTTAAGGGAATCCTGCCGCTCGTTGTCGAAAACAAGACCAAAATCATCGCGCTGTGCCAGTCGGAGCAGGCGATGGCCGAGACGGCGGACGACAAGGTCAGGCTTGCGGGCCTGCTCGTCGAGCGGCTGACCGGGGCCGGCGTTCCGCTGGACGACATCCACATCGATCCGCTGGTCTATCCGCTGTCGACCAATCCGAAGTCGGCCGCCGCCACGCTCGAGGCCATCCGCCGGATCATGATCGAATTCCCCGGCGTCCATACGGTCTGCGGCCTGACGAACGTCTCCTTCGGCCTTCCCGCGAGAAAATTGGTGAATCGGGCGTTCCTGGCGGCGGCGATCGCGATGGGGCTCGATTCGGCAATCATCGATCCGACGGACAAGCTCCTCTTCGCGATGCTCAAAGCCTCAACCGTGATCGCCGGCAAGGATGACTTCTGTATGGAGTATATCTGTGCATTCCGTGAAGGGCGGGTGGAATAGCGGAGGGTCGGAGATCAGTCAACGTTCTGTTCGATTGACTGCTTTCGGTATTCCGTCGGGGAGATCCCCTCTTTTTTCTTAAAAACCTTGGAGAAGTGGCTGGGGTCCTGGTATCCGACTTCGAGGCAGATCTGCAACATGCTCAACTCCCTTTGAATGAGCAGTTTTTTCGCGATCGAAATCCGGACGGAGGTGAGGTAGTCGAGGAAGGAGATTCCCATCTCTTCCCGAAACAGATGGCTGAGATAGTAGGAATTGACTCCGACGGCCAGGGCCGTTTTTTTTAAGGAGATCTCCTCGCTGTAATGCCCCCAGATATATTCCTTGGCTTTGATGAAAAGACGGGTATGACGGATGTTCCGATTTTGATAGATGCACTCGAAGAGTTGGTCGAAGGCCTTTTTCAAGAAATAATAAAGGGTTTCCTGTGAGTCGTCCTGAGACAGGTTCTGGACATACTGGTATTTGAACCCGAGGATCTCCTCCAGGTTGGCGCCCGCCTCCACCGCCGCCCGCGCAATGATGAAAATGATCTCCAGGGCCCTGGCTTTCAGGATCCCAATATGTTCATGGCTTCGGAACAGCGTCGTTCCGAGAAGATCGTCCAGCAATTCCTTTGCCCCTTTTCGATCCCCCATTTTGATGAGCTCGATCAGTTCTTTTTCCTTGTAAAGATTCCCCCTTGCATGAAGATCGGACAGGACGACCGTCGGTTCGGCGGGTGTCTGCTGTTTGCTGATGTAAAGTTTTTCCGCCAACTGCGCCTGCTGCTCATTGATTTCATGTTCCCTTTGCAGGGACATCGAGTCCATGTTGGAGAAGTAATTGGCGATCATGAACAGAAGATCGGCTGCGGCCTGAACCTGGCGTTCCGGAAATACGGGAATTTCCGCAAGACTTTGCCTGAGCGATTCCCCGTCGTTCGGCAAAAGCTCTTTTGCTTTGTCGACAATGCTCTGCTCGAGCAGCGGATTGAGCGGTCTGAGGAGTATCGGACCGCAAACAAAGGCGGAGAGGGGCTTCCGCCGCTGGAAAAGCGGTGCGGTGAATTCGATCATGTCCATGTGACATTGAAAGATATAGGGCTCTCCCGTTTTGATCGACATCCGGATGGCGCGATTGATTTCGTTGAGACAGTTTTCCCGCCCCAGTGAACAGCTCCTGATAGCTTGACAAAACGGGTGGCCTTTCCCTTCGATCGATCCGATTTCCTCCAATCCTTGCAACGGGAAGAGGCGGGCCTGCATTTTGGTGGCCTGTTGAAAAGAGTCGATGATTCGCGAGAAGAGATGGTTTTCAGACAGCTCGAAGCCCGATATCCGGAGAGGGATTTCCTGATTCGAAAGCATTCTTGATTCTCCCCCCTTTCATTCCGACCAATAACGCCTTCGCCTTGCTCACGCCATCCATCGCATCCATCCCGAATCCGTCCGCCCCGATGCTGTCGGCATACT
This sequence comes from Syntrophales bacterium, assembly GCA_034677965.1. Classification (GTDB taxonomy): domain Bacteria; phylum Desulfobacterota; class Syntrophia; order Syntrophales; family UBA5619; genus UBA5619. The sequence continues at coordinate 8,323 of JAXDCM010000100.1, forward strand.
CCTGGGTGATGGGCGCGCCGCCGACAAGGGTGCGGACATTTCCTTTGAGACCGGCTTTCTTCAACGCGATCAGTGTGTCTTCCATGGCGTGCATCGTGAGGGTGTACAGACAGGAGAGCAGCAGCAAATCCGGTTTTTCCTTCCGGACGGCCTTGATAAAATTTTCAGGCGTAACATCAATTCCGAGATCAACAACATCGAATCCGTTTGCCTGCATGAACATGAGGACAATGTTTTTGCCGATGTCGTGGACATCCCCGCTCACGGTTCCCGCCAATGCTTTTCCGACAAAGCGTGGTTGTGCCACCTTCAGTGAGGGCTGCAGGATGCCGAGGGAAAGCTTCGTTGCAATGGCAGAGATCAGCACATTCGGGATAAAGTATTCGAAGGTCTTCCATTTATCTCCTACGATTTCCATCCCGTGCAGGATTCCCTTTTCAATGATCATTGATGGGGCAAGGCCCTCCCGGAGACATTTTTCGGTGAGGGCGACGGCTCTTTGGATATCCCCCTTCACAATCGCGCATTCCAACTGATGGATGAAGTTCATGGGATTCAGCGGATCCAACCTTTCTTGTGCAGTGTGTGTTACCTTATCCTATCCGCTCGAACAGTGAAAGCGGAAGAGGGACAAGCCCGGTTCGTATTTCAAAGAGTCCGCAACGGCTCATCGCGGAGGTTTCCGAAATGATCACGTCGGACATCAGATTTGTCGGTAACGGGAGATGCGGCGATGAATTTTCCACTTCATTTTCTGGAGCAGAAACCAGAAGTAGATCTCCTGGGGAAGGTTGGTACGGGACTTTTTCAAAGCCCGGATTCCCCGTTTCGCGGAGGCCAACGCCTCGGACGGACGGCCTGCGTCCAGATGCAGGTTGCTCAGCCGCAGATAGGTAAAGGGGGTGAGCGCCCCCTCTTGCGCACTTCTGTCGTAGCTGTCCAATGCACGCCGCAGATCCCCGATCGTTTCGTACAGGATCCCCATCTTGTTGTAAATCAGGACACGACCGGCGCTCTTGGGTGGGTAGTTCTTCAAGGCCTGGTGAAAGTAGCCCTCGGCCTCGTCAAAACGGCCTTCGTTGAACCGTTTTTGACCCAGCATCACCGGAGCGAGAGCCTCCATGGTTTCATCGGAAATGGTGGTTTTCGGGATCAGATCGTGCCAGCCCATACGTTGTGCTCGTCATTCTTTGTTTGATTGCCGTATTTCCACCCGTTGCCCGGGACGTTGACCGGCAAGGGACTCCCCCCTTGTTGCCGGGAAAACAGCGCTAAGGAGGGAGTCCGCATCCGACCTGTGGAGTTGGTACGCACTTTCAACCCATCCCATTCATTCATCCACTTCCACGACAGGCACCCGCCACAAGGCCAGCATGATGGTGCCGGCCACCAGTGCGGCGATGATCCAGTACCAGAAGGCGGCGGTCCAGCTGTAGTTGTCCACCAGCCATCCGGTGAAAATGCCGGTCATCGCGGCGCCGAGGTAGCCGAAACCGTCAATGAAGCCTGCGGCCGAAGCCGCGGCTTTGCGACCGGCGAAGTCCTGCGCCGCATGTCCCACCATCAGCACGTGGGCACCGTAAGTGCAGAACCCGATCACGGCCAGGTAGATCAGGCTCAGCACCCATGCCCCCTCAGGCGCATAGTAGAACAGATAGGAGAAGATGGCCAGACCGAAGAGACAGAGACAGATCACCGGGGCCCGGCGATTTTGAAAGAATTTACCGGTGGCCCATCCGCAAAAGATGGAGCCGCACGAACCGGCGATGGGCAAAACGGCCACCGAAATGCCGGCACTGCTGATCGAGGCCCCCTGGACTTCAATCAAGAAAACCGGCGCCCAGTAGAAGAAACCGTAGCGGATGATGTCCAGTCCGAAGAACGCGATGGAAACGCCCCAGATGCGCGGGTTGGTCAGGCATGTCTTGACCGTATAGCCGAACCCCATGTGCTTGTCCTCGGTGACACGGCAAACCGGAGCGGATGTGGGGTCGAGCGTTTTGGGTTCGGGGGCTTCACCAGCGGCGATCTTCCGAAGCTGTTCGATCGGCGGAAGCCCGACCTCCTCCGGCGCGTTGCGTAGGCGGATCACGAAGTGGATCGAGGAGATGAGGAAGATGATGGCCGGCACCCAGAAGAGGGCGCGCCAGGTGTAGTTCGCTGCCAGATAGGAGGCCAGCAGCCAGGCGACCGCGTTTCCGATCTGGTAGCAGGAACCCATCAGGCCCATCCATTTCCCGCGCTGGGACACGGTGAACCAGTTGGCCATGGTCTTGACCTGGGGCGACCATCCCATGGACTGGAAGTAGCCGTTCAGGCCCCAGACGACCAGCATGAAGCCGAACGCGGTGGAAAAACTGAAAATGATGTTGAGCAAGGCCGAACCCACCATTCCCACGAAGACGAGCTTGCGGGCCCCGTATTTGTCGCCCAACTGGCCGTTGACGAACTGGCCCAGCGAATACATGATGAAAAGGGCCGTGCCCAGCAGGCCCAGAAGGGTTTTGGAGTATCCGAACTCGTCGGAGAGGCCGGGCAGCGCAAAGGATATGTTGGCGCGGCACAGGTAGTATGAAGCATAGGTGAACCAGATGGTGATGAAGATCCTGATTTGCCAGCTCTTCCAGGCGGAAAGGATATCCGTTTTACTCATTTTGCCGACATCGTATTGCGTCAATGTGCTCATAGATCTCCCTCCATATGCTTTCCCGAATCGGGTGGTTTGAGGATCCTTTCTGTCAATTCCGTCGAGGGTTTATCTGAGCTTACCCTGCAGAATGAGCTTGGGTTTGTCCTTTGCCACCAGAGCCCCCAAGGCTGCCTTTACCCCCACCGGATTAGGCATGGGTTTGCCGCCTGGATTGAGATAGATTCCCGCCGTCACAAAGCGCTTATAGATGTTCTTTTTGATCGTTCCCTTGAAATCCACTTCTCCCTTCTCGTTGACCGTGAGAACATGGGGCGCTTCGCCGATGCCTTCGAACATCAGGCTTTTCTCATTGACGAAGAAAGCGGTGTAGACGCCCTTGGGATCCAGTCCGGTGATCCGGATGGCGACATCGACGCCGCTGGCGGTGTTGATCGTGAGCGTGCCCTTTGCCTCCCCCTTGACCCCCTTGACCTGAACGAGAGCTATCTCCTTCAGGTCGCCCGATTTGGGCGGGTCTGCGGCCAGGGTCAGACCAACCCAGACCAGCGCCAGTGCCGCGATCAAAATGATGGTGATCTTTTTCATAACGACACCTCCCTTTCTAAAAAATGGATATTGCCCTATCTCCTGCCATTTTTTCGGCATCCATCGTTCCGGAATGAAATCGCCCCATTCCATCAGATCCTGCACCGCCAAGCGATCGAACGGAAAAGCCCCGGGTCAAGACGCCGTTTTCGCGTCCGGTTTAACCGGTCATCAATAAACCCCATATTCGTGATAGGCCTCGAACAGAGCCGCCACATTCTCGATTGCGGTGTCCGCCTGGATATTGTGGGACGTTCCGAAAATGTAGCCACCCCCGGCCTTGCCGTTGTCCGCGGCGTACTTCACCATTTTTTTCACATCCGCCGGCGTGCCGAGCGGGAGCACCTGCTGGATGTCCATGCCGCCCTGGAAGGAGAGGTGCTTGCCGAATTCCTTTTTCAATCGTTTGATGTCCATGTTGGTGGCCTGGGGCTGCAGAGACTGGAGGCAATCCAGACCGTTTTCAATAAACTGGGGGATGAGGGCGTAGACGTCCCCGCAGGTATGGTACATCACCTTCAGACCGTATTTATGGGCGATATCGCAGTATTTTCTGAACCCGTCGGCGAAATACCGCTTCCACATGCCTGGACTCACGAGAGGTCCGCTCTGGCCTCCCATGTCATCGCCCATCATGAACATGTCCATCTCTTCGGCACCGGCCTCGAAAACCTTTGGGTTGTAGTTTACGAAATAGTTGACAATATGATCGCGGATGCACTCGACGATTTTTGGGTTCGCGGCGAGGTCAATAAAGGTCTGCTGAATGCCCCGCATGTACATCATCGGCTTCAGTTGAGCCGTTCGGTCCAGCCGGTCGCCCTTGTTGAGGACGAAATACTGCGGGTGCCATTTGGCGCAGTCCTCCTTCACCTTTGAATAATCCCACCAGTCGGGGGAGGGCCAACGGGTATAGGAATTGATTTCCTCGACGGTTGTCATATGCTCCAACGGCGACCAGGACACTTCCTTGAATGTCCCCTCGTGAGGCGTGCCCTTCCCGTAGGTCACGACTTTTCGCCTGACTCCCCAAAGGTCCTCCACCGTCCCGTCGTCGTACTTCTTGAATTCCTGACCTACGTAACTGGCCCCGTAGTTGTCGCGGACATCCACACCCAAAAACTTCAGAAGCTCTTCCTCATTCTCGCATCCCCAGTATGCCATGCACCGCTGCTTGATCTCGGGTACCATCCAGTTGTCGATGGGAATGCGATCCGGTTCCTCGAAGTTGATTGCTTTACGGGTCCTCTGGCGGGACGTCATTTTTTCATTCTTCGCCCGGAGTTCATTGATTCGATATCTCCGATCCTTGTAGATTTTATCCTCATTCATGTCCTGCCTCCTTTTCAGTGAGCCTGGTGTTGGAAGGGTATCGTGAACCCTCGCGACATTGGCTATTTCGCCTGAATCAGGCTTCTTGCCATTTTAGCCGCCCGGGGCGCGTCCGGCGCATACCCGTCCGCGCCGATCAGGTTGCAGAAGGCCTGATCGATGGGGGCGCCCCCGACCAGGACCTTGATTTTATCCCGGATTCCCTGGTCTTTCAAGGCCTGGATGACGTCCTTCATGGCCAGTCGGGTCGGCGTGTAGAGAGAGGAGAGGGCCAAGATGTCGGCTTCCTGGTATTTTGCTTCTTTCAAGAAACTGGCGGTGGAGACGTTGACTCCGAGGTCAATCACTTTGAAGCCCGCTCCTTCCAGCACCATCGCGACGATATTTTTGCCGACGTCGTGAACGTCTCCCGCCACAGTGCCGATCACAATGGTTCCCAGGGGCTTGTGCAGGGTTCCCTCTGACATTTTGGGCCGAAGAACCGCAAGGGCCTCCTGTGCTGCTATGGCGGCAATCATGAGTTCCGGGACGAATGCCTCGAATTTAGAGTATTTCTCTCCGATGGCGTCCAGTCCCGGAACGAGCCCCTCACTGACTATCCGGTCAGCGCTGATGTTATCGCCAAGGAGCTTTTGAACCAGCGGTTTGATTTCTTTTTTATTCCCTTTCTCCACGTACTCGGCCAATTGTTTTAACGTAGACATTCCAGCACCTCCCTTGAATAATTGATAAGGATCATCCACATTGACCCGTTTCCTTAAGCATTTGCGGCCGCCGACGCCATTCTTTCCATAGCCCGTCGGCCTGCTTTTTTCTCACCTCCTTCCCGATATTCCATTTCCACAAAAGTGGTTTCAGGGATCAACGGCTTTACACGGGAACGGGCCCCGCTGCCGCAAGAATGACGGTTGGTCGAGTTTTACACGAAAGCCGAAGTATTGTGATGATCTGCTGGATCCGAAATTGGCCTATATGAGAAAAAAATGGGGCTGTCTATGGAAATTTTGTGAAGATTAAGGCGATATTGCGAAAAAAAGGAAAGCAATCGGTCAAAGAATGGTTGAAGGATCTGCGGACCCCGCTAAAAAGTGCCTGGATATTTCTGCCACAAGCAAGACCGGGCCATCATGAAAAATCTCTGCTTCTCGGTCAGGGCGAAACGTGCAATCAGGAATGGCTCGATTAGGCTTTGCCCGGTATAAAAATTTGGGGACGGATTTGAAATCCTCCTCCATATTTCTATGGTTTGCCGATCGACGGCAGGTGGGGGAAGTCATCCGCCATGTGCGGAATGAACAACGCAGAGGTGAACTCCTCCTGGAACGCATCGGCCAGCGTCAATTCGAGATATTCGACTTGCCGAGCCATCTCTTCGGCCTCGCGACGTTTGTCCCGGTTTAGCAACGCGATTCTTGCCCCGTCGCCTGCCGCATTTCCGACGGACGAGACGTGGCTGATTTCGCAATCGGGAAACATCCCGAGAAACATGGCCTCCGTCTTGTCGATATAGCTCCCGAAGGCGCCCGCCAGGACCACGCGCTCCAGTTTTTCGATACCCAATTTTTTCATCAACAGTTTTGCGCCGGCATAAAGCGCGCCTTTGGCGAGCTGGACGTTCCGGATGTCCTGCTGGCTGATCGTGATCGGTTTCGCCAGAGAGGTTTCGTCCGGCCATGCAATCACGAACTCAGGCTGCCCGTCGGTCGTCAAGATGCGAGACGTCGCGAGTCCGGTCCGAAAACGACCGCTTGGATCGATAACGCCTGCCCGGTAGAGTTCGGCCACCCCGTCGATGATTCCGGAGCCGCAGATCCCCAGCGCGCCGGTGATCCGAAACTCCGGCCGCCAGCGTTCCTCTCCGATGATTTTAAAAGAAACCTCGAACGTTTCGGGATCGACACGAATCCGCTCGATGGCGCCGGGCGCCGCCCTCATGCCGAACCGGATATGGGCTCCCTCCAGGGCGGGGCCGGTGGCGCAGGATGCGGAAAGGAGTCTCTCGCGGTTTCCCAGCAGCATCTCTCCATTGGTTCCCACATCGATGATCAGCGTCATCTCCTCCCGGCGATAGGGTTCCTCCGAGATCAGCACCCCTACGTTGTCCGCGCCGACAAAACCGGCAATAATGGGGAGGAAGTGGACGTTGGCGGCAGGGTTGGCCTTGAGACCGAGATCGCGCGCCTTGATGTCCAGACTGCGATGTACGGCGGGTGTAAAAGGAGAGAAGCCGAGCGCGCGCGGATCGATTCCAAGCAGCAAGTGGTGCATCACCGTGTTTCCGACAATTGTGATCTCGAGAATGTCGGCCGGGGAGAGGTCGTGATCCGCGGTCACGGTCCGGAGGAGATGGTTCAGGCCATCGATGATGACTCCACGCATCTTGTCCATGCCGTCCGGGTTGTCCATCACATAGCTGATCCGTGCGATCACATCGTCGCCGAACGTGATTTGCGGGTTCATGAACGATTCGGTGCCGACGATCCGGCCGGTACGGAGACTGCACAGGTATCCGGCCACGGTGGTCGAACCCACGTCGATGGCAAGGCCGTAAGCCTCCTCAACCGCTCCCGGAAAGACGGCGAGGATCTCCTGTTCCATCCGGACAGCCGCCGTAACGGTCCATTTTCCTTGTCGGAGGGCGCCGGGAAGGGCGAGAAGGGCGGAATAGTCCACTTCCAACCGATGTAGGCCGAAATGTTCCGCAAGGGACTCCGACAACCGTTCGAAGTCCCCGAGCGGATGGTCCAGAGTCGGGGAGGGAAGCGTCACGGTGAAGAGACGGACGGCAGGGTTCAAATGGATTTTTTTGTCGGTTGCATCCTTTTTGACCACCTGATTGCCCGTTCGGCTCTGCTCCGGCACAAAGATCAGAACATCCCCCCGGATGGTTGCCGCACAGGCCAAACGGAAGCCCTGCGATCGGTCGTATTCGGTGAGGTTTTTTTTCTCCTCTTCGGTGATCGGAGAGAGATGATCGGATAATGAATGGATTCCATGCCGGTCAAGGTTTTTCGAATCGATCCTGATTTTGCACTTGCCGCAGCTCTTCTTTCCACCGCAGACGGACTCGATTCCGACACCCAGGATCCGTGCAGCCTCCAGAATGGTTTTTCCTTCCGGGATTTCCCCTCTCCTGCCGGAGGGCTGAAAAATCACCTGACAGGTCTTCATTTTTCGGTCTCCTTTATCCCCATGCGTTGCCTCCGAGACTGCGAACCCCATGGATATCCGTCGTTACCGTAATTGTCGCTCGCTTAATCATGAACAAACGGCCGCCGTCAAGGTAAAAAAATCAGATGATCCCATTGGCGGCCCTACTTGGAGAGAAGAAGTTTCCTGACAGTTCGAAAACTTCCTCGGTAAATAAAGCCGTTATTCTTGCTTTGCGCGAAATGGATATGCTAAAATTATTTTGAACGTGAGCGCACCCTATCATGGAAAGCCGTAAAATATCCGACAAGCCGGGATCCCCGAAAAAAAGGCGCCCCGGAAAAGATCTTGCCCGGGACATCGATCTCTATCACGAGGACCGCTTGGCGACTCTGGGGATGATGGCGGCGGGGATCGCACATGAATTGAACCAGCCGCTCAACACCATCCGGGTTGTGACGGACGGGTTTCTGTTCGGTCGCAGCGAGGGGTGGCCGCTCGATCCCGCAGAACTCTTCGACGGGTTGGAGATGATTTCCCGACAGGTGGCCAGGATGGATAAGGTGATCCGGAATATCCGGAATTTTGCCCGGGAAGGACGCGATTTCGAGGGCGAGTCCGTAAGGGTCAACGAGGCGATCGAAAATGTCTTCTCCATGATCGGCCGTCAGATCGAGGCCCACGGGATCCGCGTGGAGAAGGATCTGGATCCGGAGCTTCCGCGGACACGGGCTTCCCTCAACGGGCTAGAGCAGGTGGTGATGAACCTGATCGTCAACGCACGCCAGGCGCTCGATGAAAGCGCCGTCGATCCGAAGAGGCTGTGGATCCGAACGGAAAGCCGGGAGGGTACGATCCGGATCGAAGTGAGCGACAACGGCGGCGGCGTTCCAAAGCACCTTCTGGAACGGATCTTCGATCCGTTCTTCACGACCAAAACCGCCGGCAAGGGGACAGGGCTGGGACTGAGCATCAGCCAGTCCATCATCAGCCGGTTCGGCGGCCGGATCGAAGTTCACAACAATGAAAACGGCGGCGCAACCTTTCTGGTCACCGTCCCCGCCGGGGAGGTCCTGTCTTGAACATCCTGCTGGTGGACGATGAGGCGGACGTCCGTATAAGCATCTCCCGTTTTCTGGAGAAGCTCGGTCATGTCGTGACCTGTGCGGCAGACGGCATGGAGGCGCTGCGGGAATTCCACTTGCGGGAAATCAACCTCGTCATCACCGATATCCGGATGCCCGAAATCGACGGACTGGAGTTCCTCCGGAGGATCAAGGTGATCGAGAAATCGCCCGTGGACGTCATCGTTGTGACCGGCCATGGGGATACAACCAGCGCGATCCGGGCGCTCAAGTACGGTGCCTTCGATTATCTTCAGAAACCGATCGATGTCCGGGAGCTGGCCATCGTAATCGAACGTTCCGCGGCCTATCTGACCCTGCGCAACAACTACCGGCATCTGAAACAGGAATTTCAGGAGCGGGTCCACAGCGAAACGCAGGCCGTTCGGGGAGAGGTGGAACGGCTCCGGGAAGCCTATCTGGAAGAGGTCGGACTGGACGGTCTCGGCGTCTATTCCGACGCGATGTGCCGGGTGGTCGCCCATGCGGAAAAATACAGCACGGACCGGGATATCCCGGTCCTGATCGAAGGGGAAAGCGGCACCGGCAAGGAACTGATCGCGCGGTATATCCATTTTTTCGGAGCAGGCAGCGCCATTCTCCCTTTCGTGGCGATCAACTGCGGCGCCATCAGTCAGGAACTCTTCGAAGGGGAGCTTTTCGGCCACGATCCCGGCGCCTATACGGGCGCCACCACACGTGGACAGATCGGAAAGATTGAGGCAGCCAACGGCGGAACGCTTTTCCTCGACGAAATCGGCGAACTGCCGCCGGGCGTCCAGGTCAAACTCCTTCGGGTCCTTGAAGACAAAAAACTCTACCGACTCGGCAGCATCAAGGAAATTCCGGTGGATATCCGGATCATCTCCGCTACGAACAAGGACCTGCATCGGGAAGTGGAGGCAAAACGGTTTCGCCTCGATCTCTTCTACCGGGTGAACATGGGTCATATCCGGATTCCCCCCCTCCGGGAAAGACAGGAGGATATCCAGCCGCTGGCGATCCGGTTTGCGGAGAGGGCCGCCCGTCGTCGGGGACTGAAGTTCGGAGGCTTCACACCGGCGGCGGAGAAGTTTCTGCACTCCTTTGACTGGCCGGGAAATGTCCGGCAACTCAAAAACGCGATGGAACGGCTGGTCTTGATGCAGGTTTCGGACCGCGCGGATCTGGAGGACTTGGCCTTCATCCGCGACGACGCGACCGTACCCGAAAAACCGGCAGCGGTCGCGCCCATTCCGGCGGACGGGGATTTTAAACTACCGGAAGCGGGGTTGGACATCGAGGCGTTCAACCGAAAGATCATCCGGATGGCGCTGGAAAAGCACGGGGGCAACCGCACCAAAACGGCGAATTATCTGGGGATCTCGCGGCGGGTGCTGGAGGGACGTTTGAAAAAACTATGAGCGGAATGCCGGGGGATTTTTATGAAGAACGAAGCCCCCGGCATTGAAGTCGGTTCTATTGAGCCGTCACCCCTTTTTCCCCTCGGGCGGCTTGACGATCCAGACCAGGATCATCGATGCCAGGCACATCACCCCGGCAATGATGAAGGAGGCGATGTAATTCCCCGCCGGGTATTTGCCCGTCGAGACGACGCCCGCCGCCAGGCTTTCGAACGGAACCTCCTGGACCACTCTCATCAGTTTTGGGGCGATCCAGGGGCCGAACAGACCTGCCATCCCGTAGGCCATGAACATGCAGCCGTAGTTCACCCCCATGTTCTTCGTTCCGAAATAGTCCGCCGTCAGCGCGGGATAGACCCCCAGGAAACCCCCGAAGCAGAAGCCGACCGACATCACGCCGATGAGGAACAGCGGGAACGAGGTGAGCCAGTTCAACGCAAGCATGACCACGCCGCTGTAAAGGAACATGATGTAGAGCGTGTTTTTCCGTCCGATGCTGTCCGAGACCTTCCCCCAGAGGATGCGTCCCAACGCGTTCATCACCGAGATCGCCATGACGGCGGTGGTCCCTTTGGTCAGGATTTCCAGGTAGGTGTCCTTCGGGATGGTCGGAAACTGCTGGACGAGGCTCAGGATGGAGAAGGACTGCCAGATGTTGACCGTGTTCATGATGATCAGGAAGCCGGCGGAGCATCCCGCGAAGTAGGTGATCCAGAGCAGCCAGAAACGGGAGGTCTTGATCATCTCCTGCCACGTGTAATCGACACCGACGCAAGCCCCCTTAGCGCCGGTCGCGGCCGGCGGCGTCCAACCGGGGGGACAATAGCCGGCAGGAGGATTGATCATGAACTGTGCGCCGATCATGACGATGACGAAAAAGATGATGCCCAGATAGAGGAAGGTGTTCATGACGCCGACGGAGAGGATCAGCGATTTTGCCACCGGGGCGAAGACAAGACCGCCGCCGCCGAAACCGGCAACCGCCAGGCCTGAGATGAGGCCGCGCTTGTCCGGGAACCATTTGACGCAGGTCGCGATCGGGCAGACATAGGCGGTGCCGATCCCGAGGCCGCCGATGATCCCGAAGCCGAGCGTGAACAGGAACAGGCTGTTCGAGTAGGAGGCGAGCAGAAGGCCGAGACCGAGGAGGACGGCCCCGGACATGGCGACATAGCGCGGTCCGATCCGGTCCTGTACGCGGCCGGCAAAGATCGTTGCCAGGCCGAAGAAGAGCAGAACCAGCATGGACGGGAGAGCCAGGTCGGTGTTGCTCCAGTCGGGAAAGCGGGCCTTGAGGCCGGGTTTGAAGACGCTGTAGATGTAGATGGCGCCGAGACTGACCTGGATCAGCAGTGCACCGACGACGATGAGCCAACGATTGAACGTTTTCCCGCCTTCCATAGAGAAACCTCCTTTTTTTTCGGGCTCCTTAGCACGTTATGCCGGAAATGTCTAACCCAATGTCCGCAGGTCTTCCGGGGTGTTCACGTTCAGGAACATCCTTCCCTCCGGATCGAAGGAATGAATGATCTCCGGGGATAGCTTCAGGAGACGGTGTGACGGATAAAAACCTGTGACCTTGAGCCGGTTCCGATCGAGCAGACCACGGATGACCGGCAGGCAGCGACGCGCATAGACGGCATGGAGAGGCTGAAGGCCGTCGGGCGTGGCCGGAACGACGATGTCATACCCGGAGGACCGCCGGGACATGTAGTCGAGAAAAGAGCGGTTCAGGAAGGGCATGTCGCAGGCTGAGACGAACATATGCTCCCCCCGGGCGAAAAAAAGACCGGTGTAGATCCCCCCGAGGGCGCCTTTGTCCGGAAGGATGTCGGTGACGATCACAGCCGGCTGATCGAGATAATCCGTCGGGTCTGTCGTGACGATGATCACCTCTTTGAAAATCGATCGAAAGAGGCGGACCGTACGGTCGATCAATCGTTCGCCGTTTATCGCGAGAAAGGCCTTGTTTTCGCCCATCCGCCGGTTTTTGCCGCCCGAAAGGATTACCCCCGTCATGACCGTTTCCCTTTATTCCTGAGTTCGCGACAGCGTTCGTCCTGGATTGACGTTCTGCCCGGATCCGCCTCCGGGCGGAGGGGAGCATGCATCGGCAACGATTCATATCTTGCCCATAGCGATTTCGCAACTTTTTTTGTAAAAGAATCAATTTTAACATCCATATGATTGACATAGGCGTCCGTTATGCCTATGTTTATAATCAAAAGCCCAGCAGAGGCATGATGATCTTTTTGCACCGTTGCAAAGACTACCCGGCGCCCCTCTCGGGCTGTGGAACGGACAGGGAAACATTGGTATGAAACCTTTTCGCATTCATCGCTATGCTAAGCCCGGACAGTACCGGCTGGCGGAGATCTTTCCCGATATCCGGAGCCGCGATGTTTTATCCGATATCTTTACCGGACCGGAAGAGATCGAGGATGTAATCGAAAAGACCAGGGTGGTTGTGGCGGACATGCCCCATGAGATGTTTGTAAGCAATGATGACGGCTCCATAACGATCGGTCTGGCCCATCTATCTCAAGCCTCGGACCAGTTCCTCTATCTGGACATCATTCATGAGCTGTGCCATGTCAAACAACAAATGGAGGGACGCAACCTGTACGACCGGAGCAAGGCCTATGTGGACCGTGAAACCGAAATCGATGCGTACCGGCTGACTGTCCGGGAAGCGAGACGGATCGGTCTGGATGATGAAGAGATCGCCAATTATCTCCGCGTTTCGTGGATTACGCAAAAGGAGCACCAACGGTTGATCCATACGCTGGGCGTGGTTTTCAAGCCGTCCCCTGTTGGAAAGGGCAGCCCGACCACGGATCCTTCAGAGGATGGATGACGCTTTTCGGGATTGGTTAGCCATGAAAATCAAAGGCTCCATAGAATGGGAGGTGGGAAATCAGAAATGGACGTTCTGGAAACGATACATTCCCTGATTCGCACGAACGACGTCTGCGTGCTTTCGACGGTTTTTGAGGGGAAACCCCATTGCTCTCTGATGTCCTACGTCGTCGACGACGAATGTCGGGAGTTCTACATGATCACGCGGCCGGGATCGATGAAGTATCGGAATCTCGAACAAAACGGTTCGGTCAGTCTGCTGATCGATAGCCGGGAGCAGGAACCGGACGGCAGACGGGAGGGGATACGGGCCCTGACCGTAAGCGGTGAGTTTCGGAAGATCGCCGACGGGAAAAAGGAAAAGGAGATCCTGGCCCTGCTGCTCGACAGGAATCCGCACCTGCGGGAGTTTGCCGAAAAAGGCGCAGCCAGTGTATTTGCGGTTTGCGTGAAATCTTTTCAGCTTCTCGAAGGGGTGGACCGCTCCCATTTCGTGGAGGTTCAATAGGGGATTGGGGAATGCTGTTATGGTGAAGTGCCTCTGTCTTTGCAGGGTCAATCCCGTTTATCTATCCCGTTCATTTTCCTTGACATCCGAACACCCTTTCCCTATCCTCTGATCGATAAATCCATAATGAATCTAAAGGGTATCATATGCATCGGAAGGAGCCAAACCCATGGAAGATCCCAAGAATCGGTTGGTCACATCCATATCAACACAGGAGATGCAGCGGAGATGGAAGGCAACCCGCGAGTGGATGGGGGAGGAGGGTGTCGACTATTTGCTGCTGCGGAACGATGAGGAGTTCTTCGGCGGGTATGTGAAGTGGTTTACCGACTTGCCGGCACGTCACAGCTATCCCTTTACGGTCATCTTTCCCCGGGGAGACGAGATGACCACGATCACCAGCAGCCCCCCGGCTGAACCGGGGCCCAAGGCATGGGCAGTGCGTGGCGTCAAGCAACGACTGGGCGCCCCCTATTACCCCTCCCTCCATTACACCAGCCTGTACGACGCCGAGCTGGTGGTCGGGGTCCTCAAGGAAAGGCCTGGGGCGACCGTGGGCATCGTGGGCAAGACGTTTTTTCCTGTTCCTTTTTACGAGCACCTTGTAAAGCAGCTCACCGGGACACGGTTCGTCGACGCGACGGAGGCAGTCGATCAGATGAAGGCGGTCAAGTCTCCCGAGGAGATCGCGTTGATCCGGGGGACCGCCGAGATCCAGGACCAGGCACTTGACCACGTCCGAAAATGCATCAGGCCCGGGCTGCGGGAGGTAGACCTTTACGCCGAAGCCCACTACATCTGCGCGAAGCTCGGCAGCGAACGCGTCCAGGTTCTGACCTGCTCCTATGCGCCGGGCGAGCCTTCAGGCTTCAATCAGCGTCATTTCATGAATCGGGTGATCAAGGAGAAAGACCATTTCGTCATCCTGATCGAGGGAAACGGTCCCGGCGGCTACTATACGGAGATCGCCCGTCCCTTTTCTCTGGGCGAGCCTTCCCAGGAGACCCGGGATGTTTTTAACGCGGTTCTGGAGGCGGAACAGGTGACCCTCGATAGCCTGAAGCCCGGCGCTAATCCAAAGGAGATCTGGAACGCCCACAACGCCTTCCTGACGGGAAGGGGGTTGGCGCCGGAAGGGAGACTTTATGCCCACGGTGAGGGGTATGATTTGGTAGAACGGCCGGCGATCCGCTACGATGAAACGATGAGTCTCAGAGCCGGGATGAACATTGCGGTCCACCCCGGGGGAAAAAGCAGGAACGTCTGGACCACGATGTGCAGCAATTATCTGATCGATCGCGACGGTGTTGGCCCATGCCTGCATCGGACGCCGAAGAAGATCATCATCCTGTAAGGGGAGAGCCATGTATGTTCTGATTGCGGCCCGGGAGGCAGAAGAATACCGAAAGTCCCTGGCGCCTCTCTTTCCGGAGGTCGAATTTCACGCGGTGGAACGGGAATCCGACATCCGGGATCATGCCGGCCGGATGGAGGTGCTCATTACCGTTTACCGCGTTGCCAATGAGCTGCTTCGGCAGGCAACCCGGCTCCAGTGGATTCAGGTTACCACCGTAGGCGTCAATTATCTCCTCGACCGTCCTTCCCTCCGAAGAGAGGTGGTCGTCACTTCCTGTAGCGGGATCCACGGCCCACAGATGTCAGAGATGGCTATCCTGATGATGCTGGCCCTGAACCGGGACTTTTCTCGGTCTGTCCGAAACCAGGACCGTGGACAATGGGAGCGGTGGCCGGGGAAACTTCTCTTTCGAAAACACGTCGCGATCCTGGGGATCGGAACGATTGGCGAGGCCATCGCCGAAAAGTGCAAATGCTTCGGGATGACGGTTTCGGGGATCGATATTGTGGAGAGAAGTCTTGCCTGCGTGGACATCTTCCATCCGCCCGACCGGCTTCCGGAGGTGGCGGCAGAGATCGATTATCTGATACTGGTCGCACCCTCGACGAATGAAACCCGCGGGATCGTAGGGGAGAAAGTCCTCTCACGGATGAAGCCCACCGCTTACTTGATCAACATCGCCCGCGGGGAGCTGGTGGACGACGCGGCCCTGATCCGGGCCCTGGAGGCGGGAAAGATTGCCGGTGCGGCCCTGGACGTGTTTTCGGTCGAACCCCTCCCTGCCGATCACCCCCTGTGGAGGACGAAAAACATCATCATAACCCCCCATGTGGGTGGGATGAGCGATATCTATGTTGAACAGACCCTGCCCATCATTACGGAAAACCTCAGGCGGTTCATCCATGGCGAGCGGCGTGACCTGGTCAATTACATCGAAAGACAATGTTCTTGACTCCCGGGCGAGACCATTATACGTTTTTTGAGAATCATTTGTTTCTGCCGCGCTGATGGATCCATTCGCAAAACAGTTGACCGACATCGGGCTGCAGGAATGGGCGGAGGATCGAGCATAGTGACGTCGGTTAAGATCTGGTGCAGCCTCTTCTGGATGCTTTTTGCGATTGTAATGGGTCGTCAGGCTTCTCAACTGCCGATGGGGGAGATGCGGGAGCCCGGCGCCGGCTTCTTTCCGTTGTTGATTGCCGTCGTGATCGGGCTTCTGGCCGTCCTGGCACTCATTCAGGCTCTGCAGAAGAAGTCGGGGAAGCGTCTCGAAAATGCGCGTTCAGTGGAACCCTTCCGGTGGTGGAACCTCGTCATTATCGCGACGGCTCTGACCGCCTATGCGCTGACCCTGCAAAAGGTGGGTTTCCTGATAAACACCTTTCTCCTGATGCTCCTTCTGGTCAAGATGATCGAGCCTCAGAGCTGGACGAAATCGCTGATCGCTGCGCTGATTACTGCCGTGGTTTCCGAACTCTTCTTCAACGTTCTACTCAACGCGCAGATTCCCAGAGGGATCCTCGGGTTTTAGGAGTCGGAACCGATATGGACATCCTCGGCCAACTGTTGCACGGCTTCAGTGTCGCGACAATGCCGATGAACCTTCTCTTCTGTTTCATCGGGGTTTTCATTGGTACGCTCATCGGTGTGTTGCCGGGGATCGGACCCCCAGCGGCCCTGTCGCTGTTGCTGCCGGTCACCTTCCACGTCCCCCCGGTATCGGCCGTCATCCTTCTGGCGGGAATCATGTACGGCGCCATGTACGGGGGATCAACCACGTCGATCCTGGTGAACATTCCCGGGGAGGCCGCCTCTGTGGTGACCTGCCTCGACGGTTACCGGATGGCCCGAAACGGCCGGGCCGGCGCGGCACTGGGCATCTCCGCCTTCGGCTCCTTTATTGCCGGTACGGTCAGCCTCTTCTTATTGGTTTTTCTGGCCCCGATGCTGGCCCAGTTTGCCCTGCGCTTCGGTCCTCCCGAATATTTCTCTCTGATGTTCATGGGCTTGAGCATCCTGGTCTATCTGGCCAGGGGGTCGATCCTCAACGCCCTGATCATGGTCTGCTTCGGTCTCATGATCGGGACGGTGGGTCTGGACCCCATGTCCGGCATTTCCCGCTTCAATTTCAAGATCATGTTGCTGATGGACGGCATCGGCCTTGTCCAGATCGTCATCGGCCTCTTCGGAATCTCCGAGGTCCTTCTGAATGTGGAAAGAACTTTCCGACAGGAGATTTTCGAGACCAGGATCAGAGGTCTGCTGCCGAACCGCGAAGAGTGGAAGCGCAGCATCGGCCCCATCGGGCGCGGAACGGTGATCGGCTTTTTCATGGGGATCATTCCGGGAATGAGCGTTGCGATCCCCACTTTCCTCTCCTATACTTTGGAGAAGAAACTTTCCAGGAATTCGGATCAATTCGGGACGGGCATGATCGAGGGGGTTGCTGGCCCAGAATCCGCCAACAATGCCGCCTCCAGCGGGACCATGGTCCCGA
The DNA here is from genome assembly GCA_034677965.1 of Syntrophales bacterium. Lineage (GTDB taxonomy): Bacteria > Desulfobacterota > Syntrophia > Syntrophales > UBA5619 > UBA5619. The sequence continues at coordinate 25,791 of JAXDCM010000100.1, forward strand.
TGCTAAGCTTGGGCATCCCTACCGGCGCAGCCACGGCCCTGCTGCTGGGGGCCCTGATGATCCATGGTCTCCGCCCCGGGCCGATGCTGATCACCGAATCACCGGATGTCTTCTGGGGCCTGGTGGCGAGCCTCTACGTGGGAAACGTCATACTGCTGGTCCTGAACCTTCCCCTCATCCCGCTCTGGGTGAAGATCCTCAGGATTCCTTATCATTATCTCTTCCCGCTGATCCTGCTCTTCTGCATCATCGGGGCCTATACGGTCAACAATAACCCCTATGACATCATTGTCATGATCATCTTCGGGGTCATCGGCTACGGGATGAAAAAACTGGAATACGAAGCGGCTCCGCTGGTGCTGGCTTTGGTTCTCGGGCCGATCATGGAAAACGCCTTGCGCCGCTCGCTGGTGATCGCAGACGGGGATCCCACGGTCTTTTTCACCCGGCCGATCTCAGCCGTCTTCCTGACTCTGGGGGTGCTGATCCTTTTTTCACCCCTCTTTCTCAAGAAGAGGGGAGTTCGCGTAGAGTTGCGTGCCGGCGATGAACAGTCGCCGTCAGGCTGAAAACGACCACAACTATTCTAAGGAGGCATATCATGAGAAAGAATCGTATAAAGCGCAGTTTCTGCATCCTGGCGTTGATCCTTTGCTGCATCGTCGCAGCCCCCGCGATCGCCCAGGATTACCCGAAGGGACCCATTCAACTGGTCGTTCCGTTCGGTTCCGGCGGGGCCACCGACATCTTTTGGAGGACCCTCAGCGATTACTTTTCCAAGGCCATGAAGACAAACATCGCCGTTGTCAACAAGCCGGGCGCTGGCGGGATTGTTGGGATGGCCGGAGTCCTTCAGGCGAAACCGGACGGATATACACTGTGTGCCGGTAATTCGGACACGGTCAACATCAATCCCTTGTTCACGAAAAACCTCCCGTTCGACACCATCGAAGACGTGAATTACATCGTCAAGGTGGCGAACTTCCCCCAGAGTATGGTCGTCAGAACCGATTCGCCCTTCAAGAGCTTCGATGACGTGATTGTCTATGCCAGGGCGAACCCCAAGAAACTCAAGGCATCGACCCCCGGTCCCGGGACTAATCCGGCCATGGCTCTGCGGCTCCTCAGCTATGAAGCCAAGGCGGAGATCACACCGGTCGGCTTCTCGGGCGGCGGAGAGAGCATCACGGCGCTCCTGGGCGGCCATGTAGACCTGGCGGGCATTGCCCTGCCGGCCGCCAAGGCCCAGATCGATGCCGGCAAGGTCCGCCTTCTGGTTTTCTTTTCGAAGGAGCGCCATCCGCTCTATCGGGATGTTCCTACATCCTATGAAAAGGGCTACAAGCAAACCCTTGTCGACACCGGAATGGGGATCGTCGGACCCAAGGGGCTGCCAGCTGAGGTGATCAAGAAGTGGAATGATGTGATTCAGGCGGCCGTCCAGGACGTAGAGTTCGTCAAGATGGTCTACAAGTTCAACTTCGTGACAGACTACAAAAATGGCGCGGAGTACAAAAAAGAAATTCTGGACGAGTTCAACCTTTTCAAGAAGGTGATCGTCGCCCAGCAGTGACCGGGGACCGATCTGCCGGTCGACCTCATTGCGGAGGTGCGGTTCGCAAAGCGGGTTTCTCAACCGTTTGAGCCGGAAAAAGAGGGGGGGGGAACATCTTCCCTCTCCTTCGTCGGCGGCGCTTCCGCGCCTTTCATAACTGTGGAGGGGAAACCGATTTGCATGCATAGAGTGTTCAGGCGCGTCAAGAAGAAGGCGGAGGAATGATTCAGAAAGGAAAGAAGACATGCGGGGCCGTAGAGGTTCCCCTGAAGGCGAAACTGGCACTGGCCTGCCGCATTCTGGGAACGGAAGGGCACGACGACATGGATCTCGGACATGTGAGCTTCCGGTGTCCAGACGAACCGGAACGAATGGTTGTCAAGGGGAAAGGACTCTGTTTGAGCGAGATCCGTGAGAACGACCTTTTAACCCTGGATTTCAATTACAAAAAGATCGATGGGAAGCGGGATCCCCACGGCGAGATGCCGATCCACATCGAAATTTACCGGGCGAGAAGGGATGTGAACAGTATTGTGCACACCCACCCCCTGTACGCGACGGCCTTTTCTGCCACAGAAGAGATTCTGCGGCCGATCAACAACGAAGGGGTGCTGTTTGCCAAGCCTTTGCCCTTCTTCAGCGCGGAGACGGACCTCATCTTCGCGCCGGCCCAGGGAAGGGCCGTAGCCGAAACCCTGGGCGATGCCAAAGCGGTTATCATGAAGAACCATGGAATCACTGTGGTGGGAAAGAGCATCGAACAGGCAGTGGTTCATGCCTATCTTCTGGAGAAGACGATCCAAACACTCTTTGTTGCCAAGGTGTTCGGCGAACCGACCTGGACCGGTGACGAAGAGGCGGAGAGGAAGTCGGACCATATCTTCAAGGGAAACCGGATCCAGGCAATCTGGAACACACTTGCAAGGAACCTCGAACGCCGGGAAAGGCCGCTGCGGCTACTCGAGGCCATTCTGAAACGGGGATAACATCAGGATGACGAGGTCTACCGGGGTGCAGGGCTTTTAAAACATCGGAACGTGACGCTGGATGTCCGGCTCGGTTTAAAAAGGGATGCAGGATGAAGGTGATCGAAACAGCATTGGGGAAAGTCGTAGAAACGGATGTGCTGATCCTCGGGGCAGGAGCGGCCGGGAGCGGAGCGGCGCTTGCCGCCCGACGCGAAGGAGTTGACGTGGTCCTCGTCGAAAAGGGGAAGATTGAGAGCTGCGGCAGCGCTGGCGGCGGCAATGACCATTTCCAGGCGCCTTTGGGCACCGGACCCGACTGGGACTCCTGCGAGACCTTCGTCAACTTCTATGACAGGCCAACCTCCGGCTGGAGCCGGGCAATGCTCGAGCATGGCTGGTACCGGATCGTTCCGGTGATCCTCGAGATTTTGGAGCAGGAGCAGGTCCCTTTCGTGCGAAACCCCGACGGTTCTTACCTGCGGACCGTAGGGTTCGGCCAGCCCGGTGCGTGGTATCTGAATATCTCCCGGGGCCAGACGGTCAAGCGGAAGATCGCACGCCGCGTGCGCGCCGAAGGGGCCAACGTCTTCGACTACATCATGATCACACGGCTGATCCGAGACGGCAGAAGGATCGTCGGATGCATGGGTTATCAGGTCCATACAGGCGAGTTTTATCTCTTCAAAGCAAAAACGGTGGTCTGCTGTCTCGGCAAGACCGTCAATCGGGCATCGACGAACTCGAGCGGCAATCCCTTCAACACCTGGCACGATCCCTTCGTAACAGGCGCCTATTTTGCGCTGCCCTACGAGATAGGCGCCGAGATCATGAATATGGATGTGGCTGAACAGGCGACACTGATCCCCAAAGGTTGGGGGGCACCGGGGATGAACGGAGTCAACAGCATGGGCGGCCGCGAGCTCAACGCCCTCGGCGAACGGTTCATGGGCAAGTATGACCCGATGTGGGAGAACGGCATCCGACGCAACCAGATCCAAGGGACATATCAGGAGATACTCGACGGCAAAGGTCCGCCGTTTCATATCGACATGACCCATTTTTCGGAGGAGGACGCCCATTCACTGCAGTATGTATTGATGCCGGGTGACAAGGCGACCTACAATGACTATACCGGCCAGAGGGGGATCAGCTTCAAACGGGATCTGCTGGAGGTGGAGATCAGTGAGCTGAACCTCGAGGGGCTGCTCTGTGTGAACGATCACCTGGAAACCAACATCAAGGGGCTTTACAGTGGCTGCGTGTTCCCGCAGCTTTCCGGGGCGATCTGCGGCGGCTACTGCGCGGGTTTCAATGCTGCCCGGGCAGCCAAGGCTGAGCGTGTGCCCGGTCCGATCGACGAAGAGACGGCCGCCCGTGAGAAAGAGCGGATCTTCGCACCGCTGCAAAGGGATGATGGGCTCAGTTACCGGGAGTTTGAAGGTGCGATCCGATCGGTTATGGACTACTACATGGGGCTGGTGCGCAACGAGAAAGGGATGCAGATTGCCCTGAACAAGCTCCGCTTTATCGGGACCTACGCCGACCGGATTCGGGCCGCGGACATGCACGAGCTGCTCAGGACGCAGGAGAGCCTCTTCCTGCACAAGACCTGCGAGCTGTCGGTCCTTACCTGCATCGAACGTCGAGAGAGCGGACGTTGCGTCTACCGTAGGACCGACTACCCCGGACTGAACTCCGAGATGAACAAACCGATCGTGATCTGGCAAGAGGCCGGCCAATTCCACTTTTCCTGGGGGAGGACATGAATCCCCGATTGCCGATGAACCTAAGCCAGTAAGGAGTATAAGATGCCCCCGGTATTCAGCCGTGAAATTGTCAGACCGTTGATCTCGAGGACCCACCTGAAATATCAGGCCCGCACCTCGCCCTGCGAGTCGATCTGCCCTGCGGGAAACCCGATCCAGAAGGTCCACGAACTCGTCAAGGAGGGACGCTACGAGGAGGCGCTTGAGTTCCTCCGGGCGAGAAACCCTTTTCCAGGCGTGACCGGCCGGATTTGCACACACCCCTGCGAAAAGGAATGCAACCGCCGTGAGTGGGATGAACCGCTCAACATCCGCGGGATCGAGCGGGCCGCGGCCGATGGCGCCGACGCAACCCGTGTCCGGAAGCCTGAACGGCGTGAAAGAACGGGAAAGCGGATTGCTGTGGTCGGCGGTGGTCCGGCAGGACTGTCGTTTGCCTATTTTGCAAGCCTGATGGGACATGAGGTGACTATCTTTGAGGCAGGACCGGTGCTTGGCGGGATTCCGCGGCTCTGCGTCCCTGATTATCGACTCCCCAAAGACGTTCTCGACCTGGAGATCGGACTCGTTCTCGAGACCGGGGTTAAGGCGCGCACGAACCTGCAAATCGGGAAGGATATTCCATTTTCGGAACTCCGTGCTGGTTTCGACACGGTTCTCATCGCCTCGGGGGCTTGGCGGGAGCGGATTCTTCCCATCCCGAATGCCGGTCTGGCACTTCGGGGGGTCGAGTTCCTCCGGCAGGTGATGCTCGGCTTCGCCCCGGAGGTCGGTCAACGGGTCGTGATCCTTGGCGGCGGAGGGGTCGCCTTTGACTGTGCCTTTACGGCGCGAAGGCTTGGCGCCGATGAGGTGCACGTGTTGTGCCTCGAAAAGGCCGACTGCATGGTAGCGCCGGCTGACGACCTTATCCAGGCAAAAATAGAAGGGATCCGGATCCACAACGCCTGCAATGTCCTACGACTTATCGAAAGGGGCGGGAGGGCGACCGGTGTAGAATATCAGCAGATCGAGGGGTTCTGCTTTGACGAGCGGGGAGAGGCCCAGATCGGGAACGTCTGTGGACTGCCCAACATCCTCTCGGCGGATAGCGTGGTTTTCGCCGTCGGGATCCGGCCGGAGCTGGCCTATCTTGATGGCAGCGGGATCGCGCTCAACCCGAACGGCACGGTGAAGATCGATCCCGTCACCCGCCGGACGTCGCTTCCAGGGATTTATGCAGCGGGCGATGCGGCGACGGGGCCTTCGATCGCCGCATCGGCCATCGGCCAGGGACGTGAGGCGGCACTGGCCGTCGACAGTGATTTGAGAGGGAAGAATACGGCCGAAGAAATCCTGTCAATCGCCACCAGTGGGCGAATCGTTTCCAAACCCCTGGCGGTAACGGGAGAACCCCACGTCGTGAAATTCGCGGAGATGTTTAACCCCGATTACTACCCGAAGGCGCCGCGCCGCGAAGGAGCCGTATCGGTAGCGCTGTCTTTTGCCGAGCGCAATGCCGGGCTGGGCATCCAAGCCGCAGAAGAGGCCTCGCGCTGCCTCCATTGCGGTCACTGCGACACGTGCGGCAAGTGCGTTGAGGACTGCCCCGGTCACATCCTCGTTATGGAGGATAAGGGTCCCGTCGTCCGTTACGCCGACGAATGCTGGCATTGCGGCAACTGCCGCACAAGCTGCCCGGATGCGGCTGTGTCTTACCTCTTTCCACTCTACACGCTGGTCTGAGCAACTGTACCCAATTCAATCTGAGGAACTTCCGGTTTAGGATCCCGGGTGATCTCCCCGATAAGTCTGAGGATCGAGAGGGACGATTTCGTGAATAATCCTTCCCCTGTTATAAGCCGCTCAAGATCTGCAAGAGGGAATGCTATTATCTTATTTCTTCCACTTGGGTTTGTATGTTCAAATAGCGCCCAAAACAGAGGATCGCTTGCCAATATCCGCGATCAAAGCATGAAGATGGCCACGATGATGACCCCGACAAACCCGGCCATGGCGGGCCACAGGTTCCTGCGGGCGATCTCGATGGGGTCTGAGCCGGTGATGGCTGCCGCCGGGATCAGGGCCCAGGGGATGATCGTCCCTCCTCCGACGGCGACTGCGAAGAACTGGCCCAGCGCTCCAAGCGTAGCCACATCAAGCTGTGTGGGCCCGCCAAGTGCCTGTGCGAGGGTGCCCACCAGCGGTAGCCCCGAGAATCCCGATCCGTCAAGGCCTGTGATCCCCCCGACCACCGCCTGGATGATGGCGATCGGCACGGCGCTCAGAGGGACGGCGTTCGCGAGGGCCTGCCCCAGGTCGAACAACAGCCCCTTGGCCCCATCGCCGAAGATCGCCTTGGCCGTTCCGGGAGAGCCCATGAAGAAGAAGGCCGCGATGATCAGCACCGGGGCGAAGATCTTGATGCCGAACTGAAATCCCGCCCGGATATGCTCGGTGAGCTTTTCGAACCCTTCTTTACCGTACCCCCCGATTGCGACAAAAACCATGACGATCCCGACGGTCCCTCCCAGAAGGGCCGTCGCGTCACCCCCGCGAAGCTTCAGAACGAGCATTCCCACCACGTCAAGCGCGAAAAGAGCGGCAATGACGGGCAGGGCGATCTTCTTGAATCCCGGGTTTGCGGACTGCCATTTCTCCCTCTCCTTGGCCGCCTCCGCGGAGAGCTCGAAAGGGGCCCACTCAATGGGCCTTCCCCCGTTGGCCCGGATGTCCCGTCTGACGGACCTGAAAGAAAGGGGCAGCGCGATGACGGCCCAGATCAGCATCAGCGGAAAGCTTTTCCACATGACGGTGTCGACGGTGATCCCGGCCGCCTTGGCGGTGATCCCCGGCGCGCCCTGGATGATGAAGTCCGTCGTCAACGCGCAGCCGTAACCGAACATGCTGATGGCCATGGCCGCGTTGATGGGCGAAAGGCCCGCCTTGATCGCCGCCGGGAGCAGCAGGGCCCCCACGAGCGCAATGGCCGGCGACGGCCAGAGGACCCAGGCCACGAGCATGATGACGACCCCCATGACCCAGAAGGCCACCGCCGGCGAGACAAGCATCTTCTGCACCGGCCGAAACATCATCTCTGCAATACCGATTTCTTCCAGCATCTTCGCCATCGCAACGATAATCGAGATGATGGCGATGATCCCCAGCAGTTCGGTGAAGGCAACGGTCAGGGAGTTGAACACCGCCTGAACGGCCTTGACGAAACTGCCCGTAACCACCCAGGCCAGTACGAGGGAAGCGACAATGCAGACAATGGGCGTCTCCTTCCGCATGGCCATGGTGACGAGCACGACGACGATGAAAAAAGCATAGACCCAGTGCGCAAACGTCAGTTCCATGTCAATTCCCTCCTTTGAAAATATCGAGAAGACCGGCCTTGTTCACCCTTTTCAAAACGGCGGCACGCTCCATTGTGTAGAGGCCCATTTCCTTCATTCTTTCGAAATACACCGAGCCCGAAAAGGTGAACTTGCAGCCAAGACCCTCTTCAGTGCCCATCTGTTCCCGCACAAATCCGATGGCATCGCCCGCCGCCAGAGAACGGGGAAGGACCAAAGGCCGATCGCCCCGGATAAGCCGGACGGCATTGAAGCCTGCGAGCGTTCCCGTGACAATCGCCTCCGTATGTCCCACAAGCAGGCCCGCCTTTTCCCCCGCACAGAAGAGATTTTCGACCCCCTGCACCTTCAGGCCGTCGTCCCGCGGCGACATGCCCACGTAACGTATGGAGTTGCCCATCCCCCCGGCATAGGGATCTTCGTAGCGTGCATACTCAAACCCCCCGATTTTCCGCAGGGCCGCCAACGGGAAGAAGGGGACCATGAGCTTGGCGTGCCCCGTGTCGAGCAGGACGAGATTCGCCTTGAATTCAGGAATGGCGTACTGTTGGCAGGCCTTGATCGAAGTCTGCACTTCCTTCTGCAGCGAAACGGGAATGGGGATGACGGCAACCCCTTTGCGGTTCAGTTCCCCGACAATGTCCGTCGAGAGAGACTCCTTCAGGAGTTTGCAGGACCCGCTCATGGCGCCGATCTGGCTTCCTTTTTTGCCTACGAGTTCACGAACGCCGCAGAGGGCCGTGACGCTTGCCCGACCCCCGAAAGTCAGGCAGCGAAGAACACAGAGAACGCAGCCGTTTCCGTACTTCGTACACTGACCGGGCGGGCCCGCCGTCCCCGTTGCATCGACATAGGCGCCGGCCGAAAAACGGACCGTCTCGTCTCCTTCCTTGCCGAGAATGGCGGCAATGGCGCCGTCCTTCATTGCCACGTCGTTGACGCGAGTGGCCATCCGGATTTCGACTCCCTTGGATTCCAGGAAGGCCCGGACGATGGGTTCCATCGTGGCCACGTTGTAGAGCGACGCGTGCGGATGTCCGGGAAACTCGATGTTGCGGTGGAGGGAGTTGGCGTCCGTCAACTGGAAGAGATCGCCCCCTCCCATGGCGAGCATCTCTTCGGCGGCAGTGAAACGGCCGTTGTTGCGCATGATCCCGCCCACGAGCCCCGTGCCTAAAAGCATGTCCGTGCGCTCGATAAGGGTGACCTCGGCGCCCTGTTTTCTGGCGGAGAGGGCGGCAGCGCATCCCGCCCAACCCGCTCCGATGACGGCAACCTTCATGGGGTCCTCTCCGGAATGCTTTGAGGCATCCTTTCTATCTTTTTCTCTCTGAACTTGTGAATGAGGCTGGTGTGATTATGTTAATAAGGATTAGAAGCTCGCCGGCCAGACGATACGGAACGTCACCTTCGATGTCAAGAGGATTTTAACAGGAGAGTGTGACAGGTCACAAGTTAATTTCTTGACTCTAAATCAAAGCCATAATAAATGTCTAAATCAAGAAGGACCATTCGTTGAAGAATTCAAAAACCATGGACGATGAATTGCAGAACCATCCGTTTTCCATGTTTTGAAAAGGAGGAATCAAAGGTTGATCAGCCGGTATTCACGAGAGAGGATGGAAGCGATCTGGAGTCCGGAAAACCGTTACCGAAAGTGGTTGGATATCGAAATCCTGGCCTGTGAGGCCATGGCAAAGCGGGGCGAAATTCCGGACGAATCGTTGAGGAATATCCGGGAAAAGGCCGCTTTCGATGTCGCAAGAATCGATGAAATCGAAAAAACGACAAAACACGATGTGATCGCCTTTCTCACTTCGGTCACGGAAAAGGTCGGCGAGGACGGCCGTTTCATTCATCGGGGATTGACCTCCTCCGACATTCTGGATACCTCGTTGGCGCTGCTTTTGCGAGAGGCAGCGGGTATACTGATCGAGGATCTGGATCTGCTGCTGGCGGCGCTTCGAAAAATGGCCTTGAAACATCGAAACACACCCATGATCGGACGTTCACATGGGATCCATGCGGAGCCGATCACCTTCGGTCTCAAGATGTGCCTCTGGTATGCGGAAATGCAGAGGAACCGGGATCGGTTGGTCCGGGCAAGGGACACGATCAGCGTCGGGAAACTTTCCGGAGCGGTGGGGACCTTTTCATTTGTCGATCCGGCCATTGAAGAGTATGTCTGTGAAAAGCTGTCGCTGAAGCCGGCGCCTGCCTCTTCGCAGATCGTTCAGCGTGACCGTCATGCAGAGTATTTCTCGACACTCGCCATCATTGCATCGTCCATAGACAAGTTTGCGCAAGAGATCCGGCTTCTTCAGAGGACCGAGGTTCGTGAAGCCGAGGAGTATTTCTCGCCGGGGCAGAAGGGATCTTCCGCCATGCCCCACAAACGCAACCCTGTGCTGTCGGAGAACCTTTCGGGGCTGTCCCGGCTGATGCGCTCCTATGCCGTGGCGGCATTGGAGGACATGGCCCTTTGGCACGAGAGGGACATCAGCCATTCGTCCGTGGAGAGGGTGATCGGTCCCGATGCGACAATCCTTCTTGATTTCATGCTGAATCGATTTACCGGTCTGATCGATCATCTTGTCGTTTATCCGGAGAGAATGCTTGCCAATATCGGCATGACAAGGGGGGTGATCTTTTCGCAGACCGTTCTGTTGAAGCTGATCGAAAAGGGGGTTACCCGCGAGGAAGCCTATGCCATTGTCCAGCGAAACGCCATGCGGTCCTGGCAGGAGGGGCTCGAATTCAAGGAGCTGCTGCTGCAGGATCCGGAGGTGAGCTCCCGAATCAAGACGGAAGATCTTGACGACGCATTCCAGATCGGCCATTTCCTGAAAAAGGTGGATTTCATCTTCGATCGGGTTTTCGGGAACCGATTCTGAATCGTCAACGCCAGAGTTCCTCCCGGGAGACGACCGTGTCCTTCAGCCAGACCCGGTCATTTTTCTCGGGATAGTCCAGGTTGTAATGGAGCCCCCGGCTTTCCTTGCGCATCCGGGCGCAGACGACGATCAGTTTTGCGGCCAATGCGATGTTTCTCAGCTCCAGCAGATCCCGCGTGACAATGAAATTCCGGTAATAATCTTCAATCTCCCGGCTGATGAGATCGATCCGCCGTTGCGCCCTTTCCAGCCGTTTGTCGGAGCGAACGATTCCGACATAGTTCCACATGAATCGGCGGATTTCATCCCAGTTGTGCGACACGACGATGGATTCGTCACTTTCAGTGGCTCCCCGGGGATCCCAGGGCGGGACATCGATGGAAACCTCCTCCGCGGCGGGCAGGAGGTCGGCGATGCGCAGGAAGGAACGATGCGAGAAGACGATCGCTTCCAGCAAGGAATTGCTTGCAAGGCGATTTGCGCCGTGCAATCCCGTGCAGGAAACCTCTCCACACGCAAAAAGGCCCGGAATGCTTGTTTCCCCCATCTCGTTCACGATGACCCCGCCGCATAGGTAGTGTTCGGCAGGCACGACCGGCACGGGGTCTTTTGCCATGTCGATCCCGAATTCCAGGCATTTTTCATAAATGTTCGGAAAACGGGACAGAAGGAAATCCCGTTCTCGATGAGTGATGTCGAGCAGGACGCAATCATCCCCGGATTTTTTCAACTCGGTGTCGATGGCCTTGGCCACCACGTCGCGTGGGGCGAGGCTTTTCATGGGATGGTATTTTTCCATGAACGGGTCGCCGTTTTTCAGTTTGAGAATCCCCCCCTCTCCGCGCACCGCCTCGCTGATGAGGAAAGATTTGGCCGCCGGATGGAAAAGGCAGGTCGGATGAAATTGAATAAACTCCATGTTGGCGATCTTTGCGCCGGCCCGGTATGCCATGGCAATTCCATCCGCCGTGGCGATGTCGGGATTTGTCGTGATCAGATAAACTTTGCCTGCGCCCCCGGTGGACAGCATGACGAATTTTGCCCGAAACGTAAGGACTTGACCGGATGGGATATCCAGCACATAGGCGCCGAGGCATCGGTCGGGCTCGATCCTCCTGCCGAGGGCGGCAGATTTCATGACCAGATCTATCGCAATATGGTTCTCGAAGATTCGGATCCGGTCATTTTTTGCCGCCATCTTATGTAAAGCCCGTTCGATCTCTTGTCCTGTCAGATCGCGGGCATGGACAACCCTCCTTCGGGAGTGGCCACCCTCACGGCCGAGATCGAAGGTTGACGAATCCTCATCGGAACGGGTGAATTCGACGCCCCATTTCACCAGTTCGCGAAGCCTGTCCGGGCCTTCCGATACCACAAAACGGACGACTTTTTCATTCGAGAGGCCTGCCCCACAGGTCAGGGTGTCTTCGATGTGATAATCGAAACGGTCCGTCCGATCCTGGACGACGGCGATTCCGCCCTGGGCCAGATTGGTATTCGAGTCGGTTTTGTCCTTCTTGGTGACCATCGCGACGGTGCCCAGTTCCGCCGCCTTGATCGCAAAGCTCAAACCGGCGATGCCGGTGCCCAAAACAAGAAAATCGGTATGGATTTCCATGGTTGTCTATGTCCTGAAATGTTTGTTTACAAATATGGCGATTTTTATATATATTTTCGCGTCATTTGTAAAAGAAAATCTGCTTGGGAGTCGGTTTGATGGTTGTTCTGGGTATAGAAACCTCCTGCGACGAAACGGCGGCTTCGGTGGTCGTGGACGGGACAGTTGCCCTTTCCAATGTGATTGCGTCGCAGATCAAGGTGCATGAACGTTACGGAGGCGTTGTTCCCGAAATCGCGTCGCGCAAACATATCGAAGCGATCATTCCGGTAATCCTGCAGGCCCTGGAGGATGCAGGCACCTCCCTTGACGGGATTGACGCCGTTGCCGTGACGAGAGGTCCGGGGCTGATCGGATCCCTTCTTGTCGGATTGTCGGTGGCCAAGGCACTCGCATTTTCACAACGTTTGCCGCTGGTCGGGGTCAATCATCTCGAGGGACACGTAGCGGCGTCCTTCCTGATGGAAAATCCACCGACTTTTCCTTTTGTCGCACTGGTGGTTTCGGGCGGACATACGACCATTTACCGGGTCGAGGATTTTCAGCGATTCTCCGTGCTGGGCCAGACGAGGGATGACGCGGCCGGCGAGGCCTTCGACAAGGCCGCAAAACTCCTGGGGATCGGTTACCCGGGAGGCGTGGTGATTGACCGGATTGCCAAGCAGGGCAACCACAAGGCATTTCCCTTCCCACGGGCGATGCGGGACAGCCTGGATTTTAGTTTCAGCGGACTCAAGACCTCCCTACTCTCCTGTCTCAAAAAACGGAAAGCTCCTTTTTCATCCGAAGAATTGCCCGATCTGACGGCATCGTATCAGGAGGCCATTTGCGACGTTTTGGTGGAGAAGACCCTTCGAGCTGCCGCGCAGATTTCAGCGACCCGAATCGTCGTATGCGGCGGGGTTGCTGCAAACAGCCGCCTCCGTGAACGTTTCCTGTCCGATGCGGCCGACGCAGGAATGGAGGTTTTCATTCCTCCTCCCGTATTTTGCACGGATAACGCGGCCATGATCGCTACGGTCGGAACACACCTCATCAGGGCGGGCCGGACGGAGGGTTTGAACCTGAATGCCGTTTCGCGCTGGCCCCTTGCGGTTCAGCCATGATCCTGAAAAAACGATTCGCGACCTTCTATGAGAAGTTTATCAGCCTTCAAGGAGAACCGGCGAGAATCGCGGCGGGTATCGCGCTGGGTGTTTTTGTCGGTGTCACCCCGACCATTCCGTTTCACACGGTAATCATTATTCTGATCAGCTTCCTCTTCCGTCAAAACCTGACAGCCGGTTACCTCGGTTCTTGGGTGATATCCAATCCGCTGACCATTCCGCTGTTTTATGGATCGCAGTACGAACTCGGCCGCCTTCTGCTGGGAATGGAGCGTTGTCATTTCGAGTTTCACGATTATACCTTCAGCACCGTTACGACGCTGGGCTCGCAAATTATGATCCCCCTTTTGACGGGAGGGATTCTGATGGCCCCATTCTTTTCCATCCTTGCGTATTGGATCGCATATCGATTGGCCAAAGCGTTCAGAAATCGGGGGATGCCTTGATCTCCGTCCGGAAGATGCTGGACCATTATCAGATTCGTCCCCAAAAAAGGTTGGGGCAGTCCTTTCTGAAGGATGTGAATATCATCCGCAAGATTGTCGAGATCGCGGATCCTGGCGGCGATCAGACGATTGTTGAAATCGGTGCCGGTCTCGGCCTGCTGACGGAAAAACTGGCGGAAAAAGCCGAAAAGGTCATCGCCATCGAAATCGACGCACGGCTTGAAAAGGCATTGCGCAACCGTTTTGAAGGAAAGGAGAGTGTGGAGGTTCTTGGAATGGATGTCCTTGATTATGATTTTTCCTCTGCCTGCCGGGGTGGAAAAATCAAGGTCGTCGGAAACATACCCTACCACATCTCCACGCCGATTCTTTTTCGTTTGCTCGAATTTAGACGATCGATTTCCGCCATGACATTGATGTTTCAGAAGGAACTGGCGGACCGGATTATGGCCATTCCGGGAACGAAACAGTATGGATTGCCGTCAGTCATGGTGGCGAGTCGGGCAATAGTCGATTGCATTTTGAATGTTCCCCCGGCCTGTTTTTATCCGGTGCCCGGTGTTTCTTCATCAATCCTGCGGTTCACATTTCGGGAAGGGAAGTTTCCATTTTCCGAGCCGCTGTTCGATCAAATTGTGCGGATGTCTTTTGCACAACGAAGGAAAACCCTGTGGAACAACCTCCGTCGTACCGGTCTTCCGGATGCAACCGCCGCGATGATATTCGACAAAAGCGGCATTGACCGGACAAGAAGGGCGGAAACACTGTCGGTGGATGATTTTTGCCGGTTGACCAGGGCATGGACCGAAAGCGGTGCCGTCAACGACCCCGGTCGAATTGCCGTTCAGCACAGAGAGAGTCGGGGGGAATGACTTGAAAAGGCTTGACATTCGGGAGTGCAACTGTTAAAGGGGAACCGCGCTTGGATCCGGAAACGGACCGAGACGATACGGCTTGAGAATTCATTGATACCGAAAGGGCCTCTCGTCTATGGCGATGAGGCTTTTTTTGTGGGGATGGGCCATGAAAATCATTCGATCCGTGAAGGGAATGCAAAGCCTTGCCGATTCGATACGATCCCGAGGGGAAAGGATCGCCTTTGTTCCGACGATGGGATACTTTCATGAGGGACATCTCAACCTGATGCGCATCGGTCGAACACAGGGAGATTGCCTCGTGGTGAGCATTTACGTGAATCCTACACAATTTTCCCCCACCGAGGACTTGGAGACCTATCCCCGCGACTTTGACCGAGACCGGATGCTTGCAGAAACGGTCGGTGTCGATGTGATTTTTTTACCGAACGATCAGGAGATGTATCCGGATGGGTATCAGACCTTTGTGGAGGTGGCAGGGGTTACGAAAAACCTCTGCGGAATCTCCCGTCCACAATTTTTCCGGGGGGTGACCACGGTATGCACGAAACTTTTTCAAATCGTAAAACCTCATGTCACGGTATTCGGGAAGAAGGATTTCCAGCAATATGTCACCATTCAAAGGCTGGTCCGGGATTTAAACATGGACCTTGAAGTCATCGGCATGGATACGACGCGGGAGTCCGACGGCCTTGCAATGAGTTCGCGGAATACGTACCTGAATCCCGAAGAGAGAAGGTCGGCCTTGAGTCTAAGCCGCGCGCTCGTCCTGGCGGAAGATCTGTACAGCCGAGGGGAAAGGAATCCCGAACGGATATTGAAAAAGGTGCGGACGTTCATTACGGGTCACCCCCACACGGAAATCGACTATGCACGGATTTGTGACACATCGACGATCAAAGATGTAACGCTCATCGAAGGGGAATGTGTGCTGGCACTGGCGGTCAGGGTCGGCAAGACGAGGTTGATCGACAACCATGTTTTCGGTGAAACGTTGAAAATCGGTGATAACCGCTCTTCGACCCATCAGGAAGGGCCTGTAAAATCGTCGGATAATGCCGAAAAGCCGCCATGGTACGGCAGTGTATGTCAGCCTCTGTGACAAGACGAGCGATCCGATTCGTCGGCCTGAATCGATCCGGCATCCCGGTCCGGAAAACACAGAAAATCCATTCGAAAGAAAATCTTTCCCCCGGAAAAAGACGCTTCATACAGAAATAAACCATTGAAACTATTTTTTGATTCTGATATGGAGCCGTCGGCTCAACCATCCTATCAAGGCAAGACAATGTTGAAGAAGAAATTGAAACGGATCTTCCTGACCGGTTTGGCTGTCGTGATTCCGGCGGGAGTGACGATCTATATCCTGTTTTTCATCATCGGCGTGATGGACAGCCTCCTGCGGGTCATTCCTGCAGAATATCATCCGGATCATTTGTTGAAGGTTCATATCCCGGGATTGGGTGCCATCATTACGATTCTGTTGATCTTTATTTGCGGTCTCGTTACGACAAGTTATTTCGGAAAGCGTCTGATCACCTTCGGGGAGCACCTTGTTGGAAAGATTCCGTTCGTCCGGAGCATCTACCAGGCCATCAAGAGGATTGCCGACAGTTTGCTGATGGACAAGGCGCGGAGTTTTAAGAGCGTGGTTATGGTGGAGTATCCGCGAAAAGGCGTTTACAGCATCGGATTCATCACCGGGACCCCCAACGGAGAAATACAGAACAGAATCGGTCGAAATACACAGTGCATCGGTGTTTTTATTCCACTTGCCCTCACACCGACGACGGGATTCTTCATCATGGTGCCGAAGGATGAGCTGATTGAACTCAGCATGTCCGTGGAAGAGGCGTTCACACTGATCATTTCTGCCGGCATTGTCACGCCGAAAGACCGCCTCAGCGTCGCCGGGACGAAACCCGTCGAAATCAACGAGAAAGACCTGCTGCCAAGGATGCAGACCGGTCATGCCGCCGGGAGCGCCCCGGATGTGATTCGGTGATCATGCATAAGGAGAGGAAGGATATGAAATTTTTGAAAGTCGATCTGAAGATGCCTTACAAGATTGCGGATCTCTCTCTTGCCGCCTGGGGAAGGGAGGAAATGCGCCTTTCCGAGAATGAGATGCCGGGCCTGATGGCCATCCGGGAAAAGTACGGTCCGAAAAAACCTTTGGCCGGAATGAAAATCACAGGCAGTCTTCACATGACGATTCAGACGGCCATGCTGATTGAAACCTTGAAGAGTCTGGGGGCTGATCTTCGATGGGCATCCTGCAATATCTTCTCGACTCAAGACCATGCCGCGGCTGCCATTGCGAAGTCGGGAACCGCCGCCGTTTTTGCGTGGAAGGGAGAATCCCTGGAGGATTACTGGTGGTGCACCGAACAGGCGCTGACCTGGCCGGACGGTACGGGACCAAATCTGATCGTCGATGACGGCGGTGACGCAACCCTCTTCGTTCATGAGGGAGTTCGCATAGAAAAGGATCCCTCCCTGCTGAAGCAACAGTGCGAAAACAAGGAATTCCGAATTATTCGGGAACGGCTCGCCAATGGTCTCAAAACGGCGCCGGGACACTGGCATCAGGTGACATCGGGAATCCGCGGCGTATCCGAGGAAACCACTACCGGGGTAAACCGTCTCTACCAGATGGCCAAGAAGGGCGAACTCCTTTTCCCGGCCATCAATGTCAACAATTCGGTGACCAAGTCCAAGTTCGACAACCTATACGGTTGCCGCGAGTCTCTGGCGGACGGCATCAAACGAGCTACAGACATCATGATTGCGGGTAAGGTGGTGGTTCTGTGCGGGTATGGTGATGTCGGCAAGGGATGTGCCCAATCGATGAGGGGTTTCGGCGCCCGCGTGATCATTGTGGAGATTGATCCGATCTGCGCCTTGCAGGCGGCCATGGAGGGATATGAGGTGAAAACCCTCGATGATGTGATTGCCAAAGGGGATATCTTCATCACGTCGACCGGCTGCTGCGACGTCATTACCGGACAGCATATGGAGAAGATGAAAAACGAGGCGATCCTATGCAATATCGGCCATTTTGACAGTGAAATTGATATGCATTATCTGGAAAATACGCCCGGATGCCGGCGGATTTCGATCAAACCGCAGGTGGACAAATGGACGCTGAAATCCGGCAGGACCATCATCGTCCTGGCGGAGGGACGCCTGGTCAATCTCGGATGCGCGACCGGCCACGCGAGCTTTGTGATGAGCAGCAGCTTTACCAATCAGTGTCTCGCACAGATGAAGCTGGCGGCCGGGGGGTTGAAGCCGGATGTTCACATTCTTCCCAAGAAGCTGGATGAGGAAGTGGCTCGACTTCACCTGAAGCGTTTGGGCGCAAAACTCTCGAAACTCAGCAAAAAACAGGCCCAGTATCTCGGCGTTACCGTCGGGGGGCCTTTCAAGCCGGATTCATACCGCTATTGAAAGAAGGAGTATGGAGGGCAGATGATTGCAGGGGAATTGACGATTTCAACCCCGCTTTCAAAGGCCTTTGTCAGGTTCTGACCCGCAGAACGAGAAAAATCGAGACGGCGGTGAAAAGAATGTTGGCAAACCATGCGGCGATCAGCGGGGAAAGGGTTTCCGACCGGCCCAGGGACATTCCAAAGGCATAGACAAGCCAGTACGAAAATCCGATGATCAGTCCCGTTCCGATTCCCTGTGCAATTCCTCCGCTCCTCTCCGAGCGGAGGGAAAATGAGAAACCGATCACGGCCAGAATGATGCTCACGAAGGAAAAGGCGATCTTCCCCTGGAGATCGACGATGTACCGTGTTGCATCGTAACCTTCCGATTGAAGTTTCCGAATGTAACGATCCAGTTCGAAATAGCCCATCGACTCAATGTCCTTCTGAATCATTTTAAAATCAGAAGGCTTTTCCGGGAGGTCGATCACCTCCTGAGGCACTTTCGAGAGCAGCGGAAACCCACCCTCCCGGAATTGGGTGATCAGGACATTGTGAAAGAGCCATTGATTTCCGTTCCACTCGCCCTTTTCGGCGTCCAGACGCTTGATCAGGTTCATCTGGCGATCAAGGTAATGGATGGTAATCCCCCGAAGGGTGTTGGTCTGGGCGTCGAACAGCCGAAAGTTGTAGATTCCCTTTTGCCCGCGGTACCAGATCTGATCCTGTTTGAAGGTTCCCATGGATTTTCTTTTCTGTACTTCGATCAACCGGATATGCTCGGCCCTGTCATTGGTATAGGGGGTGACCCATTCGCTCAAATAGAAAATCAAAAGGCAGACCACAATCGCGATGCTCATCACCGGGACAGAAAGCCGATAAAGGCTGATCCCGTTCGCTTTGATGGCGGTAATTTCGCTGTGCTTGGAGAGGTAGCCGAATGTCAGCAGGGAGGAGAGGAGGACCGACGCCGGCAGGATCTGCGCGATCATCATCGGTATCCGAAACAGAAAAAAAGAGCCCATCTGCATGACGGTTGCATGATTGCTGAGAAACATCCTGATCTTCTCGAAAAAATCGATGATCAAAAAAAGCAGAACGAACGATATCGTAATCAAAAAAAGGTTTCTCAGAAATTCCGTAAACAGATAACGGTCCAAAATTTTCATCATCTTCATTCATTTGCCAACTAAAATTTCCGCTGGTTTGATACAGCGGTGAGTCTGCCCTAAACACTGCGCGTGGGACGACTCCGAATTCCTTCCCTTGCGGTAAAGACAAAAACGAGAAATCCGGCAACGGTAAAAATAAGATTGGGCGCCCAGGTTCCGATGATCGCAGGGAGTCTGCCTGTTTCAACCATGGCTTCGCCGCTGATTCGAAGCAGATAGTAGATCAGAACCAGGAATATGCCGATCGTAAAACCCCGGGACCGCACCGAACGGTGTGCACGGATGGCCAAGGGCATGCCGATCACGGCGAAAAGAATGCAGGAAAAAGGGATGGTCAGTTTCTTGTGCAGTTCGATCTGCAGTTCGCGAAGCTCCTCCGGTTTTGCCTCTCTTTTCCGGATCGCGTCATTCAGCTGCGAAAGATTCATTTCCGTGCTGGATAGCATTCCATGCTTGTTGTCCGCGGCAAGGTTTGATGCAAAATCCAGACGAACATCGTAAAAATGAAAGTCCATCTTCCGGTAATTGTTGAGATCGGAATCGACCGTATGGGTGCTGCCGTCCTCGAGGCGCAACGTGACAACCATCGTATCGGGATTTGAAACAAGATAGGCACGGCGGGCGATAATGGTACTCGGTTCGCGGCTGATTCTGCTGTCCGAAACGAGAACTCCCTCCAGGTAATCTCCATGGATGGGAATGCTGTCCGCATACAACAATATGCCTTGAAAATCGTCGACAAACACCTTTTCCCGGATACTCACACTGGCCTTTTGTCGGGCCATGTCGAACAGAAGGGCCTTGGAGGCAAGGTTGCCGTAAGGCACCAGGAAGAGGGTCGTAGCCAGGGTCATCAAAAAGGCGGTCAATGCAGATAGGCATACCGGTATCGACAACTGATAGAGGCTGAGGCCGGACATCTTCATGATGGTCCATTCATTGTCGCCGGAAAGTCTTCCCAGTCCGATCAGAATCGCGATCAGCAGCGAAACCGGAATCGTGAAGACGAGAAACGAAGGAATCAGGAACAACATCAGAAGGGCGATCTCAACAAAACCGATGCCCTTGTTGATCATCAAGTCCATGACCTGCAGGATTTTCCCCATCAGCAAAACGAAGGTGAGTACGCAGAGAATCATGCAGAACGGCAGGAATATTTCTTTTAGAATATAACGGTTGATCAAACGTCGCATGTTCCCGAACCCGATTCTTCTTTGCTATACCGTCAAATGTAAGGGCTCGATAAAGGCGGGATCCTCTTTTTCCATGATTTCGATGATCGAACGGTGCAACCGTTTTTTCATTTCACCGAAGATGGCTCTTTTCTTGGTAAAGGTTTTGGCGAAAGCCAGGGTTTCACTCATCAGCGCCTCTTCATTCTCGCATGCCTTCACAATGATGTGGTGGGTTTCCAACTCGGTGGCGACGGTTCTCTTTCCGCTGTATACGAGGTCTTCCAGCATGTAGTAGGGGACGGCTTTTTTGAGGATTGCCAGCATCCCGGGGAGAAAGGGGATATTGATGTCGACTTCCGGAAAACAGAAGTAACCGCGATCCGACTTCATGAAACGGAAATCACAGGCACAGGCCAGAATCGCGCCGCCGGCAAAAACATGTCCGTTGATGGCGGCAATGACCGGCATGGGGTAGAGCAGAACACGTTTGTAAACTTGGTTCAGGCCGTATAAAAACCCCTTGATCTTCCCGAGATCTTTCTTGGCCATGGCGTCCATGATCCATTGGAGATCGAGCCCTTGCGACCAGTTTTTTGAATCGCTGGAAGTGACGATCACCGATGAAATCGCAGGGTCTCTCTCGACTTCGTCGAAGGCTGTCAAAAGGGCGGAGACAAAATCGGAGTTCATCCTGTTTTCGACGTTGTTCATTGTGATGATGCCGGTTGTTTCTGCTTTTTTCCATTCAATGATCGGCATTTCGGCGGCCTCCCGTATCTGGAATGATGGTCATCGGACGTTTAACGGCCTATGCTGCATCACACATATTGACCGATAAGTCAAGAATCTACCCGGCTGCCACCGGTTCATCCCGGCTTTGAGAAGATCATGATGCCGAACATCCCCGTGGATTAATCGGTTGACAACACCGGTTGGCCTGTGGAATACAAATCCCGCGAAAAATTGTGGTTTTCATTTAGATCCGAGGCCGATATGCTGCGGGACAGATCCGTTAAAATCGTGGTTCTTTTTCTCGTTCCGCTGCTGCTGTATGTTGTTCCCCTTTCGTGGATCCCTTTGATGGAACCGGACGAGGGGAGGTACAGTTCGATTTCCGCCGCGATGAACGCCTCCGGAGACTATGTGACACCTCGACTAAAGGCAACGGTTTATTTTGAAAAGCCGCCGCTGAGCTACTGGGCGACAAGCTTCTTCTTCCGGATTCTGGGAGAAAATGAATTTTCATCACGTCTGTTTGCAGCCTTCTGCGCGTGGGGATGCATCCTTCTGGTTTATTACATGGGATTTTTTTTTCACGATGCGCGAACGGGACTCTATGCCGCAGCCGTGTTGACCACATTCCTGTTTCATCTGGCGATCGGACGAATCAATATACTCGATATGCCCCTTGCCTTTATGGTGTGTATGGCGATTTGGTGCGGTTTCCGATTTTATGCCGGGACGCCCGGGAAAAAGGCATGGCTTTATCTTCTCTATTTTTTCAGCGGGTTGGCGTTTCTGACGAAGGGGCTGATCGGAGTCGCCTTTCCATTCGGCATCCTTTTGACCTGGTTGCTCCTATCCAGGCGCTGGAGGGACCTATTCGCGCTTTTTTCCCCTGTGGGCATCCTCATTTTTTGCGCTACGGCCATCCCGTGGCTGATTCTGATTCAGCGGGAACATCCCGATTTTTTCCGTTTTTTTTTCCTCCAAGAGCATCTGTTTCGCTATGTCTCCCGGATCCATGGTCATTATCAGCCTTTCTATTACTATTTGCCGATCCTTCTGATCGGAACGCTTCCGTGGTGTGCGTTTTTACCCGAGGTGATCGCCAGGCTCGGAATGCGCGGAAAATTATTCGAGGATGTCGAAAAAAAGCTGCTGCTGGCCTGGTTCGGCCTGATTCTTGTCTTCTTTTCAGTTTCTTCCTCGAAATTGGTCCCTTACGTGACACCGCTTTTCCCGCCCATTGCTCTGGCCTTCGGTCATCTCTTTCGACGTTATGAGGAAAAAGGATATGCGGATCGTTCCAGAGAATCCGCGTCACGGATCGGCAGGTTACTTAAAATCGTGCAACCCCTTCTTTTTACGGTGATTCTTTTTGCGCCCGTATTTCTTCCGACCAACCGCATCCCCTGGAGCGAATGGTGGCCGTGGATTGTCATTCCGGCGTTGCTGCAGTTCATGATGATCATCATCCCGCGCAGGGTCCGGAACAAGGCCGGAAAAGGATGGTTCGCTGCAGTCTATCTGTTGTTTGCGCTTTATTTCATTTCGATCATACCGCCGGTTGCGAAATACCTTTCCCCGTACAAATCGGCCTACCCGCTCTCCCAGGCGGTCCTGGAATACGTTCCTGCCGACGCAATCCTTTACCAGTACGGGATATCGCTTTACGGGATCGATTTCTATACGGGGAAAAGAACCCCGGTCGTTGACGATATCGGCGAATTGAGATATGGCGCCGAACAGCTTCCCGCGGCGGAACGGGAGCGCTATTTTTTGACGTCGGATTCGTTTTTTCACGTAACGCGGGCCAAGGGCTCAGTATACTGTGCAACCAGGAAAGGAGACCGGCTGGCAATACTGAAAAAAGAGGTGCCAGACCTCCATCTATTATGGCATAATGACCGGTATGCGCTGGTGCTTTTGAATCGGTCAGGAAAAAAGGGGTCTTGATGGAAATACGAAAAGATTTTTTGCCGCTGAGCCGGCCTTCCATAGGTGACGCGGAGATCGCCGCGGTGACCGCTTGTTTGAGATCGCGATGGATTACGACCGGTCCGTTGTGTAAAACCTTTGAAGAGAGGTTTCAGCAGTTGACGGGTGCACGTCACGCCGTGTCGATTTGCTCGGGGACGGCCGGAATGCAGCTTGTGCTGGCATCTCTCGGGATAGGTCCCGGGGATGAGGTCATCACGCCGTCGCTGACCTTTGCTTCGACGGTGAATATGATCGTACTTGGCGGGGCAAGACCTGTTTTTGCCGATATTCACTATGACACCCTCAACATCAGCGCCGATGACGCCGAAACCCGGATCACTCCGCGGACCAAGGCGATCATTCCCGTCCATTTTGCAGGTGCGCCTGCGGAAATGGATCGAATCCTTGAATTGGCGGATCGACATCATCTGACGGTTATCGAAGACGCCGCCCATGCCCTTGGAACGAGATATCGGGGCGTTCATGCCGGCGGTTTCGGAAAAATTGCCATATTTTCCTTTCATCCGATTAAAAATATAACCACCGGTGAGGGCGGTCTCATCACGCACAGCGACGATCCATTGGAGACAAGGCTTCGAATGTTGCGTTTTCACGGGATCGAACGGGACGCCTGGAAGCGTTATGGCAAAAGCGGCAATCCGGACTATGATATCGAGACGCCGGGCTGGAAATTCAATTTGACGGATATTCAGGCGGCCCTGGGGATTGCCCAGCTTGAGAGGCTTGACGAATTCAACCGACGAAGGACAGAACTTGTCGAGATTTACAGGGAGGAGCTCAAAGGCATCCCCGGTCTGGAACTGCCGGGTGATCCTCCCTACCCGCACGTTCATTCCCATCACCTCTTTGTGGTGAAGATCCTGTCCATGGACAGGGGAAGGTTTATGGAACGTTTGGCCGATTACAATATCGGTTATGGTTTCCATTTCCCGGCGTGTCATCTGCTGAAATATGTGAGGGAGCGCTTCGGAGTGCAGAGGTTGCCGGAAACCGAGCGTGCGGCGCAGGCCATCTTATCCCTTCCCCTTTTCCCGGAGATGGATGATGCGGATGTCTCCTATGTATGTTCGTCGGTGAAGACGATTCTGAAGGGCTCGCGGGGCGACTGAAAATGATTGCAGATGGAAAGGAGTGGAGCAGGACCGCAATGATCTCTCTGGTCATTCCCGTGTTCAACGAGGAGGAAAACCTTCCATTGCTGATCAACCGAGTCCGAACCGTCATGACCCGGATGAAACGGTCTTGGGAACTCATTCTGGTGGATGACGGAAGCTGGGATCGCTCTTTGGAAATCCTGAAGGCGTTTACAATCTATCCCGAAGTTCGAATCATAGAACTCACCCGGAACTACGGACAGCATGCGGCTATTCTGGCCGGTTTTTCAATCGTCCGGGGTGAGATCGTTGTGACACTCGATGCCGATCTTCAAAATCCGCCGGAAGAGATTCCCCGTCTGATCGAAAAAATGGAAGAGGGGGGGTTTGACGTGGTCGGGTCCATCCGCCAGAGCAGGAAGGATTCGCTGCTCCGGATTTTTCCCTCCCGCATCGTGAACTGGGTCGCAAGAAAGATTACCGGTGTCCGAATGTCCGATTGGGGATGCATGCTCAGAGCCTATCGCCGGACGGTTGTGCAACGGATGATCGCCTGTCACGAACATGCCACCTTCATCCCGGCCCTTGCGACACACTTCGGAAAGAGGGTGACGGAGATCGAGGTCGCCCATGAGGAGAGACACGGGGGAAAATCGAACTATCCGCTGCGGAAATTGATCAACCTTCAATTCGATCTGGTGGCGTCCTTTTCCGAACTTCCCATCAAGATCATCATGTACGGCGGGATCCTGCTGGCCATGCTCGGGGTTTGCTTCGGCCTGGCGCTCGTCATTCTGCGTCTGCTGTACGGGGTGATTTGGGCGGCACAGGGGGTCTTTACGCTGTTCGCCGTTCTGTTTGTGTTTGTGGGACTTCAGTTTTTTGCGCTGGGATTGACCGGCGAATATATCGGCCGGATCTATCGCGAGGTTCGCAAACGGCCCGAGTATGTCATCGAACACATCCATGGCGATGATTCTCTTTCACCCGGGGGGGATGCATGAGAGTTGTAGTATTTGCCTATCACAACATGGGCATAGCCGGCCTCAACTCCCTCGAACGTGCAGGTTTTCCGATTGTCCAAATCTATTCCCACGAGGACGATCCTGCGGAAAAACGGTGGTTTGATTCAGTACAGGAATGGGGAAAAGGGAAGGGGATTCCCGTCGAATGCAGAGCTGATCTGAATCAAAAGGAAATGGCTGATAAGATTGCCGCACTTCAGCCGCAGATGATTTTTTCGTTCTACTACCGCCACATGATCGCAGAAGAAATCCTCCGAATCCCGCCGAAAGGTGCATATAACCTGCACGGATCGCTTCTTCCCGCGTACCGTGGTCGATGCCCCGTCAATTGGGTTCTGTTGAACGGGGAGGTCCGGACGGGGGTCACCCTTCATCACATGGTCCGGAGGGCCGATGCGGGGGATGTCGTCGGACAAAAGGTCGTACGCATTTTGGAGGACGATACGGCTTTGACTCTGTACCGAAAGCTCTGTGCCGCCTCGGAAACGCTCCTCGACGAACTTCTTCCGCTGATGAGGGACGGATTGGCCCCTTGTATCCCGCAGGATATTTCCCCGGGGAGCTATTTCGGCCGTCGCAGGCCGGAGGATGGTCGCATCGATTGGAACTGGCCGGCGGTGAGAATCTACAACCTTATCCGTGCCGTGACGGATCCTTATCCCGGGGCGTTTTGCAAGTTGCCGGACGGATCCACGTTGATGGTTTGGTGGGGAGCGCCAGAAGGAAATCAGGATGGAGAAAAGACGCAGACCCCCGGGATTGTCGAAATCAATGACGGCAGGGTTCTGGTTTCTACGGGAAGCGGAAAAATTCGCCTGCTCGATCTGCAGGTCGGGGGCGAGAGGATGGCCGGTGACGAAATCATCCGTTACTTTAAAGACAAGGAAGGAATACGGCTCCAATGAACGTCTTGATCCTGGGGGTAAACGGCTTTATCGGTCACCACCTGACGCAGCGGACGCTCGCCGAGACGGACTGGACCGTTTACGGCATGGACCTTTCCGACGATCGCCTCGGGAAAACATTGCAGAATCCGCGTTTTCACTTTATCGAGGGGGACATTGCGATCAATCGGGAATGGATTGAATATCACATCAAGAAATGCGATGTCGTTCTTCCCCTCGTGGCAATTGCCACCCCGAAGCTCTATGTGGAAGATCCGATCGGAGTCTACCATCTCGACTTTGAAATGAATCTGAACATCATCAAGGAGTGTGTCAAATATCATAAACGAGTCGTTTTTCCTTCCACCTCGGAGGTATACGGGGCTTGCAGCGATTCCGCATTCACGGAAGACGAGAGCTATCTGGTTGTCGGACCGATCCAGAAGGAGCGATGGATCTACTCTTGCTGCAAGCAGTTGTTAGACCGGGTGATCTATGCATACGGAACACGCGGGCATCTTGAATTTACCCTGTTTCGCCCCTTTAACTGGATCGGCCCTCGCCTGGACTCTCTGTATGCCGCAAAGGAGGGGAGTTCCAGGGTGGTCACGCAGTTTATCGCCGATCTGCTGATGAAGCAGCCGATCACCCTGGTGGACGGTGGCCGACAAAAACGTTGCTTTACCTATGTGGATGACGGAATTGGGGCATTGCTGCGCATTCTGGAGAACCGGAATAACGTCTGCAAGAATCAGATTATCAATGTCGGCAATCCGGATAACGAATGTTCCATCCGGGAGCTGGCAAATATGCTGAAGAAGATATTCAGAGAACATCCGAATCATCGTACGGATGATACCTATTCGGAAATTATTGAAGTCCCCGCCGGCGACTATTATGGAAAAGGCTATCAGGACATCTATACCCGGAAGCCAAGCATCGATAAAGCGAAGACCCTTCTCGACTGGTCGCCGGTCATCGGACTGGAGAATTCTTTGCGGATGACCCTCTATTCCTTCCTCGAGGAGAACGAACCGCCCGTTCGCAGATAGCCGATGATCCGTTTGCGGCGCTGAAAAGTTTTCACCGTTCAGGAAAAGGGATGACCAGAATCCTGGGGCTGAAAATCGATGTCGACACCTACCAGGGGATGAAACACGGGGTTCCCAGGCTCCTTTCGCTGCTGGAACGGGAAGGAATTCGGGCCACTTTTTTCCTCAGCATCGGACCGGATTCATCGGGAAGGGCGATGATACAGATACTGAGGAACCCCGCCTTTCTCAAAAAAATGATACGGACCCATGCGGGCAGCCTCTATGGTTTTAGAACCGCCCTTTACGGGACGCTGCTCCCTTCCCCCAAAATTGCATTATCTTTTCCCGAACTGGTCGTCCGTCTCCTGAGGGAGGGTCACGAGGTTCAATTCCATGCATGGGACCACCGTCGATGGCAGGATGAATTGTTCAGGCAACCGGAACAATGGATTCGGGAGTGGTTTCGTCGCGGTTTGGAGGGTTTTGAAATCCTGACCGATAAAAGACCGACATCGTTTGCCGCCCCTGGGTGGCTCATTGATGATCGTGTTATTTCTCTGGTGAGCGAGATGGGACTGGATTACCTGAGCTGTACAAGGGCGACAGAGCCGTTTGTCCATGAAGGGACGAACCTGATGGAGATTCCTTCCGATCTTCCCTGCCTCGAAGAGACAGGGGTCGGGGATGGCGAGAGGAGAATCATCGCCGATCTTGAAGCGGGAGGCATCCATGTCCTTCCGGTCCATGCTGAAATGGAAGGCGGCATCGGCGCGGAGGCCTTTGTCCGCCTGATACAGGCTGTTCGGAAATCCGGATACACATTCCTCCATTTAGACGAAATCCGAAAAATCCTCGAACAGAGAGAGCTGGTTTCCAGGAGATTTGAAATGAAACTTCTCCCTGGTCGCGCCGTTCCGTGTGCCGCATGAGGAAACGGGTCGGAAAGTCGTCTGAGGTGGGCGGGCCACCTCAAGAGAAATTAGAGCAGAGATCATTAAAAAATTATCCGCAAAATAATATCTTTGTTGACGGTGAATCACAATTCTGGTATCAACGTGACACGCTGAAAATGATCACAAGCCGTCAGATAACAATCTGTTCAGGCAAGCTGGTGATAAGCGTTTTTACTGGTGACGCTTTCGTTCAGGGCTCATATCCGAAACAACCATTTTAAAAAGGAGGTTTGCGTATGAAGCGTTCAGGTTTGCTGTGCGTTGTTGTGATCATGGCCATGTGCCTGGCAGTTAGCGCACCGGCTGCGGAGAAGGTGACCGTTTATACCTCCCTCGAAACGGATGAAACGGTCAAATATCTCGAATTAGCCAGAAAGGAGTTGCCGGATCTTGAAATCAATGTCATCCGTCTTTCCACCGGCGAACTGGGCGCCCGCATGCTGGCTGAAAAAGACAACCCGCAGGCGGACCTGGTATGGGGCTGGGCCGTCACCGACATGGAACAGTTTATTCCTAGGGGACTTGTCGTGCCTTACAAACCGAAAGGGGTGGAGAGGCTCGAAAAACGATTTGTCCATCCTCAGTTTATGTATGTCGGCATTGATATGTACATTGCCGCATTCTGCGTCAATACGAAGGTGATGCAGGAGAAAGGGCTTCCGATGCCCAAGGGGTGGAACGATCTCCTGGATCCGAAATTCAAGGGTCTTGTCACCATGCCCAACCCGGTGGCTTCCGGGACAGGCTTCCTACAGGTGGCCAGCATCCTGCAGATGTACGGCGCAAAGGAAGGCAAGGAGGACGGCTGGGAATTTCTGAAGAAACTCGACAAGAATATCGGTCAGTACATCAAGAGCGGTTCCCGTCCTGCAAAAATGACCGCAGCAGGCGAGTTTGCCGTCGGGGCCTCCTTTGAATTCGTTGTTGCTGAATTGATCAAACAGGGCTTCCCGGTGAAATTCGTATTCCCGGTTGAGGGAGCCGGGTATGAAGTGGAGGCCAATGCACTGATGAAAGGCGCGAAAAATCCCAATGCGGCCAAAAAATTCCTGGATTGGGCCATTACGGACAACGCCATGAAGGCTTATTCGGCATTCAAACATGGTGTGACCCTGCCGGGGATTCCGTCCCGTCCGGATCTCCCAAAGCTCTCCGAGATCAAACTCTACCCCATGGATTTTGCATGGCAGGCGAAAAACGCCCCCGACATCAAAAAGAAGTGGGAAACCCTATTCAACCGATAACGGTCAAATCCCGGTCATCCCGCCCGTGCGGGATGACCGGAAATAAAATTTACCTTCATTCTGTATAGAACACTGAACGTCTATGAGAGGATGGACAATGGGTAGAGATCTCAAGCTGGAGCAGTTGACAAAACGCTACGGGAATCTTACCGCGGTCGATCATGTGAACCTGGAGATCAAGGAAGGGGAATTTATCTGCTTTCTGGGGCCGAGCGGTTGCGGGAAAACCACAATCCTCAGGATGATCACCGGATTTGAAACCGTCACGGAAGGGAACGTAATTTTCAACGACCGCATCATCAACGACCTGCTTCCCAAGAAGCGGGAGTTCGGGATCGTCTTTCAATCCTACGCATTGTTTCCGAATATGACCGTGGAGGAGAACATTGCCTTCGGTCTCAGGATGAGAAAGTGGTCAAAAAGGGACATCAAAGAACGGGTGGACAAGATGCTGGACCTGATCGGTCTGTCCGACTGGCGAAAACTCTATCCCGCACAACTCAGCGGAGGCCAGCAGCAGCGTGTCGCCCTGGTGAGGGCTCTCGCCCCCGATCCACAGGTTCTGCTCCTCGATGAGCCTCTGAGCGCGCTGGATGCGAAAATCAGACTCCGTCTGCGGGCGGAGATCAAGCGCCTGCAGCAGGAATTGAAAAAAACGATGATCCACGTCACACACGACCAGGAAGAGGCACTCTCTATAGCGGATCGCGTGGTGGTCATGGAAAAAGGGCAGTTCAGGCAGGTGGGACGACCGATCGACATCTATAAGAACCCGACCTGCAATTTCGTCGCGGATTTCGTGGGCACCTCCAACTTTTTTTCGGGACGCCGTACCGTGGATGTTGTCGATATCGGCAGCAGGAAGATCAAGGTGACGCACAACGGCGACAGAAGGGAAGAGTCTGTTTCCCTGGCGATTCGCCCGGAAAACGTGGAAGTTTTTAAGGGGGACTCCATCCCCGAGGTTTCCGAACCCATGAATCTCTCTAACGGAAAGATCGAAGTGGTGGTGTTTCAGGGTGCCGCCGTCAGGCTTCTGATCCGTCTGAATGGAGAAGAGATCATCTCGGACATCATCGAAAAGGATTTCGAACAGCGTGCCTTGAAAACAGGTGATCGGGTTTATGTCTACTGCGCGCCTGAATCCTATCTGGTGTTTCCGGAAGAGGAGTGTGCCAAATGAACGCCGTGCAACCCTCCGGAAAAGGATTCTTCTCATGGTTTACCGCCGACAACCTCTTCACCTGGGTGATCACGATTTTTCTGTTGGTCGTTCTGACGGTCTTTCTGCTCTATCCGGTGGTCGATATCTGCCGGCTGAGCTTTATCAGGGATGGGTTTTTTACCCTGCAGAACTATCTCGATTTTTTTGCCGAACCCCGGATATACAAATCCTTTTACAACAGCATGTATGTCTCCATTGTGACGATGGTCGTCACGACGGTGCTGGCCTTCCTGTTCGCCTACGGCCTGACCCGCACGACCATGCCCGGCAAGGGATTCTTCTACATGGTCTCGACACTTCCGTTGATCGCGCCGACCATCATCCAGGCCCTGGCGCTCATCCTGCTCTTCGGGCGGAACGGCGTGATCACACGTTACCTGCTGGACACGAGCTGGAATATTTACGGCGCCACGGGCATCATTGTGGGAGAGGTACTCTACTGTTTTCCCAACGCGCTTTTCATCCTCTATACGACCCTGTCTGCCGTGGATACGAGGTTGGATGAAGCCGCACAGAGCCTGGGGGCATCGGCCCTGAAAACTTTTTTCAAGGTGACGCTCCCGTCGGCGAAATACGGAATTGCCAGCGCGGCGGCGCTCTGCTTCAATTTGACCATCACGGACTTCGGAATTCCGATCGTCATCGGGGGCGACTATTCGGTTCTGGCGACGGAGATCGTCAACAAGGTCTTCGGCATGCAGCGCTTCGACCTCGGGGCGACGATCAGCGTGATCCTGCTGGTCCCCTCCATCACCGCTTTTGCGATCAATTACTACCTGACACGAAAAAGCTATGCAATGATCAGCGGCCAGGCCCGGCCGTTCATCCAGCCTTCCCGGCCGCTGAAGAAGTGGGGATTTACGATCTACTCGGTCTTCGTATGTTCGAGTATCCTGCTGGTCTTTGTCACGGTCTTTTTGGGATCCTTTGTCAAGACCTGGCCCTACGATTTTACGCTCACCCTGAAGCACTTCGATTTTCCGTCGCTCGGAGCCAGCGTGCCAATCTGGACCTCTTTCTGGAACAGCGTGTTGGAGCCGGGACCGTTCCGCGAGATGATCGCCATCAAATACGCCCCGATTTGGACCAGTCTTCTGGTTTCCCTGGTGGTAGCGGCGATTGGGGCATCGATCACGCTGGTAGCCTCCTACATCATCGAGAAAAAGAAACCCCGCGGCGAGCAGCTTCTCTATGCGCTGTCGGTGTTGCCGGCGGCCATCCCCGGCGTCGTCCTCGGGCTGGGATATGTTTTGGCTTTCAACAAACCGTACTTTTTGATTTACGGCACCATCTGGATCATCATCATCAATGTGGTGATCGCGAACTTCACGCTGGGTGTCCTTTCCGGAACGGCCAACCTCAAGCAGATCGATAAGTCTGTCGAGGAGGCCGCGGTCAGCCTCGGCGCGGGACCCGTAACCACCTTCACCCGAATCGTCTTTCCGCTCTCCAAGGTGGCCTTTCTTTCCACGACCACCTTCTTTTTTATGCGGGCGATGACCACAATCAGCGCGGTTCTGTTTTTGGTTTCGGCACAGATCAAACTGGCCGCCATCGAGATCATTTTTCTCGATGTGGACGGGCGTACGGCAAGCGCCAACGCCATGTGCACCGTGGTTGTTCTCATTGTCGCGTTGTTCCTGGTCATTATGAGGGTTACAACCGGCAGCACGGGGCTTTCGGGGATGAGCGGCACAAAGGGATAGGGTATTTCGATCATGAACGTCATCGATCCGGACAATCCCATACCCAAATATCTGCAGATCAGCGCCTGGATCAGGGAACTGATCCAGTCGGGGAGATATGAACGGGGAACATCGCTTCCGTCGGAGGTCGAACTGTCCAAGATCTGCCAAGTCAATCGCAATACCCTTCGTCAGGCCATTGCCGAACTGACTGCGGCGGGAATGCTGCGAAAGGAAAAAGGTCGCGGAACCTTTGTCTGCGCGGAAACACCTCTTGCCGTTACGCACAAGCTCAAGAGCATTTCGAGTTTCAGCGCGGACCTGCATGAGCTTGGAATCAAGGAAAGAAACCGCATCGTTAAAAAGAGCATAGAGGAGGCCAGCGATCAGGTCGCCAAAAAGCTGATCCTGAGTCCGAACGGTAAAGTTGCGGTGATCCGCCGCATCCGGAGCGGCAACGACGTCCCATTCATTTACGAGGAGAGCTACCTCCCGGGTTCCACGTTCCGTGACATCTTGGAGATGGACTTGACCGGTTCGATGTACCAGATCATCCATGAGCGATTCAACGTCACCCTGGCCCGGTCGGACCAGAAAATTCGCGCGGTCAACTTGAAAGGCCTTATCGCGTCTTATCTCGATGTCCCGGAGAAGTCGGCCGCTTTTTTCATGGAGAGTCTGACCTACGACGAAAACAATGTCCCCGTGGAGCTTTTGTATTCCTACTATCGGGGAGATAAATATGTTTTTGAAATCGAGCTTGGCCGTTACCACATTGAAGAGGACCGGATACACCACGAATAATTTGCACAAGTCAGAGATATGTTGTATATACATCTAAACATTTATATCTGAATAGAGGTGAAAAGGGGGAAAAATGAACGAAAACAACCTGCTGGAGAAACTGGTTCAAGTCAGTCCCGGAATGGAAATCTGGTGGGATTCTTCGCCGGTGATCTTCGAAAACTGGTGCCGCAAGCTTCTGGCGAAAACGCAAGAGGCGGACCAGGAAACACTTAAACGTCAATTCTCACGGATGTACGATGGGAAAAATCCGGAAAAATGGCTCTTTCGGGGCGTCACAACCAACCCCTCGCTTTCCCTCCAGGCCATCAAGGATGACGAACCATACTGGAAGAAAGTGGTTCAGGGGATGATCCGGGAGAATCCCGGGATCGACAAGGAGTCCCTCTTCTGGCTTCTCTACAAAGAGATTGTCCGGCGTGGATCGGAAATGTTCCTGCCGCTTTTCGAGAAAAGCGGCCACCGAGAAGGATACCTCTCCGGCCAGGTCGACCCGCGCAAGTGTCACGAACGGGACGTGATGCTCAAACAGGCGGATGACCTCGCATCCATCAATCCAAACGTGATGATCAAGGTTCCCGGGACCAAGGCAGGTTATGAAGTCATCGAGATCCTCACCTCCAAAGGAATCGCCACGAACAACACGCTCACGTTCGTTTTGCCGCAATTGATGGATTGCGCCAAGTCCGTGCAGAGAGGCTTGGAAAAGGCCAAGGCGAACCATGTGGATCTTTCGCGCTGGCGATCCGTAATCACGCACATGGAAGCCCGTTACGGAGATCTCGGAGGGCTTCGAGATTTCGCAAAAGAGAAGGGAATCGAACTGACGGAAGGGGAGGTGCGGCTCGCGGAACTGGCCATCTTCAAGAAGGCCTACCGGCTGATCAAAGAGCGGAAATATCCGAGCAAACTGCTCTCCTGTTCGCTGAGGGTGGGACCGAAGGTAAACGGGGTGTTGAAGCTCTGGCACCTGGAAGAAAAGGCGGGCGCCGACATCGTGGTGACCTGTCCTCCGACATTCATTGACGAGGTGATCCATTTCCCGAACCAAGAGCAGATCGTCTTTGATAAAGGGAGGATCGACCGGGAAATTCCGAAGGCGGCATTGGAGAAGTTGCTGCGCATCCCGTATTTCGAAAGGGCCTACGCCGAGGACGGCTATTCGCGCGACGAGTACAAGAACCTTCCGCCGCTGGTCAAGACGGCGCAGCAATTCAGCAAGGCCACGGACGATATGGCGGACTTTGCCGGGAAATGTATAGAAGAAAAATAACAATATCCATGAAAGGAGATCAAGATATGAAGCCCCTGAAAGAATGGTTTGTTCCCTGGTTGTTCACGGCGCGGGAATACAACACGGCCATACTCGACAAGGCTTGGGCGAAACCGGATTACGGCCGCCTGATGCTGAACGAGAACCCGATTCCCCCTTCGGATAAGGTGATCCAGGCAGTGGCCGATGTCCTCAAAAACGGGAACCGTTATCCCGACAGCATGCTGCGGCTAAGGACCAAACTGGGGAAGCTCCACAACCTCGGGCCCGACAACATCGCCCTGTGCAACGGCTCTTCGGAGATCATCGATTGCATGATGCGGATCTTCCTCCAGCCGGGCGATGAATTCATCGTTTCCAATCCGACGTTCGGACTCTTCCCGCCCCGGGCGGAATTGGTTGGTGGAAAGGTGGTTTCCATCCCCTTGCGCAAGGAGGATCTCCAGTATGACGTGGACGCCATGCTCAAGGCGATCACACCAAAAACCAAGGTGATCCTGGTCATCAACCCCAATAATCCGACCGGTATCTTCATCGACGACAAGGATCTGATCCGCTTCTGCGAGACGGGGATTCCTCTGTGCGTCGACGAAGCCTATCTGGACTACCATCCCGAGATTCCGTCCAAGGACTTCCTGATCAAGAAGTATCCCCAGGTTTTCCTTTCGCACACCTTTTCCAAAGCATACGGCTTTGCCGGAATCCGCTTCGGGTACGTCGTGGGAACGGAAGAGATGGTCAAGGCCTTCAACACCATGTTCCTGCCCTGGAACGTAAGCCTGATGTCGATGGCGGCGGCGGAGGCCATCCTGGACAATCCGGGAGAGGTTCAGGCAAAGGTCAAGCACAACAACCGCTGGATGGACATCTTCACCAAGGAACTGGTCCAGGTCGGCCTGAAACCCTTCCCGGCGCACGGCAACTACATGCTCGTGGACGCCACGATGACCGGCAAGACCACGTCCCAGATTTTGGCGGCGGCGCTGGAGACGGAGCATCTCTTCCTGAAGAGCATCCCTGTGATCCATGGCAAGGACGGCTATTTCCGTGTGACGCCGGGCCTGGACGAGGAAAACGAACGCTTCGTGCGTTTCGTCCGCAACTATTTCGGTAAAAAATGAAAGACAGGGAAAATCGCCCTTCCTGAAGCAAATGTCCCGGGAGCCTCCACCGGAAAGGCTCCCGGGCTGAAACTCCGGATGATCCCGGACGATTCATTCGGCACTTTTGCGACCCACCATGCGGATCTATGTTTGCATCAAACACGTTCCCGACACGGCCGCGAACATCAGGCCGGTGGGGAAAACAAGATTCGATGAAACCGTCAAGTTCATTGCCAACCCTTACGACGAATACGCGCTGGAGGAGGCCATCAGAATCCGCGAAAAGATCGCGGGGACGAGCGTGGTTGCGGTCACGGTCGGCAGAGAGGCCGCCGTTTCGACCTTGCGGACGGCTCTGGCCGTGGGCGCCGACCGGGCGATCCACATCCTGACGAAGGCCTATTTTACGGATGCCGTTGAAACGGCACGCCTCCTCTACAAGTCCATATCCGGCGAAGGTTTGCCGGATCTCATCCTGACCGGTCGCCAGTCGGTCGATACGGAGGGAATGCAGGTCCCGTATCGCCTGGGAACGCTTTTCGATATGCCCGTGGCCGTCAACGTGGTGTCCCTTCGCATCGACGGCGGAACCGCCACGGCGGAGCGGGAAATTGAAGGGGACGTGCGGGAGGTGATCGAAATGCGGATGCCCTGCATTGTCGGCGCCACCAAGGGATTAAACCATCCGCGTTCTCCCACCCTTCCGGACATGATGAAGGCAAAGAAAAAAGAGGTTCTCACCATTCCATCCGCGAATCTGGAAATTCCTGTATCAGATGCTTCCATGCCGCTTCTGGAACTTCAGGCGGTGCCCGACCGAACCCGGGGGCGAATGCTCGAAGGTTCCCCTGAGGACATGGTCCGGGAACTCCTGAACATCCTGCGGGAAAACAAAACATTGTAAACAAGAATCCTCAAGCGATGAAAAGAATCGGTGTCTTGATTGAGCAAAGCAACGGAGAGGTCAGGAAAACCTCCCTGGGCGTTCTGGCGGCTGCCAGACATTTCAAAGACCGGGAGGTGTTTGCCCTGTTGATGGCCCCGAAGACGGAACCGTGCCGTGATACGTTGCGCCGTCACGGTTCGGATTGGATCGTATCGATCGCAAGCGCAGAAGGGGATTGGGCGTCCCTGCCTGAGGAACAGGCCGCTTCGATCGCCTGGGCTGTCCAGCATTGTGAACTCCAGGTCCTTCTGGGGTCGTCGGGACAGGTCGGAAGGGATCTGCTGGCCAGGGTGGCCTCACTGAATAATGCCCCCCTGGTCCTGGATTGCCTGCATCTGGACCTTGAGGGAGGGATTGCCCGGAAATCCCATTTTTCAGGCAGAGCGACAGCGACAATGAAACTGAACGGAATACCCTGGATATTGGGAATTCGGCCCAACGTCTTCGCAGAACGAATCGACCCGAGAGCCGGAAAGGTCATCGAGGTGAAGCCCGAGATCGCTTTTCGCAGGCGGATGATGGTCCGGGAAATCCGGCGGGGCGGCACGGGGGGACCGGATGTTTCGGAAGCGGAGATCATTGTTTCCGGCGGTCGAGGTTTGGGGTCGGCTGAGAACTTCAGGATTTTGCGCGACTGCGCGTCCAAGCTTGGCGCTGCGGTCGGAGCCTCCCGGGCGGCGGTCGATGCGGGATATGCGCCGCATGCGCTTCAGGTGGGACAGACCGGAAAAACCGTCAGCCCCAAGCTTTACATCGCCTGCGGAATCTCCGGCTCGGTACAGCATTTCGCCGGAATGAAGACCTCCAAGGTGATCGTCGGCATCAACCAGGATAAAGATGCGCCGATTTTTCAGAAATGCGATTACGGTCTTCTCGGGGATCTGTTCGAGGTCGTTCCCGCCCTCACGAAAGAGCTGGATTCGAAAACCATTCAGGGCCGATCATCGGATGATGCCGTAAAGAATTCGTCATAGACTCGCCGGAGAGATCATTCCAGGAGACTGAAAGGAGAGGAGCATGCGTGACAGTGCACAGGTCGTCATTATTGGTGGAGGGATCGTGGGATGCAGCATCGCCTATCACCTGACCAAAATGGGATGGCGGGACGTGGTCATCCTGGAAAAGGGCGAGTTGACCAGTGGATCGACCTGGCATGCAGCCGGTCTTGTCGGTCAACTGCGCTCTCACCGAAATATTACACGGATGCTTCAATACAGCGTCGGTCTCTACAAGACGCTGGAAGCGGAGACGGGGCTGACGACGGGCTGGAAGGAGAGCGGTTGTCTCCACCTGGCGAGCACGAAGGAGCGCATCCTCGAGTTGAAGAAGGGAGCGACAACGGCCCGCAGTTTCGGACTCGATCTGCACATGATTACCCCGGAGGAAGCTCTGAAACTCTGCCCCATTCTGAATATGGAAGGGATTATCGGTGCAGCTTACATGCCCTCCGACGGCCAAGCCGACCCAAGCGGTCTGACCATGGCCTTGGCCAAGGGGGCCGTGAACCGAGGCGCAGCAGTGGAACAGAAGACCTTGGTCACGGGATTCGAAATCCGAAACAATCGAGCCGAAGCCGTACTGACCGATAAAGGAAAAATCCGCTGTGAAATGGTCGTTAATGCGGCCGGGATGTGGGGCCGTCAGATTGGCCGCATGATGGGCGTGAACATTCCTTTGGTTCCCTTTCAACACCAGTATCTGGTCACCGAGGCGATTGAGGGGGTGCCGCCGGACATGCCGACGTTGCGGGATAAGGATAGCCTTCTGTACTACAAGGAAGAGGTGGGGGGACTTGTCATGGGCGGTTACGAACGGGATGGGATCCCCTGGTCTGTCCGGTGGGTGCCCCATGCGTTCACCCAGGAGCTTCTGGAACCAGACTTTGAACACTTCGAGTCCATTTCTCAGGCGGCGGTCCGCCGAACACCCTGCCTGGGAACTGCCGGGATTGCCCGCCTCGTCAACGGACCGGAGGCCTTTACGCCGGACGGGAATTGCATTCTGGGACCGGCTCCCGAAATCGAAAACGGATTCGTTGCCGTGGGATTTAATGCCTTTGGGATCGCTGCGGGCGGCGGCGCCGGAAAAATGCTTGCCGAATGGATCGTGGAAGGAGAACCGAGCCTGAACATCTGGCCGCTGGACATCCGCCGTTTTGGCCAGTACCACCATAGTCTCCGGTATAACGTTGAACGCACAAAAGAGATCTACGGGAAGCATTACACCATTTCCTGGCCCCATGAGGAGCACGATTCGGCCCGGAGGGTGAAGCGTTCTCCTCTGTACTGGCTGTTGAAGGAAAAAGGAGCCGTTTACGGGGCGAAATACGGGTGGGAACGCGCCAATTGGTTCGCACCGCCCGGTGTGCCCGCTGAGGATTCCTGCACCTTCGGCATCCCAAACTGGTTCGAGCCGGTATCTGCGGAGCACAGGGCGGCGCGCGAAGCGGTTGTGCTCATCGACCAGTCATCGTTCAGCAAGTTCGAGGTGACGGGAACCGGTGCCCTGGCCTTTCTAAATTACGTCGCGGCCGGAAACCTGAACAGACCGGTGGGGACAACCGTATATACGCAGTTCTGCAACAAACGCGGCGGTGTCGAGGCGGACGTCACCGTTTCCCGGGTGGAAAACGAAAAATTTTTTATCATTACCGGGACGGCCTTCGGGGCGCATGACTTCATGTGGCTCAAAAAGCACCTTCCAAAGGACGGATCCGTCGCGTTGCGCGACGTGACGTCCTCGTTTGCGATGATCAATGTCTGCGGCCCCCGTTCGCGGGAACTCCTGCAGGGGCTTTCCGAGGACGATTTCGGCAATGACGCTTTCCCCTTTGGTCAATGTCGGCAAGTCGTTATCGGGTATGCCCCCGTCCTGGCCCTCCGGGTCACTTACATCGGCGAATTGGGCTATGAGCTTTACATGCCGCCGGAATATGCCGCGGGTCTCTATGAGAGCCTCTGGGAAAACGGTCAGCCCCTCGGTGTCCGCAATGCCGGATACCGAGCGATCGATTCGCTGCGTTTGGAGAAGGGGTACTGCTACTGGGGCGCCGAGGTTTCGCCCGATTACACTCCCTTCGATGCCGGGATCGGCTTTGCGGTCAGCCTCGACAAAAGTCCCTTTATCGGACGGGAGGCTCTCCTGAAAATCAAAGAGGAGGGTGCGCCCTGGAAGCTGCGGACCTTCACGCTCGAAGCCGATCGGCCGATGCTGCTTCACGGAGGGGAAACCATCACCTGCCGCGGCAGGGTGGTCGGTGTGGTTACCAGCGGCGGTTTCGGACATGCGGTGGGAAAAACGATCGCCATGGGATATCTTTCCACCGAGGACTCGCAGGCCACTGATGGCTTTGCGGTCGAAGTTTTTGGAGAAGCTTTTCCGGCCACATTGGTGACGAAGGCTTGTTACGATCCTGAGAGGCTCAGGATATTTCTGTAGGCCGGATCGTTCATCCATGGTAAAGTAATGCAAAGGCGGGGAAACATCGATATAAACGGGCATCGGCCCGGGAAGATGCGGAGGGAAGGGCACTTCATGCCGTCGGGTCAACAGCTTTTTCTTCAATGGAAGGAGGGACCAATATGAATCGTATGAAAAAGTTCATTGGTTTGGCGATCGTCGCGGCGCTCACGGCGGGAATCATAACCGCGTCCCCATGCGATGCGCAGACGGAACTCCGTGTTTACACCCACAACGAGACGGCCGAGATGGAAAAATGGGTACCCATTGCGGAAAAGGCAATCGGCATGAAGATCGTCTGGAGTCCTCGGCTGGCATCCAATGAACTCTGGACCCGCGTATTGACGGAAAATCCCAACTTCAATGCCGATGTGATCTGGGGCTTTCTGAACTCGGACGCGCAAGTGGGGACCCAAAGGGGTTTTTTCGTTTCATACTCATCGCCCGCATGGGCGGATATCCCGGCCGAATTCAAGGACCCGGATCATCATTGGTACGGGTATAACTATTGGTTTTCCGCCATTGCCGTCAATCCGGATCTCCTGAAAAAGAAAAACCTGCCGAAACCGGCATCTTGGGTGGACCTGACCAATCCCGTCTACAAGGGAGAGATCGTGATGCCCGACCCCGCCACAAGCGGCAC
Organism: Syntrophales bacterium; assembly: GCA_034677965.1. Taxonomy (GTDB): domain Bacteria; phylum Desulfobacterota; class Syntrophia; order Syntrophales; family UBA5619; genus UBA5619. The sequence goes on from JAXDCM010000100.1 coordinate 66,234, forward strand.
GGCGTTTATTTTCGTCTCCGCGGTGATGCAGATCTTCGGCGAAAACAAGGGCTGGGAAATCCTGGAGAAGATACACAAGAACGCCGGCCAATACACCAAATCCGGTTCGGCGCCGGCCCAGTCCGTTGCGCAGGGGGAATACGCCATCGGGGTGAGCTGGGATCAGGCCGTATACGGAAGGGTGCAGCAGAAATTCCCCATTGAGGGTCTCATCCCGACCGAAGGGACCGCGTTTGACCTGGAGTCCGTGGCCATTCTGAAGGGGACGAAAAATCTTGCCGCCGCGCAGAAGCTCGTGGACTGGTTGGGCACCAAGGAGGGACAGACGCAGATCGGTCTTCTCCGTTCCAAGGTGACGCGACCCGGCGTTCCGGGAAAAGTGCTCGTCGATCCCAAACTGATCAAGTATGATGCGCTATGGGCCGGGGAAAACAAGAAGCGCATCATGACCGAGTGGGCGAAACGTTTCCAGAAATAAAAGCGGATATTCGTTTTTCAAGACTTGCAGGGTCAAGATTGTTTTGAGCAGGCATGGGGCGGGCGTTGAGTCCGGCCCCATGCCGAAGCGGCATCCAGATCTGACCATTTGGAGCCAGAATGACTCTTTTCCCGGGCAGCGCCATCCTGAAGCGGCAAGTGGACGACTTCCGGTATATCTTCCGCAGGCCGGGTTTGCTGCTTGTCTCCTCGATTGCCGTTCTTCTGATTTTCCTCTTCATTGTCTTCCCGATCGGATCCGTGCTGATAAAAAGCTTTACCGTCAGCTATCCGACGGTCGGCATCGCCGTTGCGGATGCGGGGTTTTCCGGCGCCGAGACGGCCGGAAGCGCAAACGATTCCCTGCTCCGGATTCTTCAACCCATCCAGGGGATCGAACAAATCCGGATCGAAAGGGAAGCGGGGGCAACCGTTCATACGGTCCGTTTTCGCAAGGATTGGGACGATCTCAAGGGCTTCAACGACATCAAGCGCGCGATCCAGCGAAACCGGGGTTCCCTGGAGCCCGCGGTGGTGAACGCCAAGCTGTCGCTGGGAAAGGAAAGCACGGCCAGCCTGGCCACCTACATCGACTTCTTTTCCAGCGGTCGGTATTACCGTGCGCTGAAAAACAGCATTGTCGTGGCGATTGTGACCACGCTGCTGGTCATTCCGCTGGCCTTCTGTTTCGCTTTTCTGGGGCTCAAGGGGCCCGCCTTGCTGAAATTTCCGTTGAGGATGCTCGGTCTCATACCGCTGGTTGCGCCTCCTTTCATTTTTTCGCTGGCCCTGATCATCATCGGCGGCCGTCACGGCATCGTGACGCGTTTTCTGGATTTGCCGTTCGACATCTACGGATGGCGCGGGGTGATCATCGCCCAGGTGATCACCTTCCTGCCGCTGGGCTACCTGATGATCGAAAACGTGCTGCGCTCGCTGGGTTCCAATCTCGAAGATGCCGCCTATGACATGCGCGCAACCGACTGGCAGATCCTGTACAAGATCACCATACCCCTTTCGTCTCCGGGCATTCTGAAGGCGGCTTTGCTTGTTTTCATCCTGTCGATCGCCGACTTCGGGAATCCGATGCTGATCGGCGGGGATGTCCCTTTTCTTTCCACAGGCGCCTATCTTCTGTGGGTCAGCGAGAACAATCTCGAGATGGCGGCGGTCTTCTGTGTTTTTCTGGTCCTGCCCAGCCTGATCATTTTCCTGGTGAACGAGTTTGTGCTGAGAGGAAAGGCCTTCACGACCATCGGTGGAAAGCCGCAGCAGACGGAGAGACGACCCATTGCCCCCAGAATCCTCTACCCGATGCTGGTCCTGGTGGCGGCGGCTTCGGCGGCCATTCTTGTCAGCTTCGGGATCATTTTCGTCGGGGCCTTCACCAAAATCCTGATGGTGGACAACAGTCTGACCCTGGATCATTTCCGCAGCCCGAACGGCTTCAGGACGCTGATCACCAGCCTCAAGTTTTCGCTGGGGGCGGCCCTGGTGGCGCCGACGGTCGGCATCGTCCTCTCCTATATCTTGGTCCGGAAAAGGGTTCCCCTGAAGAAGGTTGTGGAGTCTCTTGCCCTTCTGGGGTTTGCGGTTCCCGGCACGGTGATGGGGATCGGGTATATTCTCGCCTTCAACAACCCGCCGCTGAAGCTCACCGGGACTTTCATCATCCTGATCGTCAACGAGGCATTTCGGAACCTGTCGGTCAGCCTTGAAGCCGGGGTCAGTAAACTCCATCAGATCGACGTGGCCATCGAGGAGGCGGCGGCCGACATGGGCGCCGGCGCCTTTCGGACCTTTTTCAGGATCGTTTTGCCCTTGATCAGCTCCGCATTCGTTGCCGGTTTCATCTACACATTCATGGTTGGAATGATCGCGGTGAGCGCGGTGATCTTCTTGATCACCCCTGGTAACGACCTGGCGGCGCTGTATATTCTGAACGTGGCCGAGCAGGGTTATTTGGGAATGGCTTGCGCAATTTCCACGATGTTGATCGCCGTTGTCCTGGCCTGCCTGGGAGGGCTGAAACTATTGGTCAAATTGTCGAAAATAGAAATGTTCTAAAGAGGCGTCAGCCATGATTCGGAAAGGGGACTCATTCATACTGGAGTTGAAGAACATCGTCAAACGGTTCGGTGAATTAACGGCGGTGAATGACGTTTCCCTGGATCTGGAACGCGGGAAGCTGGTCACCTTTCTCGGTCCCAGCGGCTGCGGAAAGACCACGCTTTTGAGGGTCGTCAGCGGATTCACCATTCCCGACGAAGGAAAGGTTATTCTGGACGGAGTGGACATAACCGATCTCCAGCCGAACGCGCGTGACACGGCCATGGTTTTTCAAAACTACGCCCTTTTCCCACACATGACCGTAGCCGCAAACATCGGATTCGGCCTCAAGATTATGAAAAAAACCAAAAGAGAGGTTGACGATGAGGTTGAGAGGCTCCTAACCCTTGTTCAGATGGAGGGGCTTGGGGATAGAAGGCCCCATGAACTTTCCGGCGGGCAACAGCAGCGGGTGGCGCTCGCAAGGGCGCTGAGTCTCCGTCCAAAAATACTTCTGCTGGACGAACCGCTCTCCAACCTGGACGCCAATCTCCGTATGCTCATGCGCGGGGAGATCCGAAAGCTTCATCGGCGTCTGGGTCTGTCTATTATCTTTGTCACCCACGATCAGGAAGAGGCGATGTCTCTTTCAGATGAGCTTGTCGTGATGGACCATGGCATCGTAAAGCAGGTCGGATCACCGACCCAAATTTATGAGACGCCGGTCGATGAATTCGTGGCCCGCTTCATCGGGCACATTAATTTCATTCCCGGCGAGGTGATCGATATATCCGGCAGGGATGTCAAACTGAGAACCTGCCACGGCGATTTGTCGGCATCGCATTTCGCTTTTCCTGTGGCCTGCGGCGACAGGCTCAAGGCAGTGGTTCGCCCGGAATCGATCGGCATTGCCGCTGCCCTCGATTCCGCCCGTTCCGATGAAACCAATGTGATTTATGGACGTGTGGAGGCGGCCATGTACATTGGCGCCATCATCCGCTACACGGTTGCATGCGGTGAGCAGATCATGTATATCGATGCGACGGATCCTCAGTACCGGGGGATACTCAAGGAGGGAACCGATGTAAAGCTGTACTTGAAGAAAAGACTACATATGCTTAAAATACAAGATCATTCTAATAAGTAGAAAGGATTGCTCATGCAGGGGGTTGAGTTTTTGACCGACGAAGAGGCGCACAAAGTGCATGAGGCATCGCTGTTCATTTTGGATCGGACGGGGATCCTTGTGCGCAACGACAACGCGCGGCGAATCTTTACCGATCGGGGATGCACGTTGGACACCCATACCGGGGTTATCCGCATACCCGCAAAAACGGTTGAGGAATACCGGAAATTTTTTGTTCCCTCTTTTGCCTTCCATGGACGAGACCCGAAGTTTGACCGCATTCTTCCGCAGGACGGGCCGATCATGATTACCGCCAGTTCGGCACCGGATGTGATCGATCCGGATACCGGAGTTCAACGGAGAGCGAAGTCCTCGGATATCGCCAGAATCGCGCATCTGGTGAACGAACTGCCGGGCTACGATGTCTTCTCCATCTCCACGCTGGCCGACGATGCGCCGGAGGGACATTTCAGCGTGGCGCGCTTTTACCCGGCACTAAAAAACTGCCTCAAACCGGTTCGGAGCAATACGCCGAACAGGAAGGATCTGGAGGATGTCCTTGAACTGGGCGAAATCATCGCCGGCGGCAACGAGGCTTATCGTGCAAGGCCCCTCATGACACACCACTATTGCCCCGTGGTCTCGCCGCTGACGATGGATGTGGAATCCACGGAGGCGGTGATTTACCTTGCCGAAAGGGGCCTGCCAGTCTATGGGACGATCTGTCCCAACGCAGGGATGAGCTCCCCGTTGAGCCTGATCGCAACACTGGTTCAGGGAAACGCCGAGTTCCTTGCCTTGGCTCTGCTGATGCAGATGGTGCGTCCCGGAACGCCGCTGATCTATTCCGTCCTTGCCACGGTGGCGGATATGAGAACGGGGAATTATGCCCCCGGTGCGATCGAAACGGCGATGCTCCAGATGGGATTCTGTCAGATGGCCCGGTATTACGGTGTGCCGTCCGGCGGATACATCGGCCTGACGAATGCCCATGTCAACGATGCGCAGTCGGGTTATGAAACCGGTATGGGCACGACGGCCGCCCTTCTCGGGGGGATCGATATGCTCAACATGGGCGGTCTTCTGGGAAGTCTGATGGTCTTCGACTTTGCGAAGGCGGTGATCGATCATGAAATCGCCATGATGCTCAAGCAACTAAAAAAGGGTATCCGCTATGAAAACGAGGATCTCTGTCTGGATCTCATCGATGAAGTGGGCCCCGGTGGCCTTTTTGCAGACCAACTCCATACACTCAGGAAGATGCGCACCGCAGCCTACCTGCCTAAAGTGGCGCAGAGGGAAATGCGGGAAAAATGGAAGGATTCGGGAGAGCGGGAGATCGGATCGAGGGCGCTTGAGGAAGCCCGAAGGATCATTGCTGCCGGAAACCCGTCGCATTTCGATGAGGAAGTTGAAAAGAAGGTTCTGGTTCGATTTCCGGGACTGGAGATGTTGTGTCGGCACTGAAGAAGTTGTACAAAGATGTCTTACAATCGGACCCGATTCCAGGTTCTTATCGTAAAGTGTGGGCACAACATTCCATTGAGGATGGAATGACGTTATGATTTGATGTCATAAAAGGTTCATCGGCAGAAAGCCATGGAGGAGCAATCGATGGAGAAAGAAAAACGTCTGGAACAATTGAAGCAAGCCATCGTTGAGCTGCAAAAGGAGAAGGTCACGGCTGATACGCTTGAGGCGCTGGATGAAGGGCTGGAGCCGCTGGAAATCATCGATCGCGGGCTTCTGCCGGGTCTAACCGCAGTGGGGAAGCAGTTCGAGAACGAGGAGATTTTCCTTCCCGAACTGATGATGTCGGCCATCCTCTTTCAGAATGCAATGGCTATCCTGCAACCCCGAATCAAAGCCATGGGAGGCGCCACCAGAAAAAAGGGAGTTGTGGTGATGGGAACCGTAAAAGGGGACATGCATTACATCGGCAAAAACATCCTGCGTCTCTTGTTTGAGATTTCAGGTTTTGAGGTTCATGACCTCGGGGTGGACGTTGACCCCTTGAAATTTGTCGGCACGGCTCGGGAGGTGCAGGCGGACATCATTGCCCTTTCCGCGCTGCTGACGACCACCCTGATCGGACAGAGGGATGTGATCGAGGCCTTGCAAGGACAGGGAATCCGTGAGCAGTTCAGGGTCATGGTCGGCGGAGGGGCGGTCACGAAAAGCTGGGCCGAACGGATCGGGGCGGACGGTTATACGGAAACGGCCTATGCCGCGGTTGAAATGGCCGAATCGTTTGTCGGAACCGGTGCAAGGCCGGAGAGGAGGGTAGGGGGATGATCGATCTGATTGAGGTGTTCGACAGGGCGGACCAAGGCCTGCTGATATCCGATACGGATTACTACATGGGTCGTTTTGTTCCCAAATTGGCGGAGGTGATCCTGCGTCATGGGATCCAGTGGGACAAAAAAACCATCGTCAATACCGATGACGATCTCGCGGACCGAGTATTTCAAGCCGCCATAGACCTGCTGGCGGAAACCGGGGTCTATTGTACCGACACCAGCCGGGTGATGGACTTCACCCGTGATGAGATTCTCCGGGCCATAGAGCAGTCTCCGCGTCAAACCAAATTCGGTGAAGGCCGCGAAGCGAAGACGATGTACGGCCGATCGGTGGATGATCCGTCGCGCCCATGGATTCACGTCGGTGGCGGGATTTACACAACGGATGAGCGGATCTATCTGGATACCGTCGAAGGGATGGCCGCCATCAGCATTGTGGATTCGCTGAGTGTGCCGTCCATTCTTCACCTGCGCGGCAAAGACGCCAGGGTCCGTTCGCCGCAGGAGCTGCTGGCCGCGATCAAGACCGTGATCCTGGCACGCGAGGGGATCCGTCGCTCCGGCCGTGCCGGACTTCCGATCATCAATGGGATTTCCGCCGCTCCGAACGCCGTATCGATGATTGCCGCTGCCGCCCCGCAGTTCGGTCTGCGGATCACAGACGGCTTTTTGATCGATTTTCTCGCGGAGATGATCGTCAATTATGAAGCCTTGCAGAAAGTCGCCTATTTCAGCAGTATCAGCGCCAACATCGGATCCACGTCGACTCCGCTTTTCGGAGGTTATGCGGGTGGCGCCGAAGGGGTGGCGGTTCTGGCAACCTGCTACCTCATCATGGGAACCCTCATCTACCGGGGAAGCTATCATTACAACGCCCCTCTGCACCAGAATCTTCGTCTCTCCTCAACCAAGCCGCTCCTTTGGGCTATCGGGATGTCCAACCAGGCCAATGCGCGCAACATGCGTTACCCCACCGTCAATCTTCCCTACCTGGGAGGGGGCGCCGGCAGCCGAATGTACCATTATGAAATGGCCGCCTATATGCTGGCCGTGGTGCCGGCCGGCGGCAATATCTTTTCCGGCCATCCGGCGAAGTCCGTGGAGCCTGATTCGCTGCTCCCGATGGATCATCAGTTCCACGCCGAGATCGGCCTGGCCGCCGCCAAATACAGTCGCCGGGATGCCGAACCGCTTGCCCAGATCTTTTACAGGAATTACGAGGATCTTTTAAAGACCCCTGAACCGGGGTTCCGGTATGCGGAGGTGTACGACCTGAAGACCAAAAAGATCATCAACCCCGATTACCTGAAAATTCAGGATCAGGTTCGGGACGAATTCCGTCGGGCAGGTTTTGAAGTTCTCCCCTCCTGAGGATTCGGAATTCGGTTTGCCCGGCCGCGATAAGGCCGGAGCAAAAAGGCGGCAGGGCAAGACCCAGATAAAGACAGTCCCAAAAGGAGAAAGTGATGAGCCAATACAAAATCGCCGTCGTTACCGGAAGCCTTCGCAAGGATTCATTCAACCGAAAGATGGCCGACGCCATTGAAAAATTAGCGCCGTCAGAATTCACATTTCACAAGGTGCGGATCGACGACCTCCCGCTTTACAACCAGGATGACGACACGCATCAGGCGGAATCCGTCAAACGGATGAAAGACGAAATCAAGGACGCACAGGGGCTTCTTTTCATCACCCCTGAATACAACCGTTCCATCCCCGGGGTGCTCAAGAATGCTATCGATCACGCTTCTCGTCCCCCGGGTCAAAATGCCTGGGGGGGAAAACCGGCCGGTATTCTGGGGGTTTCAACCGGCGTCATCGGCACGGCCATGGCCCAACAGCATCTGCGCAATGTCCTGTCCGCACTGAATGTCCGGACGCTTGCCCAACCGGATGCTTTCATTCAGGCCAAGGACGGTCTGTTTGACGAAACCGGCGGCATCGGTCCGGAAAGCAAAACGTTCCTGCAGAAATGGATGGACCGTTATGTTGCATGGGTGAAAAAAAACGTTGCCTGATGAGGGCGAGTCAGGAGAATGCGCCTGGTCCGGACAGAAGGGTTTTCCCCGTGAGGGTGGAAGGGAATGCAAAGACTCCCGGTTCGTCGGTCATCGTTATGAGACTTTCGAGGGATCCCGACACCTTCAATTGTGCCGCTGACTTCAAAGCTCGAACGATTCCCGCCTTGCGAAGGATCTCCTGATGGAAGCCGTAGGCATCCTGTAGGCTACGGACTCGAACGGAGCCCTCTCAGAAGGCGCCGAGTTGACACGGTTTGATCTTGATTCCCAGCTTCTCGCAAGCGGCGGAGACTTCCGCGCGCGGCATCTCACGCAACAAGGCGATGTCCCAGACTGCGGCACAGGAGATGGGGCCTTGGGGACTTCCGGTCAGGCGGCTTCGGATGACGCTCTCAAGCTCCGGCGACACCTCCTGCGCCGGTTTGACAAGCTTCTCTGCCCGGGTATGGCCGAACAGACCGAGCTGGCAACCACCGATCCTGATTTCCAGCAGGTCAGCGTTGCGGCCGATTTCCGCCATGATCACTCCAAGTTCAGCAGCGAGCTTCTCCGCGTTACGACAGAGGAGATGCCCTGAGCCGGCCCTGGACTGGATGGCGGCGGCAATTCGTTCGTCCCGAGTGGTATTTTTGTGTTTGGCCGAGTAATGCCCCTTATCCTGATGCGCCATTTTTTGACCCCTTGCTGAGTTAAGTCATAAAAACTGTTTAATGGTGCGGATGCGGACGAGGCTTCACTTTCAATGCAGATTCTCCGCTTTCCATCCGACTTTACGATTTCTTTCCAGGCTATGCGATATTCAACCCATCCGTCCAAAACAGCCCTACCGGTAGGAGGATTTTGTTTTTATATACCACAATCTATGCCTTATGACCAGCAAGACAACCGAACGTGTCAAGACAACAGACCGTTCATGTGAAAATCCACTTCCTGAAGATCAACAACCGGGATCAACTTGGGCCTCGTTACGGACGGGACCTCCTCCAGTCTGAGTTCAAGCATTTTACGTTGACTCGCCTATCACTCCCTCCTATACTGATCCCGTACAAGTGCCGAAATCACAGAAGTGGATCAGGCCAATCGATCCACTCTCATAACCAGGGGTATCCCAGGTGTCTGACATGAAGATGAAAAAGAGTCACATTGCATGGATTTTGCTGCTGATGGGGTGTGCCGGCATCCCAAATAATGTGCAACCGGTCAGTCATTTCAAATTGGACCAGTATCTGGGACGGTGGCACGAAATCGCCAGGCTGGATCATTCATTCGAGAGGGGGTTGAGCCGGGTCACGGCCGATTACACGATGAGGGATGACGGCGGTGTCAGGGTAGTGAACCGCGGTTATTCAGCATTGGATAATTCGTGGAAGGAAGCCGAAGGGAAGGCCTATTTTGTTCGGAGCCCGGACCTGGGGTACCTGAAGGTATCTTTCTTCGGGCCCTTCTACGGTTCCTATGTCATTTTTGATCTCGATCATGAACATTATCTTCATGCACTCGTTTGCGGACCCGACAAATCTTATCTGTGGATTTTGGCCAGGGAACCGGTGATCGGCAGCGATTTAAAAGATCGTCTCGTCAAAAAAGCGGCCTTTTTCGGTTTTGATACCGATCAACTGATCTTTGTGGATCATTCGCCGAAACCGTGACCCTATCCTGGTCGCCTTAAGGACACGGGGAGGGTTAGTCGAGAAGATCGAGAAGTTCTCCGGGGTTGGTAACGACAAAATCTGCCCCGGCCTGTAGGAGTTCCCGCCGCAGGTTTTCAGGTTCCGTTGCCCCCAGGATTACCCCCACGCCCCGATAGCCGTTCTGGGAGGCCCGGGCAGCCTGCATGTCGTCGGGCATATCGCCGAGATAATAGCATTCACCGAAACTGCGTTCGATCATTTTTGGGATTTGGTCGAGCATATAAGGGTTGGGTTTTTTTAAGGAGACCCGTTCGCCGCGCTCGAGAAATATTTTTTCCTCTTCGCGAGTGGAATCGTCCAATGTAATCACTGCGTCAAAATATTGACGCAAACCAAAGCGGTCCAATGGAAATTCCGCCTCTGATCCCGGACGGCCCGTGGCGATGGCGAGGATCTGATCACGGGCGAGAACTTGCAGCAAAGCCGCATCCAACAGCGATTTTTCTCTATGAATAAGACCCTCCTCATGGAAGAACATGGGCTCTTCGCGGTAATGAACCGGGAAGAGGGAACGCCCCAGATAGATCTCCTGAAAGATCCGCTTGATCCGGTTCCCGGTGCACACGTCTCCCTGTTGACATTGCGCCACAAAAGGATCATTGCGCCGACCGTGAAGGCCGAGCAGTGTCATCAGCGGGCAGGGATCCTTTCTCAGAAATTCGGCCAGCTCCGATACATCGCTGCGGCGGATCATTTCTCCGGCATCCGACGGTTCGGCATCGCAAAGTGGACCGGCCGGTTTCCTGACGAGGGCGAAAAGAAGATGAAGAGTCAGGGCGGTCAGATCCCAATCGTTGTTCAGGCCGCCGGTTTGTTTGAGTTTCGCAAGTTCGGTCAGGGAAAAGAGAGGATCGGGCAGTTTTTCAGCGCCCTTTGATCCCGAGAAAAAAAGCCTGACCGTCTTTCGGACCGCCTCCCGGTAGGAGCCTGAGACGTCGATCAGAACCCCGTCCATATCAAAAACGATCAGTTTCGGCTTTTTCATCGAATGAGCGCCATCCCATGAAAGCGATTCTCGAAAGGGCACCACGCCCTCTCAGAATAAAATGAACATTCATCGCTTTTCTATTCCATCAGGCATGCGCTGTCAAACGGAATCGCCCACAGGGTTTTAAATGACACTTTTCATTTGCTAATTCCTCAAACAGGTTGTATTTATCGACCCTATTTCATTGAGCTGGGCGGATCATCGCATTGAAACTTCCTCGTCTGCAAAAGGGTCGGCGCAATCCGGGGTCATCCCCTCTGAGGATCGGTCTCCTCACATACCGCGGAAATCCCACCTGCGGCGGGCAAGGGGTTTATGTGAAATATCTGAGCCGGGCGTTGAGGGAAATAGGCCACGAAGTCGACGTCCTTTCCGGACCCCCTTATCCGGAACTGGATCAGGGGATCGTCCTGCACAGAATTCCCGGCCTCGATCTTTACAATCCCGATCACCTCTTCAAGGTCGAAGATCTCCGGGATCTTGCCTCTCCGCTCAACCAGTTCGAGTTTGTCAGCATGTGCTGCGGAGGTTTTCCGGAACCATTGACATTCGGATTCCGGGCGCACCGTTTTCTGCGCAGCGGATGCAACGGCTATGACGTGATTCACGACAATCAAAGCCTTTCCTACGGACTGCTCAGAATCAGGGACGGCGGTTATCCGACGGTGGCAACCATCCATCATCCGATCACCGTGGACCGCGACATGGAGCTCGCGGCGGCGGGAAGCTGGCTGCGCCG
>JAXDCM010000101.1:0-8016 GCA_034677965.1 Syntrophales bacterium
AGATCGGGATGGAGGGGCTGCACGAGATCCACCGGCTCAAAACGGGCGCTCTTCTTCGGGTCTCGCTGCGGACGGGGGCGATCCTTGCCGGGGCCGGTAAGGAGGCGCTCGAGGCGCTCTCCGACTATGGCGAGAAGATCGGTCTTGCGTTTCAGATCGCCGACGATATTCTCAATGTGGAGGGCGACCCGGCCGTTCTCGGCAAGGGGACGGGCAGCGACGCGGCCCGAGGCAAAACCACCTTCCCCGCCCTGCTGGGGGTCGATGCGTCTCGGGCCCGGGCGGAAGAGCTGGTGATCGAGGCGGTCGCCTCGCTGGCCCTCTTCGACGACCGGGCGGCGCCGCTCCGGAAGATCGCCCGGTATATCCTGGCACGGAGGTCCTGAACGGAGCATGACGGAAAGGCAGACCCTTTTGCAAACCATCAACGATCCGGAGGACATCCGGCGCCTCAGCGTGGCGGAGCTGAATAGCCTTGCGGAGGAGATCCGGGAAAAGATGATCGCGACCGTCTCGAAGCGAGGCGGCCATCTCGCGGCCTCCCTGGGTACGGTGGAGCTCACGCTCGCGATCCACTACGTCTTCGATACGCCCCGGGACCTCCTCGTCTGGGACGTCGGGCACCAGGCCTACACCCACAAGATCATCACCGGGCGGAGGGAGCGCTTCGACACGCTTCGCCAGCGGGGCGGGGTCAGCGGCTTCCCGAAACGAGAGGAGAGCCCTTACGATACCTTCAACGTCGGACACAGCGGCACCTCCATCTCCGCGGCGGCGGGGATGGCCGAGGCGCGCTGCCTTAGCGGCAAGGATTTCCGGATCATCGCCGTGATCGGCGACGGCGCGATATCCGCCGGGATGGCCTTCGAGGGGCTGAACTGGACCGGCGACCGCAAGAAGAACCTGATCATCATCCTGAATGACAACGAGATGTGCATCTCCCCCAATGTGGGCGCCCTCTCGTCTTACCTGAATCGGATCATGACCGGTCAGACGGTGAATCGGATCCGGTCGAAGGTCAAGAACTTCCTCAAGTCGATCCCGGGAATCGGCGGGCAGATGCTAAAGTTCTCCCGTCAGTTGGAGGAGTCGCTGAAGACCTTCTTCGTTCCCGGGGCACTCTTCGAGGAGCTGGGCTTCACCTATGTGGGGCCGCTGGAAGGGCACCGGCTCGATCATCTTATCGGGAACCTGAAAAACGTCAAAACGCTGGAAGGCCCGGTTCTCGTCCATGTCGTGACGCAAAAGGGAAAGGGATACCGGTTTGCCGAAGACGATCCCTCCCGTTTCCACGGCATCCCTCCGTTTGACATCGAAACGGGGGAAGCGGTCGCGGCGGGCGGTGCGGCGGCGCCTCCGTCCTACACGAAGGTTTTCGGCAGCACGGTCGTGACGCTGGCTGAGCAAGACCCGAGGGTCGTCGCGATCACGGCAGCCATGTCCGAGGGAACGGGCCTCGATCGGTTTGCCGAAAAATTCCCCGCCCGGTTCTATGATGTCGGAATGGCCGAACAGCATGGGGTGACCTTTGCCGCCGGGCTGGCCACCCAGGGATTCATCCCGATCGTCGCGATCTACTCCACCTTCATGCAGCGGGCCTATGACCAGGTGATCCACGATGTCTGTCTTCAGAAACTGCCCCTGGTCCTGGCGATGGACCGCGGCGGTTTTGTCGGGGCCGACGGCCCCACGCATCACGGCCTGTTCGATTTCGCTTTTCTCCGCACCGTCCCGCATCTGATCGTGATGGCGCCCAAGGACGAAAACGAACTCCAGCACATGCTGAAGACCGCCGTGGAGTGCGGCCTCCCCGCTTCGCTGCGTTATCCGCGGGGGAAGGGGGTTGGGGTCCCGTTGGAGGCGACTCCCCGGGTCCTCCCGATCGGGAAGGGGGAACTCCTCGTCGGCCCGCCCGACGCCGCATCGGCCATCGTTGCGATCGGGTCCTGCGTGTATCCGGCTCTCGCTGCGACAGAGATCCTGAAGACGGAGGGAATTGAGGTCCGGGTCGTCAATGCGCGTTTCGTGAAACCCCTGGATGTGGAACTTCTCTGCGATACGGCAAGAGCGTGCAAGAGAATCGTTACCGTCGAGGAGAATGCGCGGATGGGGGGATTCGGGAGCGCCGTTCTCGAGCTTCTGTCGGAAAAAGGCATCACGGACGTTTCCGTCCGGAGGCTCGGCATCCCGGACGAATTCGCCCCGCAGGCGACCCAGAAGGAGCTCCGGAAGATGTACGGCATCGATGCGGAGGGGATCGCCGGGGCCGTCCGCGAGCTGGCCGGACGGTAAAGCAAAACCCTACACAAAGAGGCGCGCTTGCACGCCGATCCCCTGCAGCGCATTGTTTCTATTTTTGGGGTAATTTATATGAAGGCTATCCGCGTGATGAGAAAGCATAACGGCAGGCATCAGCCGACGCCGTTGCGGACTTTCGGGAATCCACCGTAGTCGTCCGGCGTCAGATGGATGCAATTGTTGGCCGCTCCTATCTTAAATATCGAGGGCAAAACGTATTGCACGTCCAACTTCAACCATTTTTGACAGGGGCAAAAATGTGATCAATGCCCCAATCTTCCCCTTTGAAACAGTCTGCAAGTGATCACAATTGACAGCACAATCCTGGGGCATGCCGTCAGCTTTCGAGAGAAATACCTCAGAGGGTATATTGCGGATTGTAGTTGTGATGGGAGCGATTGTTACTTCTCCAAGGTATTCCAACACAGAATCTCGAGTCAGGATTAGAACTGGCCGCTTTTTATCTGGCGGGATGAACTTGTACCAACGTATTTCACCGTGTTTCATTCATCACCCCAAGCCTGCTCAGTTTCCCAAACTGAGAACTCATCGACGGCAACTGGGTATCGCTCGTACCCCCGGCGATGCCTGCGTTCAAGTTGCTCAAGGGTGCAGCGCTCAAGGGCGTCACGAAGCGCCTTTCTTGCGAAAGCAGAACGACTTGTTCGGAGCTCCTTTGAAACGCGATCTACTGCTGTAACAAGATCATCATCAAGTGTCATCTGAATGGTTCTCATATCGCACCTCTATCATGTGGCTTTTTATAGCTATACTAATCCACATTGCAGGCTATGTCAAATTGATTTTTTCGGCCAACGAAAAGCTCAGCCGGAGCCACGAAGCGGCGATCGGCTGTAGCGACTGGTTACGCAATAATTTCATTTAAACCTTCAATTGCCTGATTCAACTCTTCCCGAGAAGCTTTACGAATAAATTTGCCAATTCTCTCTACAGACAGCGTTCGGATTTGACTGATTTTAAGCCATGATTTCTTGGGTAAATTTGGAGTCTTCAATTCAAGAGTTAATGGAAAGCCAGCTTTTTGCGGTTGGCTTGTGATGGCCACGGCTATGACCGTACCGGATTTCTCATTAAAAATGTCGTGGCTCAAAATGAGCACAGGACGCAAACCGCCCTGCTCATGGCCCCGGACCGGGTTTAAATCTGCCCATCTTATCTCGCCCCTTAATATTCTGGCCATTGGCTCACATCCTCAGCTAATCCTTCATCCGCCATAGCTTTTTCAAATTTCGGATCGAGTTTTGCGCATTCCAAAGATAGCCGACTGCGCTTCATTCTGGATAGTTTTTCGCGCACGGCATCGCAGATTGCCTGGCTGCGATTTTGAAAATAATTCTCTCCGACCAGCCTGTCCAATTCACCGATAAATTCGGCGTCCATTGTAATGGCTATTTTTGCTTTTCCCATCATCAACCTCCTTCCGTAGTATTCCAATATATCACACCAACGGAATAAGAGGCAAATTTAAATTCGGTATCCTTTCATGATATCCATATCAAAAGTTGCACAAGGTTTTGCATGGACGGCAATCGCCAAACCGCCTCACAATGCATATTCGAGCCTTCTCATGCCGACAGGAAAATATCCGTATGAATGCATTAAAAATAACCGTTTGCACCATTACGGATAATCCGGTAATGAAAACCAGAAGCAAACTTTGTAAAAGCATGGGAAAATTGTCCAATAAAGTCCGGCTGGATAGCCTGCTGGTGGAACGGGGTCTCGCGGGAAGCCGCTCCCGGGCGCAGGCGCTGATCCTTTCCGGAGCGGTCCTCGTCGGGGATCGCCCGGCGGACAAGGCGGGGATGGCCGTCGCGCCCGATGCGGAGATCCGGATCCGGGGCGGGGATAACCCCTATGTCAGCCGGGGCGGCTTGAAGCTCCGGGGCGCCCTGGACGCCTTCGGTCTATCCGTCCGGGATCGGGTCGCGCTCGACGTGGGGGCCTCCACCGGCGGTTTCACCGACTGCCTCCTCCAGGCGGGGGCGGCGAAGGTCTATGCCCTGGATGTCGGCTACGGCCAGCTCGCATGGAAGCTTCGCGAGGATTCCCGGGTCGTCTGCATCGAGCGGACCAACATCCGCCATTACGACGGCCGCGACATCCGCGACCCGATCGACATCGCGGTCGTCGACGCATCGTTCATTTCGCTCCGGCTGGTGGTCCCCTCCGTCCTGAAGCTGATCCCGGACGGGGCCCTGCTTCTGGTTTTGGTCAAACCTCAGTTCGAGGTGGGCCGGAAAAATGTCGGCAAGGGCGGCGTTGTCCGGGATCCGGAGCTGCACGAACAGGTCGTCGCGGATCTGGAGGCCTTCTGCCGGGAGCGCGGCCTTGCGGTCCTGGGGCGTTGCGCCTCTCCGATCGACGGCCCGGCCGGAAACCGCGAATTCTTTCTTTATCTGCAAAAGCCGCGGGCGGGATTCCTGAAGGGGGAAGGGTCGTGGGGATAAAACTGGCCAAAACCGCCGGTTTCTGCATGGGGGTCAAACGGGCCGTGGATGTGGTTCTCGACATGGCCGGGAAAAAGAACGGGGGACCCATCTACACCTATGGACCTCTGATCCACAACCCCCAGACGGTCGAGCTGCTCCGGAAGCGGGGCATCATCCCGGTCCGCAGCCTGGACGAGTTCGACCAGGCCCCCCCAGGCGCGGCAATGGTCATCCGCGCCCACGGGATCTCGCTGGCCGAGAGAAGGAAGATCCGGGAGAAGGGCTTCCGGATCATCGACGCCACATGCCCCAAGGTGGCCCATGTCCAGGCGATCATCCGGAAACACGCAGCCAAGGGGTTCATCATCCTGATCGTCGGGGATTGGGAACATCCGGAGGTGAACGGCCTGCTGGGTTTTGCCGGTGAGTCGGGATTCGTTCTCGGCGACCCCGGGGATGTGGATCGTCTGCCGGACCTGCCCAATGACAAGGTATGTGTTGTCGCCCAGACAACGCAGAGCCTGGAGGAATACGCCGCCGTCGTCCGTCGCGTGAGAGAGCGCTTCCCCGAGGCGGTCGTCTTCGACACGATCTGCGACTCCACGGAAACGAGGCAGACCGAAATCAAGGCGCTCGCAGCCGAAACGGACGCGGTTGTCATCATCGGCGGCCGGAACAGCGCAAACACGAGGCGTCTTGCGGAGCTCGCGAAGCTTCAGGGAAAGCCCACCTATCATATCGAGGCTTCCGATGAGCTCCAGGCGATCGAAGTCGAGCCTTACCGCCGGATCGGCGTTTCCGCCGGGGCCTCGACCCCCAACTGGATCATCGACCGGGTGATGGACCATCTGACCGGCCGCATGGGCAAGCGGGGAGAGCTTTTCCGGCATATCTTCAAGATCTGGGTATTTTCCGTCCGTACGGACCTTTACTCCGCCGGGGGCGCAGGCTGCCTGTCGTTCGCCGCCATGCTGCTCCAGGGGCTTCCGGTAAATCCGCTGCTGATCCTGACCGCATCGCTGTACGTGTACGCGATGCACGTCCTGAACCGTTTCAGCAACCGGAAGGCGAGCAGCATCAGTTCCTTCCGCAAGGAGTCCTACCTGCTTCATGAGAAAATCTACGTCACGCTCGCCCTCCTTTCGATGATTACGGCGCTGGGCATCTCGCTGGTGGCGGGACCGGGATCCTTCGTTCTGCTGTTCATTCTTTCGCTTGCCGGCTTTCTCTACAATACGCCGATCCTGCCGGACGGCTGGAGATTCCAGAGCCTCAAAGACCTTCCCGGATCGAAAAACATCTCCACGGCCGTCGCCTGGGCGTCGGTCACGGCGCTGCTGCCGTGGATCGAGACCGGTCCGAGTCTGACGCCGACCGTCCTGACGTCCTTCTTCTTCGTGGCCGGCCTGGTTTTTATCCGTTCCGCGCTGTCGGACATTCTCGACATCCAGAGCGACCGGCTGATCGGCCGCGAAACCCTCCCCGTCCTGATCGGCGAACAGAAAACCCTGATGCTGTTGGAGGGGGTCTCCGTTTTGCTGTTTGCCCTGCTTCTCGCGGCCCATCCTGTCGGGTGGACGACATCAGTCAGTTATTTTCTATTGATCTGCGTATTTTATATATGGATTTGTTTTAAACTATATGATAGAAGGTCCGGCATTTCCGGGGTGGTGATGGAAGGCCTCCTGGAGAGCATGTATTTCATCGCAGGCGTCGGCGCCGTTCTTTGGCTTTGGGCAACCGGGGTTTTCGGCGCATGAGCCCGGGGTTTACAGATGCTGAAACAGTGGAAGACGATCCTCCCCGCGGTCCTGTTTCTGGGCATACTGGGTTGCAATGGGATCCGGTATTCGGAGGTGTCGCCGGAAGCGCGGGATTTTCATCCGCGGCGGATTGCGGTTCTGCCGTCCGACAGCAGAACCTTTCCGGAAGCTGGAAGCGACGTGGACCGTCTTTTCCACGAGGTGCTCAGCGAACAGAAGTGGTTCGATGACGTGGTCGGAGGGGAGGCTGTCGGCCGTCGTCTGAAATCCGACGAGGTGTTCAGAAAGGCCGTCACGGACTACCAGGCCAAGCTGGAAAAGGTGAGTTTCTCCGATCCGTTGTTGAGCAGAACGCTGGGCGAGCTGACCGGCGCCGAAGCGCTGCTGCTGGTCCGGGTGGATTCCTGGAACCATACGACGGAGAAAGACACCAAGATCGCCAGGGTCGGTTTCAGCATCCGAATGGTCGAGGCGAAAACGGGGAAGATCCTCTGGACGGCGGTTCACCACAAGATCCGGGACTACCTGATCATCCGGCCGGAGCTTTCGGATGTGGCGAGGAATCTGATCCGCGAGATGGTCGGTTACATGCCGCGTTAGCAGGTTGCGCGCGTTGGCGTCAATGGAAGGATGGAGAGGAATGAGAGAAGAGGTGCAGAGAGTCATCGACCGGATCAGACCCAATCTCCAAGCGGACGGCGGGGATGTGGAATTGATCGATGTGGGCGACGACGGCGTGGTCAAGGTGAAGCTGACGGGGGCCTGTCACGGCTGCCCGATGGCCCAGATGACCCTGAAGAACGGGATCGAAAAGTTTCTCAAAGAGGAAGTTCCTGCCGTCAAATCGGTGGTTTCCGTATAAACCGGACCGGTGTGGCCGGGATGAAGAATTCAATGAAAAAAGGAGAGGAATATGGCGTATATCATTACCGATGAATGCATTGCATGCGGTTCCTGTCAGGACGAATGTCCGGTGGAGGCGATCAGCGAAGGGGACGACAAGTATGTCATCGATCCCAAACTGTGCACGGATTGCGGGGCCTGCGCGGAGCAGTGCCCGGTCGAGGCGATCACGCCCGGAGAAGAGAAGTAGCTCCGCATCGGGTTTCGACTTCGAAGAGGGGGGAAGCGCCACGCCGTTGAATGGCTGAAGCTCTCCCCTCTCTTTTTTCAGGATGGGTCTCCTCGCTGCGAGGGGCGGACGTGGAGAGGACGAAGGGGCTCCCTAGCGAACCGCGGGCTGCAGCGCATGTGGGAAGCGGTCGTCGTCGAGAACCTTTTTCGGAGGAGAATTCCCGTTTGTTCCCGTCGAAGCGAGGCTGGGCAGGGATCGCGGGGAAAGGCGCTGGGATGGAACGATTCATCACGTTCGAGGGCATCGAGGGGTGCGGCAAAACGACCCAGATCCGGCTGGCCGAGGCCTGGTTCGGGGAGCGTAACCTACCTGTTCTCGCGACCGCGGAACCGGGGGGCACGCCGCTCGGCAACAGGATCCGGGAGAT
>JAXDCM010000102.1:0-15875 GCA_034677965.1 Syntrophales bacterium
GCAGATGAATTCCGCTGAAATGCGAGCGCTGGTTGAGCGATACATCGGCGCGTACAACCTCATGGACATTGCGGAAATGCTCCTTACGGTTCATTCCGATGTCGAGTTCAAGAACATCTCCGGCGGCATCGTGAATGCGAGCACAAGCGGGATCGCCGAATTCCAGGCGCTTGCGGAGCGGTCCTTGACGCTGTTCTCCGAGCGACATCAGGACATTCTATCCTTCGAAACCACGGGAACACGGGCCGTCGCATCCATCGGGTTCCGTGCGGTCGTTGCCCATGATCTTCCAAATGGGCTGAAGAAGGGTCAAGTCTTGGCATTGTCCGGCCGTTCAGAATTTGAGTTCTTGGGCGGATTGATCTCCAAGATCACGGATATCAGTTGATCGCACTCATGAGGGTCAACCTTTATTCGAACGGACCCGCGCGAAAAGCCGCGCAGGCCGATCAACTTCACTTTAGGTGAAACATTGAATTAGGGAGGTGAAGGGAGATGGAACGGTCGAGGATCCTCATGCTGACGCTCGCGGGCCTCGTATTCCTTCTGTCGGCTCTACCCATCATCAGGCACTTGACCCGGGCATCCGACATCTGGTGGACGCCGAAGGCGCTGACCCCGTCGCTGAACGATGTCGCGGATCGGGTTGAGGTGTACATCCGCGGAGAACGGCTGGACGAGCATATCAAATCCGGTCGGCTGCAACTCCTCGGAAGTGCCGGTCCGGCGACGATTGCGGAATCTGACGTTCGGTTTCGGTTCAACAACTGGGACCGTGTCAGAGCGCAGGGGATCCCGGTTTTGCTCGCCTCCGCGGCGCTCCTTGGCGCATCTTGCGTGGGCCTGCTCTTGGGCATTGCCGGCTGGACACGGGCGCGAAAGGATCGGACAACGGCATAGAAAACCATCAGCGGCGCCGTAAATGAACTTGCTCATTCCTTCATTGCGTTTGAGCACCTCGATGCACGGTCCGTTCCGCGGGGCTTTACAAAAAGACAGGGGTGGTATACGTTGGCTTCCACATCCTATTAAAAACTTTAAGAAGGGGCAAGGCAAGAACTTTCCAAGGCTTGTTGAGTCCGTTTCCTTCCACCGTCGGGATAGTCCGGCTTTGAGTCAAAGAACGGGAAATGAATCGGGGAGGCAAAAAATGGTCAGCAAGAAAGGGGAGAAGCAATCCCTCGGCGAGAGGATGAAAAAAGGCCGGGAAAAGATGGGAATGAGCATCGAGGATCTTGCGCTCGAAACGGGATATCTGCCGGAGATCCTGGCCGGGGTCGAGGAGGATCGCACCGTGCCGCCGGTTTCCCTTGTTCTCCAGCTCAGCCGTGTGTTGAAGTTGAACATGGATGAATTGGAAACGGAGCAGGAGGCCAAAGCGACAAAGCGCCGTTCCAAAAGCCACAAGAAACGAGTGGATTCCTATGCCTATGTTCCGCTCAGCAGGCCCGGACCCGACAAGCACCTGAGGGGATATCAGGTGACGATCGAAGCACGGACAGAGCATAAAGGAGTGGAGTACCACCACGAAGGGGAGGAGTTCATCTACGTTCTGAAAGGCGGAATTACCATCCAGATCGGCGAGAACGTCACCCGGCTCGCCGACGGGGAGAGCATCCATTTCAATTCCTCGTTGCACCACAAACTGAGCAATCCGAACCGGGAGGTCGCCAAGCTGCTGGTCGTCGTATACGTGCCCTGAAGGAGCGTGCAATGGCTTTCCAATTGACCCCGGAACAGGAGATGATCCGTCTGATGGCCCGGGATTTCGCGAAGCGGGAGCTGGAGCCCTTTGCCGGGATATGGGATCGCGATGAGGTTTTCCCGGAAGCGGCGATCCGGAAAATGGGCGGCCTCGGCCTGATGGGGATGATGCTTCCCATCGAATACGGCGGCGCGGGGGCCGGGGCGGTGAGCTACTCCCTGGCTCTTCAGGAGATCGCCGCCGCCTGCGCCTCCACGGCGGTGACGATGTCGGTGACGAACCTCTCCTCCGATCCGATTCTCAAGTTCGGAAGCGAAGAACAGAAACGGAAGTTTCTGGTTCCGCTGGCCCGCGGGGAGATGCTGGGGGCCTTCGCCGTAACGGAGCCGGAGGCAGGCTCCGACCCGGGAAGCATGACGACCCGTGCGGAGGATCGGGGCGATCATTACCTCGTGAACGGCTCGAAAATTTTCATCACGAACGGGTCCCGCGCCGACGTGATTGTGCTGATTGTGCGGACCGGTTCGGAGAAGTCGAACCGGGGCCTTTCGGCGCTTCTGCTCACGAAAGGCACGCCGGGCTTTCGGATCGGACGGCGAGACGAGAAGATGGGGCTCCGCGCCTCGGACACGGTGGAACTGCTCTTCGATGATTGCCGGATCCCAACGGAGAATCTTCTGGCCAGGGAAGGGTTTGGATTCCGCGCCGCGATGGCTGCGCTCGACAGCGGCCGGATCGGGATCGCCTCCCAGTCTCTCGGGATCGCCCGTGCCTGCCTGCAGGAGTCCGTTTCTTACGCGAAGACCCGGCGGCAGTTCGGCAAGGCCATCGGCTCCTTCCAGGCGATCCAGTGGATGATTGCCGACACGGCCGCCGAGATCGAGGCGGCCCACTGGCTGACCCTATGCGCCGCCGACCGGAAGGACCAGGGACTTCCTTTCACGAAGGAGGCATCGATGGCCAAGCTGGTGGCCTCCGAAACGGCCAACCGGGCCGCCTACCGAGCGGTGCAGATCCATGGCGGTTATGGCTACATGAGGGAGTATAAGGTCGAAAGGCTTTACCGGGACGCGCGAGTGACTTCGATCTACGAGGGAACCTCCGAGGTGCAGCGGATCGTGATCGCCCGCGAGCTGATGGAGAGCTGAACGGCAAGCCGGACGCATTCTATTGAAGTGACGACAACCACTTCCAATCGGCACTTCTCGCGGCGGAACCGTTATAGAGACCGCTGTAGTCGCGCACGGTCGGCTATTGTGCGTGGAGGGTCTTGTGACGGCGGTCTGTCAGCAGGCCTGCCAGACCGGCAAGGGTGCAGACTGCCGCCAGCGGCCACATCACGCCGAAACCCCAGTGCTGACTCACCATTCCCAACAGGACGGCGCCGATGGAGATGCCCGCATCGAATCCCGTGAAATACGTGCCCATGGCGAGACCGCGCTGTTCCAGTCGAACCCGGTCGATCAGCAGCGCCATGGTTGCCGGCTGAGCTGTGCCGAACCCGAGGCCGAAAAGCGAGGCCGAGACCACGAAATGGGAGAAGCCGTAAGCCCAAGGCAGCAGCGCCAAAGCCGCGGCCATGAAGGTGATGCCCGGGATGATGGCGGTTGCGCGGCCGTAGCGATCGGCTAAACGGTGGGCGAAGGTCCTGGAGACCAGCAGGGCAATGGCCTGGACCATGAAAAAGAAACCGGGGTTTTCAACACCGCGCGGTTGTGCGAAGATCGAGATGAAGGCCGTCATTGCCCCGAAGCCCACGCCCATGCAGAGCGCAATCCAGGCAGCCGGCAGTGCGTCGACAGCGACGATATCGGTGCGCAATGACCAGGGTGGGCGCTTGATTTTACTTGGCAGCCGTCGCTCCCGCGTGAAGAGAGAAATCAGAGAGGCGGTGAAGGCCAGCCCTCCCGTGAAGCAGAACAGATATTGGAAACCGGTGGATCCGACGAGCATAAAGCCGACGACGGGGCCGATGATGAGACCGACGGCCATGGCGGCGGAGAAAAGCCCCACGGCCTCGGCCCGTCGTCTAAGCGGAGCGATATCGGCCACATATGCATTGGCTGCCGTGGTATAGCAGCTCAGCCCGAAGCCGTGAACGAATCTTCCAACCACCAGAAGCGGGATCGAACCGGCCAGCAGGTAGACCACGCTCGCCAACCCATAGCAAGAGGTACCGATCAGAATCAGAGGGTGACGGCGCCACGCATCGGTCAACCAGCCCACGAAAGGCCGGAAGAGAAGGGCAGTGATCGCGAGGAAGCCGGTCACAAGACCTGCGTCGCTCCGGCTTCCCCCCAGGCTGATGACATACACGGGCAATGTGGCCACCAGCATCTGCATGCCGAAGGCATTGGCAAAGTTTGCCAGCGTCGCAAAGACGAAGTCCGAGGTAAAGAGGCGATCCTCCCCGCATTCGATGGTCGCTTCATCGCGGGAGTTGCCTCCGTGGGTTGAACCACTGTCGTCAAGCTGCGACCGTTTCGTTGTGCTCGTCATGCCCAATGGAATCCCCTGCCGTCACTGCCGAAGTTTGAATGGGTGGCTTAATCGGATATCGCTTTCGCGGGGCCGATGTATGGCAGGTCCGATTTTGTCTGTCAACGGATATCTTGCATTGAAAGAAAGAGGGTTGAGGATGCGGTCGGCAAAGAGAGGTGGAGCAATGACCGTGATTATGAGTGCGTCCTTTGATCAGACCCTTTGGTGTCGCTTTCCTGACTTCTGCGGAAGGATCGCAGGATTCCGGTTCAGGATCAGGCGGACAGTTTGCAACGGGCTTTGACGAGGTTGCAGAACTCCATAGCGTTTTCAATGACCAGTTTTCCCACAAATGACTTCGGCCTCCAGACCCTCGTCCCGAAGACAATTGTGATGACTTTTTTTGCGGTCTCGATTTCGACCCGGATGTTGGAATACTTCCCGTTTGCTTCATCATGTCGAACGGAGCATCCCTTTACGTCACTGAAATGCATCCAGTGGAAAGCCTCTTTCAGGGTGATGGCCATTTGCCTCCTGTCTTTGCTGAAGGAAAGCTGTACACCCTCTCCCGCATCATTGAGAAACGCTTGCTTCTCATCGAATTGGAGGTGGTTCTTCTCCATCTCCGCAAGGGTCTTTCTCTCCAATTCGGAGATAATCTGCCTGCAGTATTGCTCCCTCGCCTGCTTTTTCTTTCTCCCGATCGTGAAATAATAGATGTTAAAAGCCGTAATAGGGATCAGGCCAAGGATCAGGATGATTTCTAAAGTGGACATGAAGTGCCTCCATTCGGATCAATACCAAAATGAAAAACGTTCTGTAAAGAAAAACGATCGAGTCTGTAAAACGTTGATTATACCGGATGCCGTGAGGATGCCGCGGCCGAGCCCGAATGAACCGGCGCCCGCATCCGCGCGCTGATCGCTCCTGAGAAGATAAAGACACCGACGAAAACCAGGAAGGGAAACCGGTAGCTGCCCCAGAGGTCGAAGCAGAACCCTCCAAAGATGGGTCCGATCGCATTGGCGGTGAAATAGAACGGGTTGATCAGACTGAAGATGCTTCCCATGGAACGGCGACCGAAGAAGCTTGCCCACAGGATGGCCACCATCGGATTCCGGCCGCCGTGGAATAGCCCGTGCAGGGATGCCAGGACGAAGACCATACTCATCCCCAACGGACCGGTGATCTGAAAAAGGACGGTCCCGTAAAGCGCCAGGAAGATCAGGCCGCCGCCGAAAAGATTGACGGCCATGACTGTCTGAAGCGTGAAGCGCTCGGTCAGCATTCCCCAGAGCACGGATCCGACCATGCCGGAGACGGCCGTTGTGGTGAGGACCAGGACGGCGATGGTCTGGGAAAAACCCTGGTCCGTCAAAAAGGGATAGAGGTGAAAATTGATCCCCCCCTGGACAAACGGGATCAGGCAGCTCACAACCGACAAGATCCAGAAGGCCCTCGTATGGATCGCCTGTTCCCTTGTCCAGAACGGGTCGCATTCTTCGCTCTGCCCCTTGCCGATCGGACCTGTTTCCGACGAGGTCCTCGCGTTTTCTCTTGCCGGGACAGGTGAAACTCCGTCCGGCAGCAGGCCCATGTCCTCGGGGCGGCGGCGGAGCAGGATGAGGGCGGGAATGCCGGAAATGAGGAAGACCACCCCGCCCAGGACGCCCCAGGCCATCCGCCAACCCAGGGCAAGGATCAGAAACTGGACCATGGGCGGCAGCAGGGCGCTGCCGAGCCGCTCGCCGATTCCCTTGATCCCCATTGCCCGGCCCCGCTGATGAATGAACCAGTTGGCGATTGCAACCGACGAGGCCAGGCTCAGGACCCCGACACCGATCATCCGTCCCCCCCCGAAAAAGAGGTAGAGCTCCCAAAGGCGCTGAACATACATCAGGGATCCGAGTCCGAGGCTAAGAAAGAAGACTCCCCAGAAGGTCAACATTCAGGGACCGTATTTGTCGACAAGGGGACCGATGGCCAACGCCAGAATACCGCCGCAGAAGGAGCCGAAAGCGATCGCCCCGGTGACCGATGCCCGGGACCAACCGAGTTCGTCCACCATCGGTTTCATGAAGATCGACAGGATGTTCTGGTAGACTCCGGACTCTGTAAAACCGATCAGAAAGGAGACCCCGACAATGACCCAGCCGTAATATGGTTTTCGCAACAGGTGCCTTCCTTATCGACGCTTCATAGAGGACGCATCAGAAAATGCAGGCTTCTCAACGCTCGCAGTGGATTGTTGAGGCCCTGCATTTGCGCGGTTTGAGAATAGGGAATAGATGTTCTGCCTGTCAAGACCATTCTATGGGACATGGAGAAAACCCGTTCGCCGGTGAATCGTCAACAGCCGATCAGACGAGCGGGTTTTCATCCGGAAAGGAAATCATCGCACCGGATCCGAGGGATTCTTCGCGTCAGTACCCTTTTTCGTAGATTTCGACAGGGTAACGGGTCGCATCCGGATCCATGAAGGGCGCGATCTTTTGCAGGTGCGGCGACGCAGCCAACACGCCTCCGTGAACAGCCAAATGCTCCGCGCTTTCCCATGTTTCGATAAATACGCCGAGGTTGCGCGCACGGTCGACGTAAACGCTGTATTCGATGCAGCCGGGTTCGCGCCTGGTTGCGTCCACCAAATCCCGGATCGCTTCCAGATACTCGTCCATTTTCCCCGGCCGGATGTGCTGCCTGGCAATCACTTTCAGCATAACCCAAACATCCTTTCTTATACGGCCATTTTGCCGTTTCTGCGCTGACGCGCGATGTTCAGCAGGTACTGGTCGGGAATCTCCTGACAATCCACATCGAAGCAGTTCTTGGAACCGGATTCATCGGCGTCGTCCCCGTAGATGACCCGTCTGTTGTTTGCTACCCCGGCCAGGATTCTCCGCGCCGATTGCTGCGGCGTCTGTATGCCTTCGGGCATTGTCTTTCCTTCCCATATGGCGGTGGCGGTGGTGCCGGGGGTCGCGGAGGAGATTTTGATCCGGTCGTCCCAGAACTCGGCGCGCAGCGATAGCGTCATGGCGTTCAGCGCGGCCTTCGTGGCGGCGTACATCGACTGATACGGCATATGGTAGAACGCGATACCCGAGATGATATTGACGATCTGGCCGCCGCCCTGTTTTTGCATCAGCGGGATCGCCGCGCGGCATCCGTATAGCGCGCCGTAAAAGTTCAGCGCGAACGCCTTTTCCCAGTCGGCGTTGGTCTGCTCCTTAAAGCCAAGCTTCTCCAGCTCGCTCGGATTGGATGGCGCCACGAAAAACCCGAAGAAACCCGCGCCTGCGTTGTTGATGAGAAGATCGATTTTTCCACCGAAGAATTCAACCGCACCGGCGATCATCGTCCTGACGTTTTCTTCAAGGGTGACGTTGCAGAGGATGCCCTTCACCCTGCCCGGGTACTGCCCTTTCAGCCGGTTCACGTGCTTTTCAAGGTTCGCTTGATTAAAATCGGCCACGACAACCTTTTCCGCGCCTGAGGCCAAGAGCTCTTCAATGAGCGCCAGCCCGATTCCCGACGCCGCGCCTGTGACAACCGCGGTCTTGCCCGCAAAGTATTCCTTGTTCACTTCCATGATTGCCTCCCCTTTGCTCTTGATTGGTCCGGACGGCTACTCGTAACGCTGATGGCTTTGGCAAAGCGTGCAGCGGTCGTAACGGCCCGAGAACAGATACTGCATGGCATCCAGCGCCTCGTCGTCCTTGTACTTGTAAAGCGTCGTCAGGCTGTTGACCCAGTTGTCGCTCTTCGACCACCCGGCGCCCAGCGCCCGGACCACCGGGACTTCCGCCCACGGGTCGTCGATGGAGGATTGCAATTTGATCGTGGCCGAAGCGGGTTCCCACGTGTAGTATCTCGTTGGGCTGTCGTAGTAGAGGAGCTCCATCTCCTTGAATCCATCTACGCCCATGCGGTATCGATGCAGAAGGCATCCTCCTCCCGTGACGAACGGCTCCTTCTGCGTCATGCAGGCTTCCGCCTCCGCGTGGTAGTCCGGGTCGTTGTACTTTCCGATCTCCAGCTCCACGTCGATCAAACGAACGCCGTTGCGCTCGATGAAGCAATGGGCGCTGTCGTCCACGCGCTCGACGACGATCCGCTCGCAAAGCTTCTTTGGAAGCCCCGAGGACTCGCGACCGGAGTAGGCTCCCATCAGCGCGCCGGGGCCGCTGAGTTGAAGGCTCAAGAAATACACGCCCGACTTGTCCCCGTATTTCGCCAGCAAGCCGATGCCTCCCTCCATGTACCACGGCGCAAAAGTCGGCTCGCGGATGTTCACGATGTACACATAGAACATCGGATAGGCCGGGTCGACGAGTTCCAGGGGCGGCGGCAACAGGTCTTTGACCTTCGGGTCCGTGACGCCGTAAAGAAAGATCCCCTCCTGGCTGTTCATGGCGCCGCCCTTCATGAAACCCGCGATCTTCTCCTTGGGAATAAAATAGCTTCCAGACTTCATGGTTACCGTTCTCCTTTCTATGGATGGAATCATGCCTCAAAAACAAATGCCTTGCCGTGGGCGTCCTGGGTCGCCTCGAGGATGCGCCCTCCTCTCGCGGCGTCACCCACGATCCGCGCGTTCGGAAACGCCGCCTTGAATTCGTCCACAACGGCCTTGCGGGGTCGCACGCCCATGGCAAGCACGACGGCATCCGCCTCCACAAACACCTTTTTACCGTCCTCCAGCCTCGTCAGCTCCACGCCGTCCGGTCTGACCCTTTCCAAGCGGTGACCCGTCAGGACTTTTGGGTTATGCGGGACGATCCGGCCCATCACGTCGGCGACGACCGTCTCGTACATGCCGGGGCCGACGGACGGCAGCATCTCGACCAGCGTCAAACGGCACCCGCACCCGGCCAGCACCTCGGCCGTCTCGATACCGGTCATGCCCGAGCCGATGACGGCGATCCTGTTCTTCGGGCTCGTGCGGCCCAGCAGCACATCCTCGGCCGTGAACACATTCTCGCCGTCTATGCCCGGGATCGGTGGGACCAAAGGCTCTGCGCCGCAGGCGACAAAGACACCGCAGGGATCGAGCGCCTTCACGGATTCAACCGTCGCCTTTTCGTTCAGTCGGACCGCGATCCCCGCCTTCTCGGCCAGCACAATCAGGGAATCCACGTAGCGCGTGATTTTCTCCCTGCCGCAACCCTTGTCTGCGATGTTCAGCGTGCCGCCCATCCGGGCGCCGTCGTCAAACAGCACGGGAACAAATCCCCGATCCTTCAGCGTCAATGCCGCTTCGATGCCGGCCGGTCCCGCACCGATCACGGCGACCGTTCTCCCGGCGCCGCTCTTCAAGGGATGGGCGTACTCGCGTTCGCGCCCGGTTACGGGGTTCACCGCGCACTTGATGCGCTTGAGCTTCACGATCTCGCCGAAGCACGCCAGACAACCGATGCACTTGCGAATTTCCGCCTCGCGACCGGAAAACGCCTTGTGGCACCATTGGGGATCGGCCAGGTGTCCGCGCGCCACGCCGACGAAATCGCAGCACCCCTCTTCGAGGATCTGCTCGGCGGCGGAGGGCTCCTTGATGTTGCAAACGGCGATGACCGGGATCTTGACGACCTTCCGGATTGCCGCTGCCATGTACTTCTTCCAGCCCTGTTCGAATGTGCCGGGCTCGATGCAGCCCATCGTGTAGCAGCTAACATTGATCGCGTCCGCGCCCGCCTTTTCCAATGCAACCGCGATCTTCACCGCCTCGGGAAGGTCGATGCCGCCTTCGAGCATCTCCTCGGCATTGATGCGCACGGACAGGGGGAATTTCTTTCCGCACCTCTCCCGGATCCCCGCGATGATCTCGATCAGAAACCGCGTGCGGTTCTCGAAGCTGCCGCCGTACCTGTCGGTCCGCAGGTTCATCGCGGGAGAAAGGAATTCGTTGATCAGGTAGCCGTGCGCCCCGTGGAGCTCGACGCCGTCCGCGCCCGACCTCTGAACGATCCATGCGGCGTTGATGAATTTCTCAACGAGCCCCTCGCATTCCGCCGTTGTCAGCTCGCGGGGCATTGCGCCGCCCAACGGGTTGGCTATGGCGGAAGGGGCGACCGGCTGTTCCCCGATGATGAGCGGCGAGGCTTCGCGTCCCGGGTGCTGGAGCTGGACAAAGATCTTCGTATCGTATTTGTGAATCGTGTCGACCAGCCGCTGAAGCTCCAGAATGTCGGAAGGCTTTCGCGCCGCGAGCTGGCACGGTTCGCCGCCGGCCGGGCCGTCGGCGATTCGGGTGACCTCGGTGGTGATGAGCCCGACGCCTCCCTTCGCCCGGGCCTCGTAATAAGCGATGATGTCGTCATTGACGCCGCCGCCGGGGGCCGCAATGAATACGCCCATCGCGGTCATGACCACCCGGTTCGGAATGGTCAGCGTTCCAATGTTCATCGGGCTGCGAAGCTTCTCGTACATGATGTTCCTGCCTTTCTCCGTCCACACTATGGATTTCTGAAAAGGTGGATCAGACGACAGCCGCCGTTTGGCGTTGCAACTTCTCCAGGACCTTCAGAATGTGAAGCAAATACAGCAGAACGCCCCCGTTGGAGGCCAGGATCACACCGATGGCCAGTCCGGGAATCAGGTGGGCACAAAGCATGGATGTGCCGAACATGATGGACAACAGGTTCATGATCAGTTGGGTCGCAAAGAGTTTCGTCAATATGGCCGGGCGCGGAACGCGAGGCTCTCCGGGTTTCCGAGGGTTCGAAAAGACCATTTTCCCCAGCGTGATGGCGCCGCCCAGGATATTGAGCACCCCAACGAGGACCGTCAGCAAAGGAACCAGCGCTTCGGGGAGAATGCAGGAAACGATTCCCAGGGCCGCGAACAACAGTCCCAACAGGATCATCAGCCATGAACGGGGGAAAGGGCCTATGGGCGTGTTCCCGGACGCGAGCATCTGGATTGCAAACATCACCATCAAAAGCCCCAGTTGCGCGCTTCCCGAAAAAGGAAGCATCCCCAGGTTGACCGGAATCAACAGCATGCCGAGCAGGATCATGAAAATACCCATGAGCAGCAACATGGAATGTTCCGTGGAAAGCCCGACGCCTTCCTGACGGAGCTTTTCCGCTTCGGGATAGGTCCGGTAGATCTTCCGGAGGACAAGGGCAAGGTAGACCACGGCGGCTCCAAAAATCAGAACCGCAAAAGCCGTTGCGGGCGTGGTCAGCAGGTTTTTTCCCCAGATCAGCAGCCCGATCAGCATGGAGAGCAAATAAACCGCGACGCATCCCAGAATCAAATGCCGGAAAACCCCTCCGTATTTTGCCCAGGAACGGAATTTGTTTCGGTCCAGCAGCATCTGCAGAAGCAGCAGGAATCCGCCCGCGCCGAAACAGATCCAAAGCAGCATGCGGGGAGTCTGACCGAGAAGGTCGGGAATAAAACAGGTCGCGATGCCCACGGCCGCGATCACCGATCCGACGGCAAGCAGAGGCGTCGACCTTCGCATATCGCCAAACGGCGTTTTCCCCAGCAGGATCGTCTGCAGCGCGAATACGACCAAAAGCAATCCGTACAGGCCGTTTTCGTAGTAAGGAAGCACCCCTGCCGATACCGCGAAGAGCAGCGCTCCGGAAATCAGCAGCGTCATCCCCCCAACCAGCAGAATCACCACCTCGAGGGGAAGATCGGCTTTTTTGAATATCCTGTATTCCGCCATGTCGTTTGTTTGATCCCGTGTCGCTCGGGGTCAATCCCCGCAGAGTTCTGCTGCGCGGTATTGCGGTTCCTTGCGCCTCCGGTTTGCCAGATGCCGCATCGTATTCTCCACTTCGGAAGGGTCGGTTCCGAGGGCATGATACATCTTGCGCGCGAAGTCCTCGACGGGCACAATGCTGCGTCCCGCTTCCACGCCTTCGAGGATCTCCTTGGCAGCCTGATCGATGCTGATCGCTTCCGGCGGCTTGGGCAGTTCCATGTGGAGCGTGTAGTCCAGAGAGCGGTAGAAGATCATCGTATCCACCGCGCCGGGGCAGACGGTCGTAACCTTGATGTTGTGGAAGGACATTTCATGGCGCAGGTCCTCGCCGAAGCCCACAACCGCATACTTCGATGCCGCATAAACGGTCTGATAGGGAAGCGGCACGATCCCGCACACGGAGGCTGTGTTCACGATATGTCCGTATCCCTGTTTGATCATGATGGGTATAACCGCATGAATGCAGTTCACCACGCCGAACAGGTTTACGTCAAATACGGTGTTCCAGTCCTCTCTTTTCGTTACGGTGAACGCCTGGCCGAAACCCACGCCCGCATTGCAGAATATATAGTCGATCGGACCCCGGCTTCCCACGTACCTGATGTGCTTTCGGACCGCTTCTTCGTCGCGGACGTCCAGGACCTGCGCATGGACGCGCCCGTCGTATTGCCGGAGCGATTCCGCCGCCGCGGCAATGTTCTCCGGTGTCCGGCTGCTCATGTACACCTCGGCCCCGCGCGCGAGCAAACCGCGACTCAAGCCCAGTCCGATGCCGGTGGATGCCCCGGTAATGATCGCTGTTTTCCCTTTAAAAAAACCGCTGTCATGCTTTACCGTCTTTCCCATGTCCGTCTCCTTGATATTTTTATTTCTCGAATTTCGCAAAGTCCCGGTCTGAGAAGATATTTTGTTGCACGGTTGAACTATAAAAAAAGCGGTTGCCTGTCAAAGAAATGATGTCACAGCGTGTTATGGCAGAACGGGATTTGATGCCGGTCGCATCGAGCCGATTGCGGACTTCAGCCGATCCAGATTACTGCAAGAAAATAGTCACATTATTGTGTGTAGCATTGACAAACGGACATTACATTTGGGGTGATATCTCGCCAAACGCCGGCCCAGCCACCGTAATATTGGCACGGGGCCACACATTTCGTGGCCGCCTCGATGTCATTGGCGATTGGTCCGGCATTTTTGTCATATGGATTGCTGCTTGCGAGTCCAGAGTTGCATCCACAAACACTCATTCCTCCCCATTGTATGGTGGTCCAGTTGCCGTTCCATCCATTATACCACTGACAAACATTGGGGCATTTTTCGTTGGCTTCTCCCTGGTGGTAAATCGGTCCGGCTTTGATGTCAAATGCCAGCGCCGCAACGCAGGGGAAAAGGGAGGTCAAGAGCAACAAGAGGAGTACGGTGAACGAAGATCTCTTCATAAATTTCTCCTTTCCGGTTTCAACGCCGGAGTGATCAATTCACAATTTCCTTGACATGTCAAACAGGAATTTTTCTATATGAAAAGTGTTCTATAAAGGATTCCCGATAAAAGGCTGAATCCTACCGTAATTTTCGGATGTTCCCCTGACAGGGAAAACATCGCAAATTTGCTGTCGCAGATATTGTTTTGTCACTCCACAGGTCAATACTTTGCCCTTCACCTACAACTCAACAGCCTTGCAGATTTTGACAAACAAGTATTACGGAAAGAATGGAGAGTCCTTATGCCTCTTTTTTCACTTATGGCAGCCCTTTCGGATCATTGCTTGCAGAAACCGTAATCGTCATCCCGAATCTCCTGATAGCCGATACCTGCCTTCCTGCAGACTTTAAAATTCAGGTTCCAACAGCAGGACGTCCAAGAATCATGGGAACATTTATGCCCTAAACAGCTGGTTTCTTGTATCTTGCGCCAGTTGCCGGCACTGTCCCTGATCTCGCCCGAAAGACCATCAGGACACCAGCTCCCGCTATGCCATGTGTAAGAACCGCCCGGTTGAATGGTCTGTTCGCCCATACCACTGGTCCAGAATACATGGTCAACATGTCCTTCGACCTTGGCCACTAACTCGGTTGCGTTACTAACCGTCACGTCCCATGCAAAGGACAAGGAACAAAGACCACAGCCAAGTACGAGAACAATGGCTGCCAAGAGTGCGCGTATCTTCATAAGAGATCTCCTCTGAATGTGCTATTTGCAGGTATTATCGGTTATGTTCGTATAAACCCAGTAAATCGTGCCCGTAAGCTCAAGGGTCTGGCCATCCTTGAGCTGATACATCTACATAAATCTTTCTATCACAAGGACATGTCTCATCCTGTCCAAATATATTGGAACAATATAATCTCAGTGAAGCATCCGTATAAACTTTTATGGTTTGCCCGAGTAATACGTCTCCCTTGGCGCGTATATCGGGATGTGGAGCTTGGAAAACTCTTAGTACGATTCCCGCGTTGTTTTTTACACATGCAGTAGGGCCTTTATCAGCTGCGAATGAAGCGGTTGCCCATGCTGCAATTGCGATGATCACCAGAGCCGCCTTAGCTATCGTACGCTTCATGAATAGCCTCCATAGAGTTTACTTCGGTATCAATTTATACCTTTGGAATGCGTCGAATTCATCTACGATAACCCAGTAAAGGCACGTCTTGTCGGTTATTTGGATTTCTGTTGGGTCGTAAAACCCACCAGTCTTTGGATCAACCTTCCAAATCTGGACCCGTATAAAATCGCATATGCCCTGCTTATACGTATTCTGACAGGTAAAAATTGCAGATTCTGTAGGTTTGGGCTTTCTCCAAGGTACATCAATTTCATCATTGGGAGCCGTCACCGGATTGATCAACACTGTCGCTGAAGTGGCGTTGCGAAATTCGATTCGGGAACACTTAAAGCATTGGGCCTCTTTCGCATCAATGAGAGTGGAAAAAAGAATTACTCCAAGAGCAATTGGTAAGTAGGTGCATAGAACGCATGTCTTTTTCATTTCCCTGCTCCTTATGATTAATGTTACGAAGCGAATTATGCGTTCAGCGGCTCGTACGAACCCGCCTCTTGGCTGTCCTTGTAAACATGTGTTTCTGTGCAGCGGTCCGTATAAAACACTGCGAGCTCTGCGGACTATAACAAAAAATCCCCGTTCTTCTTGAAAGAAACCGGGTCTTTTCAGCCAGTCCATACTTCCCTCCATCACGATCCGACGGAAAGGAACATGCTCAACGGCCATTCAGATGACAGCGGCATTCAGATGCCCGTTTATCCACTTTTTATCTACCGAAGTTCCAGTTGGCAGGAATCCGCGCTTTTTTGTACCACCTCGACATTTACGTTCCAGCAGCATGGAAGGGTTGCATCTGCATTCATACAGTGAACTTGATTCAGATCGTATGTTGAACCACCTGAAGTATATTGCCCTTTGATATCCTTTGGACAAATCCCTCCCGGCATTTGGCAGACCCCTGTGACTCCGGAATTTACCGATACGTTGCAATCCTCTGAGCTCCAGAAGAAATGAGCTCCCCAAACATTGATTGTGACATTCTTGTTGCAGGAGTTCGTGACATTCACCTGCCAAGCCCCGGCCAACGAGACAAATGTGAACATAGAAACGGCGATGGCAATGACCAAAAACAATCTTTTCATGGGCATCTCCTCCTTTCGCACATGGTTATGAACAACCTCTGTAATCATAAATGTTTTGGAACTTTATTCTCCGATTTCACTACCATCGTGGTCCCGAAACTCATAAGTCCAGTAGCCGCAGTTGCATTTGCGTCTTAGTTCCTCCTCTGAATAGGTTTCGCGGCATTTTCCGCGATAATACTCCTTCAGCTTACAGGGCTTACATTGAAAAATACCACAGGTGCCGTAAGACATGGTCCCCAGTTTAACGGGGCTTCCGCATTTGTTTTGTAGGCAAGAACCATAAACCGTGGCCCAACAGACGCCTTCTTTATCGGGACAATCTGCCA
>JAXDCM010000103.1:0-5714 GCA_034677965.1 Syntrophales bacterium
AAATCGGGCCTGGGGGTGTATGAGGACAAGGTGCACAAGATCGGCACGAAGGTTCGCGGAACGCTTTACGATCAGATCGGAGTGAAGACCTGCGGCCTGGTCAGTGAGGACAAGGCGAAAGGGATCCGGACTTACGGAAAACCGATCGGCGTGATCGCCAATGTGGTTCCCTGCACGAATCCGGAGTCGACGGTTTGCTGCATCGCACTGTCCACGCTCAAGACGCGCAATGCGATCATCTGTTCCCCCCACCCCCGGACGGAAATGGCGACCTACGCGACGGTCGAACATATCCGCAAGGCTCTTGCCAAGGTCGGCGCACCGGTGGATCTGGTCCAGTGTATCCGTCATACGAGCAATGAAAAGACGCAGGAATTGATGGCGAACTGCGACTACGCGGTGGCGACCGGCGGCGCGGCGCTGGTGAAGGTCGTCTATGCCGCTGGCGTTCCCGCCCAAACCGTCGGCGCCGGGAACGTGATCTCGATCGTCGATGCGACGGTCGAGAATGATCTTCCCGGGATCGCGTTTCGTCTACGGAAATCCAAAACGGCCAACAACGCGGCCTCCTGTTCCTCCGAGAACGCCGTGGCGATCGAGGAGAAGATCTTCGACAAGATGATCGCGGCACTCAAGGCCGAGGGGGGCTACCTGTGCAGCACCGAAGAGCGCGAAATCCTCCGGAAGACGATGTGGCCGGACGGCCATACCCTGAACCGGGAGATCGTCGCGAAATCGGCGACCTTCATCGCAGAATTGGCCGGACTGAAGGTTCCCAAGAACACGACGATGCTGATGGTCCTGGGGGAGAAGATCGGCAAGGAGGACCGCTTCTCCGGCGAGAAGCTATCCCCGGTGCTGACGGTCTGGAAGTGGACCGATTTCGACGAAATGCTGGACCGGATGGAGAAGATCCTGAAGTTCTCCGGCGAGGGCCACTCGGTCAACATCCAGACGCGTCTCGACGAGCGGATGCACAAGATCGGCCTGCGGGCGAACGTCGGCCGCGTCGTCTGCAACATGGGCCATACGGCGGCCAACAGCGGAGGCTGGACGAGTCATCTGGGCTTTACGGACACCTTGGGCTGCGGGACCTGGGCCGGAAACATCAGTTGCGAAAACATCAACTGGAAACAATTCATCATGTACACGCGTGTGGCGGTGCCCGTTGCGGATTACGAGCCCACGGACGATGAACTCTTCGGCGCCTACTTCAAGAAGTACGGCAAAGACTGATCCGGCTGTTGCGGATTTGAGGAAAATACGGTAGGGAGGGACGGCCGCCGGCAATGTGCGGCCGTTCTTTTATTTTCGAAAAGGGAGACCAATGATCCGGGCGATATTCTGGGACAATGACGGCGTTCTTGTCGACACGGAGAGAATCTATTTTCAGGCAACGTGGGAGCTGCTCCAAAAGGCCGGTGTTGAACTCACGGAAGAGCTCTTCCGCAGGATTTCTCTCAGAGAGGGGAAGAGCGCGTTCGATCTGGCTCTGGAAAAGGGCATCCCCCAGCGGGAGGTCGACCGGCTCCACGAGGAAAGGAACCGGCGTTATACGGAGCTGGTCGCGCAGGGTGTTCACATTCTGGACGGCGTCGAGGAGACGCTGGGGAAGCTCAGGGGACGGGTGCTCCAGGCGATCGTCACGAGTTCCCGGCGTGTCCATTTCGACGCGATGCACACCTGCACCCGGCTTCCGGCCCATTTCGATTTCATCCTGACCCGAGAGGACTACCGGCTGTCCAAACCCGATCCGGAGCCTTACCGTCTGGCCCTGACACGAAGCGGTTTTCTGCCGGAGGAGTGCCTCGTCGTGGAGGATTCGGAGCGGGGCCTTCAGGCGGCGATTGCGGCCGGCATCCGTTGCATCGTCATTCCGAACGATCTGACGAGGGGCGGCGACTTTCGCGGGGCCTGGCGCGTCTTGGGATCCTGCCGGGAGATTCCGGGCGAGATCGAACGAATCAACGGAAAGAGAGGGGAAACGGATGATCCGGGCGATCGTGTTTGATTTCGGCCAGACCCTGGTGGATTCGGCCGATGGCTTCCGGGCGGCGGAAAAGGAGACGCAGCGAAAGGTTCGCGATGCGCTGGGCCTGACCGATGAAGAGGCTTTTCTTTCGGTTTACCGGGAGATACGGTCCCGCTTCCATGCCTGTTCCGACTTTTCCAGAAAGAGGATCCTGGCGGAGCTCTTCCGGCATTACGGCCGACGGCCCGATATCGCCCTGCTGGAGCGCTGGGAAACTGCCTACTGGGAAAGGGTCGGGACGATGACCCGCATCTTTCCCGAGGCGGCGGAGGTGCTGACGGCCCTGAAGGTTCGCTACCGTCCGGCGCTGATCACCAATGCCCAGGGGCAGACGGAGGAGGGGAGGCACCGTATCGGACACTACCCGGAGCTGAAGAGCTTTTTTGAGGTGATCGTCGTGGCCGGGGAAGGGGGTGTCCCTGCGAAGCCGAACCCGGAACCCTTTCGCCTCTGCCTTCGGCAATTGGGGATCGCTCCGGCCGAATCCGTTTATGTGGGGGATGACTGGCGGATCGACGTTTGCGGTTCGGAAGCCGCGGGGATGCACCCCGTCTGGCTGAAGCACCGGACCCTGCAGCGCAACTGGCCCTCGGTGCGGACGGAAATACCGGTAATCGATTCCCTGAACGATCTGCTCGACATCGAACGGCTCATCCACAGGAGAAATTCGTGAAGACCCGGGTGATCATCTGCCTCGACGGCTGCTCTCCGGAGTGCCTGTCGGATGGCGAAACGCCGAATCTGGACGCGATCGCCGTCGAGGGGTTTCACGG
The DNA here is from genome assembly GCA_034677965.1 of Syntrophales bacterium. Classification (GTDB taxonomy): domain Bacteria; phylum Desulfobacterota; class Syntrophia; order Syntrophales; family UBA5619; genus UBA5619. The sequence continues at coordinate 2,806 of JAXDCM010000103.1, forward strand.
CATCGGCGAAGCCGTCGTTCCCACGGTGACCAATGTCAACAACACCTCCATCATCACGGCCGGCTTTCCGGAGTCCCACGGGATCACGACCAACTACCTGCTGGACCCCGTCACCGGCCGGGAGTGCTACATGGAATCGGCGGAGTATCTGCTGACACGGACCGCCTTTCGCCACCTGGCCGACCGGGGCATGAAGACCTGCCTGTTGACCGCCAAGGACAAACTGAAGAGTCTGATCCGGGACGGGGCGACCCTTGCCGAGTCGGCGGAGAGGCCTTCGGAGCGGCTCGTCGGACGGATCGGCGCGGCGCCGGGGATCTACACGATCGAGGTGAACCACTGGCTTCTGCGGGCGGCGCGTGAAATCCTTCGACAGGACCGTCCCGATTTTCTCTACGTCTCGACCACCGATTATGTGACCCACACCCATCCGCCCGGATCGGAACCGTCCCGCTGGAACATCCGGGAAATCGACCGCCTGATCGGCGACATCATCGATGACGCCGGGGATCTCGAAATGGTGGTCACCGCCGACCACGGGATGAACGCCAAATCACGGGGGCTCAATCCGGAGGCTATTCTGTCGGCACGGGGGATTGCAGCGCGGGCAATCCCGATCATCAAGGACCGCCATGTGGTTCATCACCAAAATATGGGAGGGGCCGCCTATGTCTACCTGAAGGATCCCGCGACGGAGCGGGAGGCTGCGGCGGTCCTGAGGGAGGAGAAGGGAATCGAATCTGTCCTGTCCCGGGAAAGCGCCTCGCGCCTCTATCGGCTCCATCCGGCACGGATCGGCCACCTCTTTCTGCTGGCCGACAGGGAAACGGTTTTCGGCGATATGCCGGGACCGCGCCAGGAGATTCGTGTCCGTTCCCACGGTTCGCTTCATGAACGGGACATCCCCATCTACGCGCTGGGAGCGGGGCCGCTGGCGGTCAAGCCGCGAACCAACGCGGAGGTGGCCTCCTGGATCTTTACCGCTTGAAACCCTTTTCAACCTCTTTCAGGCAGTCGTCGATGATGTCGAGCGCCCGGTCCAGCTCTTCCCGCGTAATCGTTAGCGCGGGGGTCAGCGTCAGGATGTTCCCCATGGTCAGTTTGAAACTCAGCCCCCGGCTGAGGGCTCTGTACATGACCTCCTCCGCCTCGTCCATGGCGCGTTCGCCGGTCTCTCTGTTCCGGACCAGTTCGATGCCGAGAAACAAACCCAGGCCTCGGACATCGCCGATCAGAGGGTGCCGCGCCATCATATCGGCCATCCGTGCCAGGGCATGCCGTCCCAGTTCGCCGGCGTGTTCGGCCAGACGGTTTTCCTCGATGAAACGGATCGTCGCCAGCGCCGCGGCGCAGGCCACCGGGCTTTTCTCGTGGGTGTAGTGGCCCAGCGCGCGGTTTCCTGCCACATCAAGCCCCTCCCGGGCGATCAGCGCCGCCAGCGGCAATATGCCCCCGCCCAGCCCTTTGCCGATGACCAGCATGTCGGGGACGACATCGAAATTCTCGCAAGTGAACATCCGGCCCGTCCGGCCGAGGGCGTGCGGGATTTCGTCGAAGATCAGCAGCGCCCCGTGGCGGTTGCAGGCCTCGCGAACGATCCGCCAGTATTCCGGCTTCGGGATGTAGGGGGTGCTCCGGATCGGTTCTGCAATCACCGCGGCGATGTCCCCCTCCTTCTCAAGGACATATTCCACATAACGGGCGCACATCATGTCGCAGCCGCCGCGGCTGCGGCAGTTGTAGATGCAGTGGTATTCGTCGGGCGGCGGGACGTGTTCGGCGCCGGGCAGCAGCGGCCCCATGTCCTGGCGAAAGATCGCCTCCCCGCCGACGGATATCGCGTCCAGCGACGCCCCGTGAAAGGAATCCCACATCGAGATCGTCTTGTGGCGGCCCGTGGCGATGCGCGCAAGTTTCAGGGCCATGCCGATCGCCTCGGCGCCCCCCGGGCAGAAGAGGACGCGGTTGAGATCTCCGGGGGCGATTTCGGCCAGCTTCTTTGCCAGATCGACGGCGACCCGGTTGGTGTAACGCCGTGTGCAGAAGGATAACCGATCCATCTGTTCCTTGACGGCCGCGATGACCTCCTGGTTGGCAAAACCGACCTGGTGGACATTGTTTCCGTGGAAATCCATGTAACGGCGTCCCTGGAGGTCCTCGATCCAGATTCCGTCGCAGGCCCGGATCGCGTTGAGGCAGGGGGTCGAGAGCGACTGCTTGAGGAAATATTTTTCATCTTCCGCCAAAAGCGCGCGCGTCTGCCGATCGAGGTTCTCCTGCTGCCATTTCTTCCGGCGCGGCGAAATGTTGATGTCCCCTTCAGACCGATGCAGCTTTTCCATGGGATCCTCCTCTCACCGGAAATGAATTTATGCGTGTTTTCCGTAACATCCCCGTGCCGGAGAAGTCAATTCCTCTTTTGTCATGGATCGGATCACTTTTTTTCTCTTGATCAGACTCGGTTCCCTGAGGATAATTTATAGCAAAGCTGAGACAAGGGTCAACGCCCGGGGCCGCCGATGGCAGGCGGATGGAATTTCGATGGGAGAACGGATCCCATCAGGAGGGATGGGGATGGTGCGGAATAACAGCGAATCGAGCGGCAGGTCGGGGGCGGAGCAGGGGGATGTCAACACCACGCCCGCCAGACAAGGATACTGGAAGCGGAACCTGACCGGCGAGTCGAGACGGTGGTTTGACGAAGACGCACATTATTTCCTCCATCAGAGTCTTTCCACGCCCGTTCTCAACGTGATTGCGAAGGCCGAAGGAGCCTGGATCGAGGATCTCGCCGGCCGCAGGTACATCGACATGCACGGCAACGGCGTCCACAACGCCGGCTTCAACCATCCCGATGTGATCCGGGCGGTCCGGAAACAGTTGGACGATTCGCTCACCTTCTGCCCGCG
>JAXDCM010000104.1:0-9724 GCA_034677965.1 Syntrophales bacterium
GCAGCTCCAAACGATCCTCGATGGCCTCCAGGCGGACCGGATCGAGGGAGAGACGCTTGGAATAGTCGCGCAGTGTGAAGGCCGCCTCCTCCATCCTGAAGTAGAGTTCCTCCAGCTCCTGTCCGGAAAGCGTCAGCGCCGGGTCTATTTTCCGGATCTCCTTGACGGCGGAAACCACACCGCGAAATCCCGCCAGAACGGAATCGCCCTTCCCGTAGAGCGCCTCATAGGCCGTTTCGGCAAAATCCATCAGTTTCTGAACATTTGCGAGAATCCTCTTCTCTTCCGTGAGGGCGGCGTCCTCGCCGTCCCGGATCTCCGCCCGGGAGATCTCATCGATCTGATAGCGGAGAAGCGATTCACGCTCCTCTCTTTCCACGCTGCGCTGCTGAAGGCCGCGTAGCCTCTCCTGCAGAGATCGATAACGGTCGTATCTTTCGCGATAGGCCGTGTGGAGGCCCCGCAGCCCGCCGAATTCATCGAGAATATCCCTGTGATTTTCAGGCTTCAGGATCATCTGATGCTCATGCTGCCCGCAGACGTTGATCAGAGATTCTCCGATCGCGGCAAGCGCCGCCAGCGGCGCGATATTGCCGTTGATGTAGATCCGGTTTTTTCCGGAACGGGAGATGACGCGGCGGATGACCAGCTCATCGCCTTCGCCGAACCCCATTTCCCTTACCCTGGTGCGCAAATCGGGCTGGTCGCCGATGTCAAACAGCGCCTCCACAACGGCGGTATCTTCAAAGGAGCGGATCATCTCCGCGCTCGCCCGGTCTCCCAACAGGAGTCCCACGGCCCCGACGATGATCGATTTCCCGGCGCCGGTTTCGCCGGAAATCACGGTCAGACCCCTGTCGAAGTCCACCTTCAATTCATCGATGATGGCAAAGTTACGGATGTTCAGTTCCGCGAGCATCTTCACCCTTCGGAGCCGCTCCCGTCTGGGAACCGCCCCATCCCAGTTTTTTGCGCAGTATCTCCAGATAGCCCCGGTGGGGGGAAGAAATCAGCGTGGTGATATACCGGGACTTCCGGATCGTCACGCTGTCTCCATACTTGACGGTGAAGGAGGCCTGTCCGTCGAGGGTCACGGTCGCACCCTGCTCCCGGGTACAGAGAGAGACCCGCACCTCCGCGCTTTCCGGCAGGAGGACGGGCCGGTTCGTCAGGGTATGGGGACAGATCGGGTTGATGATGATCGAATTCAGTTCGGGAAAGACAATGGGGCCCCCGGCCGCCAGCGAATAGGCCGTGGATCCTGTCGGCGTCGCGATGATCAGGCCGTCGGCCTTGAAGGTTGTCAGGTAGTTGCCGTCGACGGTCGTCTCCAGTTCCACGATCCGGGAGAGGTTTCCCCGATTGATCACCACATCGTTCAGAACGGTCCCCTCCCGGAACGGCTCCCCGCCCCCCTGGATCTCTACGTCGAGCATCATCCTTTTTTCAAGCTGGAAATCTCCGGCAAGGATCAACTCCATCGCTGCGTACATCTCATTCAGATTGACCTCGGTCAGATATCCGAATCCCCCCAGATTGATCCCCACGATCGGCACATCCCGCTTGCGGACGAGACGGGCTGTCCGCAGAATGGTTCCGTCGCCGCCGAAAACGACCAGCAGATCGACCGTCGTCCATAGCTTCGTTTTTTCGACACCGGGCGGGCAGCCGATCTTGGCGGCAATCCCCTCCTCGAGATAGACCTCCAGACCCCGTTTCAGGATCCACTCCCGGAGGGCGGCGGTGTACACGGGCGATTTTTCCTTGGCAATATTGGCAACGATTCCAATTTTCTTGATCATCATGTGAATGCCCTGCCGCAAAATTTGTCGTTTTTTTCTATCACAAAACCCTGGGGGTGTCCATGCGTATATGGGTGATGCTGACGGATCCTGCTTCATCTTGACATCCCCCGGACAACTGGGTTAGGGTCGTTTGCAAAGGAGAGGCTATGGGATTGCTGAACGGACCTGTCACTTTTTCTCGTTACCGCATCACCGGTGCACTGCCGGATTCCTTTCTCGATTTCTTTAAAGAACGGATCCTACGCGATTCCTTCCGGACCGTCTGGCGTACGACAGACGAAAAGGCGGCCGGCTGGACTGCCTTGGAAAATGATCCGGATGCGGATCCCCCGTACACGTCCTACGCCCAGGAACGATACATTCTCTTCTCCCTGCGCATCGACCGGAAATCCATTGCCCCTTCCCTTCTTCGGCTCCGTATTCTGGGGGCGGAACGGAAACAGCTTGCGGAGAGCGGACAGAAGAAGCTTTACCGGGAACAACGCGAGGCGATCCGAGAGTCGGTGCGGCTTGACCTGCTCGGGAAAACCCTTCCTGTCCCCTCTTTTCACGAAATTTGCTGCTCCATCCCGGATCGACTCGTAACCTTCTGCTGTATCTCGGATAAGGTGGTCGGCGAGCTTCAGGAAATGTTCCGGGATTCCTTCTCGCTTGGCCTGTCTCCCTATGCACCCTGGCATGCCGCAGACGAAGGATCCGAACCGCAAGGTTCTGCTGCCGCTTCCGACACCCCCGTCATCCCTCATTCGCCTCTCCCGCCTGAAATCGATCCGTTGACGGTCGGCCGCGAATTTCTCACCTGGCTTTGGTTCAAGAGCGAAGAGAGAAACGGAATGATCCGTCTTTCCGACGGCGCGGAATGCGAGGTCGTTTTCATGCGTCGCCTCGTTCTGGAATCCGGCGACGGGGAATATGCCGAAACGGTGGTTTGCCAGGGGCTCCATGCCGGCCTCAAGGAGGGAAAGGAAGCGCTGCGCCAGGGGAAAAAGATCAGTACGGCGAGGCTCCGGTTGGCCCTCGACGGGGCGGAGTGGGAATTCACGTTCAAGGCGGACCGCTTCCATTTTCAGTCGATGAAACTGCCGGCTGTCGGCGAAAAGAACGGAGAAGAGACCGATCAGGAGGGAGGAGAAGAGACCGATCAGGAGGGACAGGTTCTGGAAAGGATTTACCTGATCGAAAAAGCGGCCGGCATCATGGATCAGCTTTTCCGGTCCTTTCTCGATCTCCGGCTATCTTCGGGATGGAAAAGCGAACAGAGCCGTATGCGGCGGTGGGTCGTCCAAACAAAGGCGGAATGACGGATGAGCGGGAATACGGTTTTACAGTCTGTGTTGGGGGCACCATGAAAGTATTGAAATTGAATTTCGGAAAGAGGGGCAAAAAAGTCGACGCATTCGGAATGCGTTTCTACGGGGATATCGACAGCGAAGTTGGAATCATCGGCAGCATCAGCGAAATGGTTTTTGATCCGGACGTTCCACCCATGATTCAGAGGAAAAGGATCACCCTTTGGTTTAATCTCGAAAAATTGCGACCCTACAAAGAGATTTCCGATTTGCTGGACGCCCTGAAGCTCCAGTTAAGGAAAGAAGGGTACACCATCATCGTTTCAGCCCTTGACGAGCTTGTGGATACCACCTTGCCTGAATACGCAAACCGGCCTGAAAGCAGCTTCCCTCCGCCCGATCGAATGCATTGCTATAATGCCGCAAGCAGTTTTTCAGTGACGGCGGAAAAAAAAGACAATCTCTCGAAATATTCACTGGAAGAAATTGAGACCCTACAAGTGATGGCCATAAAGTTTGGCGTAATCGTCTATGGCCGGTCCCTGAAAAGGATTCTCTAAATTTTCCCATATTCAGGATTCACGTCATCACCCGGAGCAAACCATGGAAACTCAGCGGAAAAGCAAAAAGAAACCCGGCCGGGCGCCGGCCGGGCGGAGAATGAAAATCGCAGAGTCGGTGCAGCCGGAATCACGCCGCGGCGCATTTCTTCCTACCCTGGAGATGATTACGGACAACATGTCCGATATGATCCGGGTGACGGACCTGCAGGGAGTCAATCTGTATGCCAGCCCTTCCCATGAGAGGATTCTCGGCTACAAACCGGAAGAACGCGTCGGCAAATTGGCCTTCGACATTCTTCACCCCGACGACATGGATCGAATCGTCTATTTATTTGCCGATTCTCTTGTCAGCCAAAAACCGGTCCAGACCGAATACAGGGTCAGACACGCGGAGGGTTATTATGTCTGGCTGGATACGGTCGGCGACCTGCTCAGGGATGGTCGGGGCGAAGCCGTGGCCGTGATCCTGAGCTCCCGCGACATTACCGACCGCAAGCGGGCGGAGGAGGCCCGGCGGGAAACCGAGGAACGGTACCGGGATCTGGTGGAACGTGCCAGCGACATCGTTTTCCGAACGGACAATACCGGGCACTTCACCTTTGTGAACCAGGCTGCGCTCCGTATTACCGGGTACGAACAAAAGGAGATGATCGGGGCGCATTATCTGATCTTTATCCGGCCGGACATCCGCGACGAGGCCAGCAGGTTTTTTGGCCGTCAGTTCGTCAAAAGGATCCCCAACACCTACTATGAGTACCCGATGATCGCCAAAGACGGCCGTGATATCTGGATCGGGGAAAACACACAGTTGGTCGTTCAGGACGGCGAAGTCGTCGCCTTCCAGTCCGTGGCCCGCGACATCACCGACCGCAAGAAAATGGAAATGGCGCTTCGGGAGAGCGAGAACCGTTTCTATAGCCTCTTTCAGCAAATGAACAGCGGCATAGCGGTCTATGAAGCCGTCGAAAATGGAACGGACTTCATCTTCCGGGATTTCAACCGGGCGGCTGAACGAATGGATGGCATCGGAAAAGAGGCGCTGCTGGGCAAGCGGATGACGGAGGTCTTTCCGGGGGTCCAGGATTTCGGTCTTCTGTCCGTATTTCAGCGGGTTTGTCATACAGGCCGCCCGGAGGATCATGACATCACGTTTTACCGGGATACCCGGATCACAGGATGGCGGAAGAACCATGTCTACAAGCTCCCCTCCGGGGAAATTGTGGCCATCTATGAAGATGTGACCGAACAAAAACAAGCGGAAGAGATGTTGCGGGAGAGCGAGACCAAACTGCAGGCCATCTTCGATACCGTAGGAACGGGAATTCTGATCATTGATCAGGACTCTCAGATCATTCTTGAAGCCAATCGGACTGCCATGGAAATAATCGGATGGCCCAAAGAGAGGATTGTCGGCCGGATCTGCCACGCACTGGTTTGCACGGCCGATAAAGGCAAGTGTCCGATTAAAGATCTCGGTCAAAGCATCGATGAATCCGAACGTAAGCTGCTCTGTGCGGATGGACAAATGAAAGACATCTTGAAAACCGTTCATCCCATGACCCTTCAAGGAAGGAACTGTTATGTGGAGAGCTTTATTGATATTTCCGAGCGCAAGCGGATAGAGGCGGCGTTGCAGCAGCAGGAAATCAAAATGTCAAGCATCTTCCGGGCTGCTCCGGTCGGTATCGGCATGGTCATCGAAAGAGTCATTCAGGAAGTCAATGATATGTTGTGCTCGATGACAGGATATTCTCGCCGGGAGCTTCTGGGACAGAATGCCAGGATGCTCTACCCCAACCAGGAAGATTATGACTATGTGGGAAAGGAAAAGTATCGTCAAATCAGCGAAAAAAATACGGGGATGGTGGAAACGCGGTGGAGAAAAAAAGACGGCACGGTCATCGATATTATCCTGAGTTCGACGCAGATTGATCCTGATCACCCTGAAAAGGGGGTAACCTTCGCGGTTCTGGACATCACCGACCGCAAAAGGACCGAGGAGGCATTGAAAGACAGTGAACATAAATACCGCCTTGTGGTGGAAAACGCGGGAGAGTCCATTCTGATTGCACAGGATGGGATGCTCAAATATGCCAATCCGATCACTTCGGACATTTTGGGTTATTCCATTGAGGAGCTTATCTCAAAACCCTTCATCGAATTTATTCATCCGGACGACCGGCAAAAAATGCGGGCCGCGCACATCGGGAGAATGAAGGGCGAGGAACCTCAGCCTGTCCGGCAATTCAAGGTGATCTGCAAGGATGGATCCGTCCGATGGGCGGATTCGAGCGCAGTCCCGATTGAATGGATGGAGAAGCCGGCCACCTTGAACTTCATGACGGATATCACCAAGCGTAAAAAAGCCGAAGAGGAATTGGACAAAAGCTTTGCGCGATTGCGCGACACTCTCGAAGCCACGGTTCGGGCCATTGCCGTGACCGTTGAAACACGGGATCCCTATACGGCGGGACATCAACGCCGGGTGGCCGATCTTTCGCGCGCGATTGCCAAGGAGATGGGATTGACTGCCGATCAGATCGAGGGAGTCCATATGGCAGGCCTCATACATGACCTGGGAAAGATCGCCGTACCCACAGAGATTCTCAGCAAGCCGGCGCGGTTAACGGAACTGGAATTCGAACTCATCAAAACCCATGCCCTGGCCGGGCATGAGATCCTTAAGGATATCGGATTTCCCTGGCCTATTGCCAGGATGATCCTGGAGCATCATGAAAGAATGGACGGATCGGGGTATCCCGGCGGATTGGCCGGAGACTGCCTTCTGCTGGAGTCCCGCATTCTGTCCGTCGCCGATGTAGTGGAGTCCATGGCTTCCCACAGGCCCTATCGCCCGGCCATCGGCTTTGAATCAGCCCTTCATGAAATCGAAAAAAACAGGGGGATCCTTTATGATGATGCGGTGGTGGACGCCTGCCTGAGATTGATCCGAGAGAAAAGGTTTCATTTTCAAGAGACCCCATCATAGAAGGCGCCTGCAGATAAATTTACATTTCGTACAAGGGTCGTGTCACGGATGCGATTAGAAATGCTTCTTCGGGGGTGAGAAGCGGCCTTGTCCCCTTCTCCGGATCGGGAAAGGTTACGAAAACCATCGGGGGTAACGATATGAAGGAAAATGGTTTGAAGCGCAGGCTGACGGTGATCATTTCCTATGTCTTCATTGTGCCGTCCCTGGTTGTATTTTACATTCTGTTTGAACAACAGGTCACCTTGTCCACGAGAAACGTCATCCTTTATCTTCTGATCGCCTCACTGGCCATGATCGGCATCATCCTGGTCCATTACGTGTTTGATGCCATTTCCACCATTGCCGATTTCCTCAAAAAAGCATCGGAAGGCGGCGAGAAGCTGTCGTTGAGTCTTCACCAGGAAACAGAGGAATTGAATGAAATAACGGCGTCCTTTAATTCCATGATCGACCGAATCGAAAAAACCTCGGAGGCATTGAGGCAAACGAAAGAGGCCCTGCAGGAAAGCGAAGGGAGGTATCACAATATCCTCGAACAGATTGAAGAAGGTTATTACGAAGCGGATTTGGCCGGCAACTTTACCTTTTTCAGCACGCCCGTATCCCGGATTCTCGGCTATCCGGCAGAAGAACTGAATGGGATGAACTATCGCCGGTACATGAGCAAAGAGGACTCCGAGAAGCTTTTTCAGGAATACAGGGAAATATACCGAACCGACACCCCGAAAATAAATTTGGATACGACGCTTGTGAAGAAGGACGGGGAAAAGGTTTATGTGGAGACATCCGTTTTCCTCGTCAGGGATTCATCGGGGCAGCCCGCCGGTTTTCGCGGGATCATCCGCGACATCTCCGTGCGCAAACGGATGGAAGAGGAATTGGGGGAAAGCGTGCAAAGATACCGCGAACTCTCCATTATCGATGATCTCACACAGCTTTATAATTCCAGGCATTTTTACAATCAGTTGCAGAAAGAGATCGATCGGGTAGACCGATATGGGCATCCCTTGATCCTTCTGCTTCTCGACCTGGACGATTTTAAACAATTTAACGATCTGTATGGCCACATCGAGGGGGACAAGGCCCTGTTGCGGTTTGGGCAAGTGCTCAAAGGATGCCTGCGGCAGACGGATTCGGCCTATCGTTACGGCGGCGAGGAATTCACCGTGATCATGCCCGTGACGAGCATCGAGGCCGGCGCCGTTGCGGCGGAAAGAATCCGGTTAAAACTCAAAGAAGAGATTTTTTCGCCGGTGCCGGGAAAACAGGCATGTTTGACGGTGAGCATCGGTCTTGCACAATATCGGTCGAAGGAAGACATGAAGGCCTTCGTGAACCGGGTCGATAAACTCATGTACGAGGCGAAGAAGAACGGAAAAGACAGGATTTGTCTTGAATCACCTTCTCCGGAACCGCAGGGGCGTCAATAAGGAAAATTCCTGTATGAATATGGTCTTTTCGTTCGGCGCGGGTCCATACGGCGGTTCTGACGCCGGGAGGGTGTCACGGATCTTTTTCTCCCTCGGCTTGAGCTGCGGGGGCTAATTCGACCCTGCTCAACCTGGCCTGCAGCACAAACGACGCGAGGAGCAGCACAAGAAACACAAGACTCAGAGGCCGGCTTACCAACGAAAACGCAAAGGCCTGCACCGAGCCGGTCACGCGAAAGATCGCCCCGCGGCCGCGCGCCGAGGATCTTCGATGATCTCCTCTCGACACCCGGCACATCCCTTCGTGACGGGCGCCTATTTCACGCCGACCCGCGAGGCGAGCGTGAAGATCATCAACATGGACATCGGCAGCCTCAAACAACGCCTTCTTCCTTGAGCTTCCGGATCTCCCGCGGACTGATCCCCAGGAGCCCGGAGTAGATTTCCCCGTTGTGCTCGCCTGCCGCGGGAGCGATCATGCGCCTGTCCCCCGGCGTCTTGGACATCTTATACACCGAGCCGAGGAGCTTGAGCTTCCCGGAAACCGGCTGCTCCACCTCGACAAACATCTCCCGGCTCGCCAGATGAGCGTCATTGGCAACCTGGTCAAAACTGGGCAGAGGCGAGCAGGCGACCTGATTCTTCTTGAGCGCCGTCAGGACTTCCTCGATCGTTCTCTCCCGGCAGAATCCGTCTATCAGGGCGTTGACCGCATCCCGGTTGTTCACCCGGTTATCGCGGGTGGAGAAACGCGGGTCGCCGCTCAAATCCTCCCTGCCGATCGCCTGAAGGACCTTTTGCCACTGGGCATCCGCAATGGTGCAGATGATCACGGCGCCGTCCTTGGCGTTGTAACTGCCGAAAGGAACGGAGCTGGCGAACTGGTTGCCGAATCTCTGGGGGACATTTCCGGTGGTGAAATAGTCGGCGCGATCCGGGAAAACCAGCGCCCATACGGAGTCCTGCATGGAGATGTCGATCGACTGGCCCTCGCCCGACACGGTCCGGTAATGCAGGGCCGCGAGGATGGCGATCACGGCATTGAATCCCGACAGATAGTCTCCGATGGAGATGCCCGTCCTCAGAGGCTCGCCGTCGGGGTATCCGGTCACGGCCATCAACCCTCCCATCGCCTGGCTGACCACGTCGTAGGAAATGTCATTGCGCCTGGGTCCGGTATGTCCGAAGCCGGAGATGGAGGCAAAGATGAGCCGCGGATTGATCTTGCTCAGTTCCTCATAGCCCAGGCCCAACTTCTCCATATTTCCCGTGGCGAAATTTTCCACGAGAATGTCCGCCTGCGCCGCCAGCTTCTTGGCGATCTCCAGCCCCTTCGGGTTTTTGAGGTTCAGCGTGACGCTCTTTTTCCCCCGGTTCCGGTCGAGAAACTGAAACGACTCACGCTTTTCGGTCAGCGGCGAGGCGAACCTTTCCGGCTCGCCCTTGCCCGGCATTTCCACCTTGATGACCTCGGCGCCAAGCTCGCTCAGCAGCATCGTACAATGGGGACCTGACAAATATTGCGTGAAATCCAAAACCTTGACGCCTTCTAACGCTTTAGCCATTCATCCTCTCCTGTCCCGATATGGTATTTTACCTCCGCAATCCTTGAAACACGGTCCCCAAGACGCAAAAGACGAACCGC
>JAXDCM010000105.1:0-22867 GCA_034677965.1 Syntrophales bacterium
AAATACCACAGGTGCCGTAAGACATGGTCCCCAGTTTAACGGGGCTTCCGCATTTGTTTTGTAGGCAAGAACCATAAACCGTGGCCCAACAGACGCCTTCTTTATCGGGACAATCTGCCACCGCAAGCGAACTCGAAAGCATAAACACGGCAAATACAGCCAGTAGACACATTACTGCTTTTTTCATCATCGCCTCCTTTGATTTTTGCCCAATAAACAGATCGGCCCCCCAGCGATGAAAAAAACCCCGCCTCTTTTCAGAAACAGGGTTTAAATAATCTCTTCATGGCATCACCCTTACAAGAAGGGTTAAAAATTAGATGTCAACCTTTTGACGATGCCCTATTTGACTTTCGTCTTTTGTGTTCCTAATGCTTTGAAAAGTCAAGAAACAAATTTCATTTATAACCATTTGAAAGGTTTGGTATCCGTCGAATTTGTCGGATGCTTGAGTACAGGAAGTTGTGCATACCTCGATTACCGGAAAAATCTCCCTTCCCAATACCGCACCTTGCAGACGTTTATCCGCAAAACAGCGAAAAGGTCCGCAGGATTGTTTTCACATTAGGTTCCGCATAGCGTCAACTACTGAGTCGCTTGGCTTCAAAGACATTGAGTTTCGGTGCTTCACACTCCCAGACGCTTGTCCGATTACTTGTCTTGGTCAATAAAATCGGGATCGTCCTCCATCATTGTATTTGCTAAATTAAGAAAAATACCAAGTGAAGACGATAGATTTTTCACAATTTTGCTGTGCACCAATTTTTCTTCAACTGTTTTCGCTCTGGACATAGCTTTTAATGCGCTGTCCAATTCTTTCATCAAATTTTCCATCATTATTTCTGGATTCACAAGAGACCTCCTTTTTGACGGGTTCGCTATATTGGTTTTCAGAAAGCGCTTACCCTCATTAGGAGACAATATATTATTGCTTTCACGTTATATCAACAGAAATTTCTAACCCAAAAATCGAACAACCGCCCGGGATCTGGATTCTGAACAAAGTCTCTATCGTTGAGTTCCATTCGAAAGGGTGCAACGTCAGGAAATATTCAAAAAAAACATTTCAGGAAGTTATGATACGGCAACCGCAAGTGGTCGAATTTGCCGTGCCACTTGGTCTGACAAGGTATCTTCGACGATATCCATGTCATATCGGCTTTGAATGTTCAGCCAGTACCGCGGATTTTGTCCAAAATATCGTCCCAATCGCAGAGCAAGCTCGGCGGTTACCGGCCGTTTTCCGTTCACGACGTAATTGATACGCATGGCGGGAACACCGATATCTTTCGCAAGGCGATATTGTGACAACGCCAGCTCGTCCAATAATTCTTTTAGATATGCACCGGGATGAACCGGCGGTATACGTTTCTTGATCATACTACACCTCCGCTAATGATAATCCTCTATTGCGACATCTTCTGCATGCCCGTCTATCCACCTAAAACTGATTCGCCATTGATTGTTAATGCGGATACTCCATTGCCCTTTACGATTCCCCTTTAAAGCTTCCAATCGATTTGAGGGTGGCAATCGTAAATCCTGAATCTCGATAGCAGCATCAATAGCGTTCAATTTCATAAATGCCCGCTCTTGAATATCGCCGGGAAATTTGCGAGAAAAATCACGACGAAAAATCTTTTCTGTTTCGTTACACTGAAAAGATCGAATCATGGTTTCGCTAATAAACTATTTGTGTACTAATGTCAAGGGAAAAAAGGGCTGGAGTTTCCTGAGTTTTTCAGACAGAAATTGCTAATAGTATATAATATCAAGCTTTTATGCTTAGCATCATCTAAGCTTCCCCGAACTTTCAACGCAGAAATGTGGCGCAATGATTATAGATACTTGGGAAATCGGATAGGGTGGTAATACTCGAAAAAGTGACCTTGTCGCCGAAAACTCAGGAAACTCCAGAAAAAAGGGCACAAGGTTTGGCGACATGGGAAGAATTACCGTTCGTAATCAAGCATTTTCTTGAAGGGCAACGTTTTACTCACTTCAGGAAGCAGACCTCGCTGACACTCCGACACTTGGTACTTTATAACGCCATATTTTATTGACACTTTCGACCATCATTCTTCACATATGGAATCTTGTTTGCTTCGAGCCATTCAATGGCGATTTTCTCAAGTGCCTCCTGACGAAAACTATACCAGTCCTCTTCAATGCCATTCATCTGGATAGCATCTTTAAATCGTCGAAAAGCACCACTACCCCTGATTTTATCTAAAAGATCTTCTCTGATTTTGTCATCCGCGACCGCGTAGCAAAAATCTTCCATGATATGGTATTCATGTATATCGAATTTGCTCGGAAGCGGCAGGTAGTCATCAGACTCAATGACTTCTTTTGCCTTGATGATCATTTCCCGCTGCCATTCTGGGTAATCAACAATGTCGTCATTTTCTTCTGCTGCGGAAAGTTCTTCCCTGGATAAGGTGACCAGTTCTCCGGTATGTCGATTGAGGAATGCTGAATGCTCATCGCTTAGAACATCCATTTCATCGACAACATCCTTTATTGAAACAAGGGGTTTCATAATGGAAAAGCTGTTACATCCTTGTGCCAATATCCATATAAACCGATTTCCGGTGCCTGATGCCAAGAATCCAGACCTCGGACTTGATCACTTTGAAGACGACCCGGTAATCACCCACACGTAGTTTCCAGTAGCCTTTCAGTGTCTTTCTTAAAGGCTGCCCATATTCGTGTGGTGCGGTCTGCAATCTTTCCTCGATAGCCTTGCGGATTCTGTCTCTTGTTCTGCGATCGATAAGAGGCAAATCCTCAATGCGAACATCGGGATGATAGCGCAGTGTAAAAGACATAAATCATTTCCACACATCTTCATTCGAAAGCGCCTCTTTTCTGTCGAATGACTTCATGCGTCTATCGGCAAAAGCTGCAAGGGCGACATCTTCACGCAAGTCAATAGCCTCCCGGATAAGGTCACGGGCAATTGTGGACATGGAAATGCCTTCACTGGTTGCAAGGTCATGCATAACACTATACAGTGGCGGCTCAACAACAATGTTTACTCTCGGATTTTTTGTGGGCATTGGTCTTTCTCCTTTTTCGATGAGTGTAACACTTATGATGCACCATGTCAAGCCGAAAACCCAATTGAAATTAAAAAATGATTATCGATCGAAATGTTAGATATCTGTCAAAATTGCCGTACGCTTGACTACAGGAAGTACTACGCCATACTGAACAATAATTCCCTTGAAGGGGTGAATCGCCCCGCTATCGGCGAAAAAGGAAACAGGAGAGGGGATTTCTGATGGTCAAACGTTGAAGCGGAAATTGATGATCTCGCCGTCCCGAACGACGTACTCCTTGCCCTCGAGGCGAAGTTTTCCAGCCGCCTTGGCGGCGGCATGGGTTCCGCCGCAGGCGATGAATTCGTCGAAGCCGATCACCTCGGCCTTGATGAACCCCCGCTCGAAATCGTTGTGGATCACGCCGGCCGCCCGGGGGGCCCTGGTGCCCTCGGGGATGACCCAGGCCTTGACCTCATCCTCGCCGACGGTGAAGTAGGAAATCCGTCCGAGCAGCGAAAATGCCGCCCGGATCACCCGGCCGAAAGCCGCCTCCGAGACGCCGAGCGAATCCAAAAACTCCTTTCGCTCCTCCGGCGGCAGGGCCGCCAACTCCGCCTCGATCGAGCAGCAGATTCCGATCAACGGAACTTCCGATCCCAGCTCGGCGACCAACCCGTCGGGGACGGCCGGGTGGTCTTCCGGTGTGTTGATCACAACCAATTCGGGCCGGATGGTCCAGAACGAGAAGCTCCGGAGGCCGTGACGCTCCTCATCCGTCAGGGGCAAATCCCGGAGGGGTTTCCCCTCTTCGAGCCGCTCACGGAGCCTTGGCAGCACATGGGCGTGAAGCGCATCCTGGGGTGTCATCGGTTTTTTCGCCATCTTTGCGAGCCGCCCCAGCCGATTTTCGACGATCATCAGATCGGCGAGGATCAGCTCATCCTCCAGTTTCCGGTAGCGACCCGCGATCTCGGGAATGCCCGTCGCGGTGAAGGCGTCGACGACATGAAGCAGGCCCTCCGCCCCGGAGAGGCTTTGCCGGACCGCGTCCCAAGCCTTCTCCCCAACGGCGTTCACGTCGCTGAAGGGAACTTTGGCGGGGGAAACCTTGACCGGTTTGAAGATCTCCACCAGGCGGTCGAAGCGGGCGTCGGGAACGGAAGCCAGGCCCCGGACGCAGGTCTCCCCGTGCATCTCCCGGCTGCGAACACCGGTCATGATTTCGAAGAGGGTGCTTTTGCCGCTCTGCGGAAGCCCCAGAATTCCGATTTCCATCGCCACTGCCTCTTTGCGCTATGCCGTCGATCGAAGCCCTTTATGCGAAGGCCTTTTCAATCCGTGCCAGCGCCTCTCCCAGACGGGCATCCGGGACGGTGAGCGAGATCCGGATGAATCCCTCGCCGTATTGGCCGTAGGCGGTCCCGGATGCGACCACGACGGCCGCCTTTTCAAACAGCAGGTTTGTGAAGGCCAGCGAGTCCAGCCCTTTGGGTGTGGGGACCCAGAGATAGAAGGTTCCCTTCGGCGGTTGGAAGCTGATCCCGATCTTGCGGAGCGTCGACAGGACGCGCTCCCGCCGCCGGGCGTAGATCGACAGCATCTTTTCGATGTTCCCCGTTTCTTCGCGCAGCGCCCGGATTCCCGCATACTGGATGGCGTTGAAGATTCCCGAGTCGGTGTTCTCCTTGACCTTGCTGATCGCGGCGATGAGCTCCGGATTTCCCGCAGCCATGCCGATCCGCCATCCCGTCATGTTGTAGGGCTTGGAGAGCGAGTTGAGCTCGACGCCGACCTCCTTCGCCCCGGGGGCGGACAGGAAACTCAGCCTCTCCTGACCTTCGAAGACCACCTCGCTGTATGGGTTGTCGTAGCAGACGGCAATGTCGTTCGCCTTTGCGAAGGCGACCAGCCGGTCGAAGAACGCGCGTGTCGCGCAGGCGCCGGTCGGGTTGTTCGGATAGTTCAGGAACATCCCGCGGGCTTTTTTTCGGATCTCCGCCGGGATCTCCTCGAGGACGGGGAGGTAATCGTTTTCGGGACGGATCGGAACATTGTACGGAATTCCGCCCCCCATCAGGATGCTTGCCCGGTATGCGGGATAGCCGGGATCGGTCATCAGCACGATGTCGCCGGGGTTGATCCGGGCCAGTACAAAATGATGGCACCCCTCCTTGGAGCCGATCAGCCCCAGGACCTCCGTTGCCGGATCGAGGGCAACGCCGTAACGGGTCCGATACCAGCGTGCCACCTCCTCCCGAAAGGCGAACATCCCCTTCTCCTCGTCGGTCGGATAACGGTGGTTTTCAGGTTCGCGCGCCGCCCGGCACAGCTCGTCGATGACCGAATCCGGTGTCGGTTCGACCGGATCGCCGATCGCCAGGCTGATCACGTCCACGCCGTCGGTCTTGGCCTTGGCGATCTTCTTTCTCAGTTCCATGAACAGGTAGGGCGGAATCTTCGTCAAACGTTCGGCTGTCTGCAACGTCGTTCTCCTTTCGCAATGGGAATGGATTTTCAGGTCCGCGGCGGACGAAAGTTTTTCTACCGCCATGCCTCGTCCCACAGGGTTCCCTGATAGACCATGGTGGTTTTTCCTTCCAGATAAACTTTCTCGAATCCGCTCGGAGTCCGGGTGAAGTGGATCCGAAGCGTTTCCTCGCTTTGCACCCGCACATCCACCGGGGATTCGACATACCCTTTCGTTGCGGCGATCAGGGACGAGGCGATGGCGCCGGTCCCGCAGGCCAGGGTCTCGTCTTCCACGCCCCTTTCGTAGGTCCGGACACGGAGGGTGTGGCCGTCGAGGACCGCTGCAAAATTGGCATTGGTCCCGGCCGGCCGGTAATGTTTGTGCCGGCGGATGGCCCTGCCCGTGTTGAAAACGTCGAAATCGTCCGGATCGCGGACGAAATGGACGACATGGGGAACGCCGGTGTTGACGCTATGGACGAAAAGGACCTGGTTTCCGATCCGGATCTCATCGTCGGTGACGAGATCCCGGGGATCGGTCAGGCGGAGCTTGACGACATCGCCGCGCACCTCGGCATCGATGATCCCCGCGACGGTTTCAAAGGAAAGCTTCTCGCGGGCAATCCCCTTCAGAAACGCGAAACGCGCTGCGCAACGGCCGCCATTCCCGCACATCTCCACTTCGGAACCGTCGGCGTTGAAGAAGCGCCAGCGGAAATCCACCCGGTCGGACCGTTCGATCACGATCAGCCCGTCGGCCCCGACCGACACCTTCCGTGTGCATACCCGCTTTACGAACTCGACGATATTCCCCACGGCAAGCAAGCCGTCCCGGTTGTCGATCAATATAAAGTCGTTCCCGCTCCCGCTCATCTTATAGAATTCGATCATGATCCTTGCCTTTTATCGGTTATGTCTCTTTCTTTTTCAGGAGTTTTTCCAGTTTCGGCAGCTCGCCTTCCACCATCTTGTAGGTGTGTTCCGGCTTCGGAAATTCAAGGCCGCGGACCTCCCGGACATACTCGGTAAAGGCCCGGATCGTCTTGTCCGCGATATTCTCGTACTTCTTGACGAACTTCGGCGTGAAGGCCTGGAAAACCCCCAGGACATCGCTGCAGATCATCAACTGGCCGTCCGCTTCGACTCCCGCGCCGATGCTGTAGACCGGGATCTTCAGATCGTCGCGGATGATCCGGCATACCTCCGGCGGCACCGCCTCGACGAGGATCGAGAAAGCCCCCGCCGCCTGGATCGCCCGGGCATCCTCGAACAGCTCCATCGCCGTTTCGGCCGTCCGTCCCTGTGCCTTGAATCCGCCCAACTGGCCGGAGCTCTGCGGCGTGAGGCCGATGTGTCCCATCACCAGCATTCCGGCGTCCACGATCGCTCGGATCTGGGCGCACACCCGCCGGCCGCCCTCCAGTTTGATCGCGTCGACGCGCGCCTCCTTGTAAAACCTTCCTGCGTTGCGAACCGCCTCCTCGATGCTGACCTGATAGGAGAGAAAGGGCATGTCGCCGATCACAAACGTGTTCGGGGCCGCCCGCCGGACCGCCTCGCTGTGGTAGATGCACTGCTCCATCGTCACGGGCACCGTCCCTTCATAACCGTAGACGCACATCCCGAGCGAGTCTCCGACCAGGATCATATCCATTCCGGCCTCTTCGGCAAACTTCGCCGTCCAGTAATCATAGGATGTCACCCAAACCACGGGCTCCTTCTTCTCCTTCATCCGCTGGAGATCGATTCGTGTCAGTTTCTTCCGGGTCACAGCGCACGCCTCCTTATGAGTTTGGATCCTTTTTTGTATGTGGCTTCAAGAGGGTTGACGGGAACACCCGGCTTGAAGACCGGCCCGCGCTGCCCGCTTGTATCGAATGAATGCTTTTTTATCAAGAGGCAATCGCGGTTTTTGCTCCGTCAAGCCTCGAGGTCGGTCTCCCGCCTGATGATCCGGGTGACGCGGAACACCTCTTCGATCGTCGTCACGCCGTCGAGGACCTTTCTCGCGCCGTCGGCCAGCAGACTCGTCATCCCCCGCTTCATCGCCGCGTCCTGGATCTGGTTGGCGTCGGACGTCTTCAGGATCAGCCGCTTGATCGTTTCGTCGGGGACGAGGATCTCGAAGATGGCCGTGCGGCCGTGGTAACCGGTGTTCATGCAGGCGGCGCATCCCCGTTTCCGGTAAAGGGTCTGCCCCTCCAGTTGCCTGCGGTCCACCCCGAGATTGGCGAGTGATTCGTCGTCGGCGATGTAGGCTTCCTTGCACTTCGGGCAGAGCACACGGACGAGGCGCTGGGCGATGATCGCAATGACCGACGAGGTCACCAAAAAGGGCTCGATTCCCATGTCGATGAGGCGCGTGACGGCGCTCGCCGCGTCATTCGTATGCAGGGTGGAGAAGACGAGATGTCCCGTGAGCGACGACTGAATGGCGATCTCCGCCGTCTCGCGGTCGCGGATCTCACCGACGAGGATGACGTCCGGATCCTGGCGGACAATGGAGCGGAGCCCCTGGGCGAAGGTGAGGTCGATCTTCGGATTGACCTGGATCTGGCCGATCCCGTCGATCTGGTATTCGATCGGATCCTCGATGGTAATGATGTTGACCCCGGGCTGGTTGATGCTCGAAAGCGCCGCGTAGAGCGTGGTCGTCTTGCCGCTCCCCGTCGGCCCCGTGACCAGGACGATCCCGTAAGGGGACTGGATCAATCCGTTGAAGATCCCGATCTTCCGGTCATCCATCCCGAGGTCGGAGAGCATCAGAATCGACGCGGTCTTGTCGAGAAGCCGGAGGACCACCCGCTCCCCGAAGGCGGTTGGAATGGTGGAGACCCGGATGTCGACGCTCCGGTCGGCGATCTTGATTTCGATCCGGCCGTCCTGCGGGAGTCTCTTCTCGGCGATGTTGAGCTTCGCCATGACCTTTACGCGCGAAACCAGCGGAGAGTAAATCTTTCGCGGAAGATTGAGGATGTCGTAGAGGATGCCGTCGATCCGGTAGCGGACCCTCACCGCGGTCTGGTAGGGTTCGATATGGATGTCGCTGGCCCGGTCCTTGACGGCTCCCGAGAGGAGGAGGTTCACCAGTTTGATGATCGGGGCGTCGCTGGTTTCGTCGAGCAGGTCCCCGGTCTCCTCGATTTCGGAGATGATGCCGGCGGTGGACTCATCGTCCATCTCCTGGAAAAAAGCCTTCGCCGTGCTCCGGCTGAGGTCATAGGCCAGGTTGATGGCGGCATGGATCGCCTCCTGGGTGGCCAGAACGATCCGCCGTTCCGGCAGCCCGAGCAGACGGCAGAGGTCGTCGGTCGCCTGGAAATGGGTCGGGTCGTGGACCGCCACGACGAACCCCTGCGGCGTATCGAGCGGGACCATTCTCTGTTTCTTCAGATACTGGATGGGGAAAAGCTCGGTGAAGCCGGTCTTCATGTGGTCTGTCGGAAGCTCTTCCCAAAAGGGGATGCCGTATGCCTCGCCGAGGGCGGCAAGCAGCTCCTTTTCCGGAAGGACCTTCTTCTGGACCATCAGATCGACCATCCCTGAACCGTTCGTCCGGAGGAGACCCCGGATCTCCGCGAGAGACTCCGGAGACGCCCCCCGGGCGACAAGAAGGGCATCCAGGCCGGTCGTCACCGTCCGCCTTTCTTCTTCTCCGTCCCAGGCCGCGGGACCGTCGATCGATAGAAAGGCGTCGGCCGGGTCGCCCGAGCGTCCCGTCGCATTTCCTTTGCGGGATGGATCGTTTCGCGAACCCGTCATTCCTGCCCGTTGTCCTCCTTTTTGCGGTTCGGCGTATTGCGGATCGTGCCCTCCTGAATGGTCCGCATGTATTCCGACTTTTCCGCCTCGATTTTTCTCGCGTCTTCCGGATTCTGGACGATGCGCGGGGTGATGAAGACAAACAGATTTGTCCTCGTACTGGATGTGGCTCTCGACTTGAAAAGCCATCCCAGCAGCGGGATGTCGCCCAGCAGGGGCACCTTGTAGGTTCCCTTTTCAGAATCATCCTGAATCATCCCGCCGATCACGACCGTCTCCCCGCTTTTCACGGATACGGTCGTCTTGGCGGTGCGCTTGAGGGTGGTCGGGGCCAGGATCTGTGTGCCGGCCGAGTCCACCTCTGCGGACTGGGAGAGGATCTTCGTGACCGACTGATCGAGTTTGAGCCGGATATACCCGTCCCGATTGATCTGGGGAGTCACCTTCAACGTCACCCCGACATCCTTGTACTCGTAATTGCTGTAGTTGGTCGTGGAGGTCGTCGTCGTATCCTGTCGGGTGACATAGGGGACATTTTTCCCCACGGTGATCTCCGATTCCTCGTTGTCCAGGGTCAGCAGCTGCGGCGTGGAGAGGATCCGAACGTCCGCATCGTTCTGATACGCCTGCAGGACGGCGCCGATGTTTGGAAAGGTGATCCCCCCGATCGAGATTCCCGCCCCGATGACGCCCAGCGCAAACCCGCTCGGCATGGAAATCGTGCCGGATGAATCGACCTGTGGAATGATGGAAGTGCCTCTAAAGCCCGCTATGCCGGCACTGCTTCCCCCGAGATCCGAGACTGCGGAGATGTCCGTATTTTTGAGGAGGCTCCACTCGACGCCGACGCCGAAACTCTTTTCGGCGTTCACCTCCATGATCAGCCCCTCCAGGTAGACCATGGCCCGGGCAATGTCCAGTTTCCGGATCACATCCTCGATCACGAGATAATCCGCCGTCTCCGCCGTGATGACCAGTGCATTGGTCGCTTTATCCGCCACGATCTGAACATTCTTCGACAGGACGGCCGCGGCCGGCGCCTTGGGGTCGGCCGGCTTTCCCGGTTGGGGGAGACCGGTGAGAACCTTGACCAGATCCTCCGCCTTGGCATTCTGGAGATAATAGACCCGGATGGACCCCGCCCCTCTGGGGGTCTCTTTGTCCATCAGTTGCAGCAACTTCCGGATCCTCATCATATCGTTTTCGGCCGCCAGGATGATCAGCGCGTTGGTGCGCTCGTCCGGCACGATCTTGATCGGCGATACGACGCCCTTGCCGGGGACGGCCTGCTGCTGAAAAATCGTCGTCAGGGATTTGGCCGTCTCCGTTGCCGATGTGTACTGCAGCGGAACATACGTGATGAGTTCGCCGACCCCCTCCACGTCGAGGGCGGTCACGATCTCCTGGATGCGCTGGAGATTGGAGAGAACGTCGGTGACGATCAGCATTCCCGTCGGCGAGTAGGCCAGGACCACGCTGGTCTTGGAGACCAGCGGATCGAGAACCTTCTTCATGTCTTCGGGGTTCGCATTCTGCAGCGAAAAGATCTGGGTGACGATCCTATCCTCGGGGTCGATGCTCTCCTTCTTCAATCGGATATCGTGGCCCTTTCCGCGGGCATCCAGCGCCGGAACCACTTTGACCACGTCGCCCGACGGCACCGCGGAAAAGCCGTAGATCTCCAGGACGGACTCGAACATCTTGTACACATCCTCCACGGCGATCTTTTTCGGCGAAACGACCGTGACCTTTCCCCGGACCTTCTCGTCGATCACGAAGTTCCGGCCGGTCAGTTCACTGACGAACTTGATGAAGACCGGAATGTCGACATTGTCGAAGTCGATCGTGACATAGCGTCCGACCGGCGGACGCGCCGGTGGCGGCGGCTGGGGAACCGGAGCAGCCTTGGCCTTCACCGGAGGGGCCTCCGCGGTTTTCTGCGGCGCCGAAACCGTTGGTGTTTCCCCCGTTGCCGGTGGAGCCGTCCGAACACGGGACGGCGTTGCCTTGACGGACGCCGGGGGGGAGGGCGGCTTCGCGGGCTCGGTGGCCACAGGCTGCTCCTCCCCTGCGATGCGGGCCGCGGAAACGGCGTCCGGAAGCAGAAAAGGGAGCAGAACAACGATTGCCGCAAGGATTGCGGAAGAAACGATCAAAAGCCCGGATCCGCGCCCCCCCGTCCGACAGGATCTCTTCCAGCCGTTTTCGCCCGGGCAGCGGTTATCCGTTCTTTTCGGGGAACGGAAAAAGATTCTTTGTGGTAACGGCATCAGTTTTTCTTCCCCTCCGTCAGCTTCTTGAATTCGGGCGACGCGACGACCCGTCGCAGGTCGGCATCCTTTTTCGCCCATTCGATGACCTTGCCGTCCAGTCTTGCGGCCATTTTCAAATACCAGAGGCTCTCTTCAAGCTCGTTTGTCCGCGCGTAAAAGCAGGCCAGGTTGTAGTATGGATCCGCATAGTCTTTTTCCAGTACAACCGCCCGGCCAAGAGCCATGACGGCCTTTTCCCGTTTCCCCCGGGTCAGGTAAACGACCCCGAGATTGTTCAACGCCCGGACATGGTCGGGATCCGATGCCAGCGCCCTTTGATAAAGAATCTCAGCCTTTCCAAGGTTTCCGCTTCGTTGGGCGGACAGGGCTTCCCCGTACCGGGCTTCCGCTTCACCGGCCGTTTGGGTCCCGATGTCCGCAGATGCCCAGACCCTCGGCGCAGCCGGGCGGGAATCCTCATCCGGAACATCTTCCTTCACCGGCACGGACGCCTCGGCCGCTTCCGGCAGCGAACGGACCGGGGATGCCCCCGCAACGGAAGGTTTCGCAATGGATGCCGCAGGCGCCGTCCCGGAGGACGGGTCCGGCCGATTCCACGACCAAAACGCGACCGCCAAACCCGTTGCGACAAAGAGGATCAGCGCCGCAGCGGCCGCCGCCCTCTTTTTCCAGGCGCGGTTCGACACGCCCGCTCCGAGGGTATCGACCCCGCTGAAATTCCCGTAGCGCTTCTCTTTTTCCCTTTGGGCTTTTCTCAATGCGTCATTGATATAACTCATTTTCCGCCTTCGTCAATCCATTTGACGGCCACGAAACAGGTTAACGGAACGCCGGCCATGGAAATCCGCCTGAAAGATATCCGTATCCCGCCAGAAACAACGCCGTGCCCAAAAGGGCGGCCAGGACAATCCCCTGCACGATCCGTTTCACCCCGGCGGCGTCCGTCTCCGTCAGGTATCCCGGACCGATGTCCCGGATGGCTGCCCCGATGATCTGCCGATCGACGGTTCGGAGGTCCTTACCGTAGGCGACCAGCAGGGCCCGGTCGCAGATCGCGTTGATGCGCCGCGGGATGCCCCGCGACGCCCGATAGATGCGGCCGTAAACCCCCGGGGCGAAGATCGCTTCCGCCTGCCCGCCCGCCGTGGAGATCCGGTGCCCAATATAATGGCGAATTTCCTTCCGGGCAAGCGGTTTCAGCTCATAACGGACCGTGATCCGTTCATTCAACTGCCGGAGCGACGGAAGCGCCAGCAGCCGAAGGAGCTCCGGCTGCCCCAGCAGGATGATCTGGATCAGCTTTTCCCGGACGGTCTCCAGATTCGAAAGCATCCGGATCTGCTCCATCACGCCGTGCGGAAGATTTTGCGCCTCGTCGATCAGCAGCACGGCTTTCCTCCCGGCAGTGAAATTGCGCAGCAAAAAATCATTCAGCGCGTCGAGATACCGTTTCTTCGTTGCCCTTCCCCTCTCCGACCGAATGCCGAACTCCTGGTTGATCGTCTTGAGCAGTTCGATGTCGGAAAGGGCGGGGTTGAAGATAAGCGCCGTGGCGACGGTATCATCCAGGCCGGCGAGCAGGGAACGGCAAAGGGTCGTCTTGCCCGTCCCGATCCCGCCGGTGACCGCCATGAAACCCTTTTTTTCATGGATCCCGTAAATCAGGCAGTTCAGCGCCTCCCGGTGCTGCGGGCTCAGGTACAGATACCGGGGATCCGGGGAAAGGGAAAAGGGATTCTCCCGCAGACCGAAATAGGATTCATACATAAAAACGATCCCTGGGGAAGGGGAAGGGGCGCCTTTCCTTCCCCCTTCTCCTATTGAAACTGATAATTCAATGTCTCCGATTTCCCCTGACGCTTGATTCCCAGGGACAGGGACGAGCCTGACTTGACGGTGTCCATCAATCCCATCACATCGTCTGCCGTCTGGATCCGCTGGTTGTTCACTTCCTGAATGATGTCCCCGTTGGCGATTCCCATCCGCTGGTAGAGGCTCCCCGGCCGGATGCTGCCGATGATGAATCCGTCGGGAACCCCCGCGTTGAAGTATGGACGGACCTGGGCCTGGCTGAGCATCTTTCCCATGTCCTGCAGGGCCGCGTCGACTTCGCTCCGCGGAATGACGATGGAACCGGGAGCGGCGGACGCCTCCATGGCGGCCGGCTTTCCCTGCGGCGGGAGGATCGGAGCCTCCTTCGTTTCCACGATCTTCAGGGTCCGCTCCCGTCCGGCCACGAGGACATCCACGGCATTCCGCTTGATCCGAATCACCTTTGCGTCGAAAACGGTGCTCCCCACCTTCACGAGGCGCTGCTTCCGTGACCCCTTTTCCTCGATGATTGCAAACCCGTATCTTCCCGTGCCTGCGACGGTTCCCTTGACGTCGAAGGGGAGCTCGGCATCCTGCCGCTGCGCGGTCGGGGTCCGGCCAACCGCTTCGGAGACGGTGCCGAAGAGGTTCCGCTCCGCGATCACCCCGTAGGCGCTCATCGGTTCTTGGACCGCGGCGACAGGCTGCCTCTGAGCCTCCAACGTCGTTGCCGGCCTCATCCGGTTTATCCGGACCGCCATCCCCTTGTAGAAGATTCCCACCCCCTGGTAGAGGAGGATGCCCATCAACACAAGGATCATCAACCGCCGGGGACCCGGTTTCCGGAAATCGGTCAGTGAAAGCAGCAAACCCCGCAACCCTTCCAATCGATCACCCCGTCCCTTACATGAATCTCGCCTGCGGGCTCCGCAAGGTGCCGCCGATGGCCACCTTCACCCGGCGATTGCCCTGTCCCGGCATTTCGAGGGTTCCGTTCAGGTCGATCCGACTCTCCGGGAGATTGTCGGAAAGAATCACATCCCCCTTCAGCGCGATTTTGAGCCTGTTCCCGTCCAGGAACAATTCCGTAATTTTCAGGCTGCCGTTCCGGAAGCCGATCGTTGCTTCGACCCTGCTGAAATCGAGTCGGCTGAAGCCGAACAGGGGTTCCGTGAGCGGCCAATTCACGTTTGTCAACGTGAATATCAGGTTTCCCGTTCCGCTCCGCAGGGATTCCCCGGCATGGTTGAAAGAGACCGACCCCTTCAGCGTTCCGGCAGCTTGACGGGCCAGGGTTTCTCGAAGCCAGGCGCATTTTTCAAGCCGGATGTCCCCAAAATCCGCCGTGGCCGTGAACGGTCCCTTGACGGTCAGGATGTTCCCGAAATCGATGCGTCCCCGAATCCTTCCGCCGTAGCTTTCCGCCTCCGTTAGGAACGCAAAGCGCCCCCGGAACAGCGGAGGCCAGGCGGGCCGGACGGTCAGGCGATCCGCTCGGAGGGTCTCCCCGGGATGCGCCGGGAAAACGGCCTCGACCGGCTCCAGACGGAGCCCGGGCGGAATGGCCGGCCGTGTCGTTCCCAACGAGAGCCGAATTCCGGGGCAGCGGGCGGACGCGGCCGATTCGATGAAATCCTTAACGATCTTTTCCGGAAAACGGAGATAGAGGAACAGAACCAGCATGGCCATGCCGGCCAGGATGTAACCCACAACGGCCCGGGTCTTTTTCGGCATCATCTCAACGGGTCCTCGCAGACGGAGGCAGATAGGTATGCGCCTGGATCTGCACGTTCAGGTATCCGGGATCCTCCCTCGTCTTCTCAACGGACATCCTCCGGATCCGGACCGCATCCTCCCGTGATTCCATCTTGTATAGGAAATCCGTTAACTGCCTCATCGTCATTTTGTTCAGCCGGATCTCGACGGAGGCCTCCTCGTAGGGGCCGACCGCAATGGTCTTCAATGGGGTGATCGACCGGATATTCGTTTTCACTCCCGCTTCGGCTGCCCGCCTTTCCAGATCGGAGAAAAGGTTGAAATCCGGCGGCCGGCGTTCGATGGCCCGGCGGATTTCCGCCTGCCGTTCCCGCAGAACGGTGAATTCCCCGCCGAGGCCGGCCAGTTCGCGAAGGGTTTTTTCGCTGCCGGCAATCCCCCTTTCCACGTTGTGCCGCGCGTCGAGGTATGGAAAAACGGCGAACCGGACGAAAAGGGCTGCAACCGCGAAGACAAGGCCGACGATTACGGTCCGCTGCTGACTTTTCGTCATCTGTTCCCAGAGGCTTCTCATTTCTTTAAAACCATCCGGAGATGAAACGCCACCCCCGTTCCCTGTTTCATCGGGTTTCTCTCCCCGATCGTCGCCGTCTCGACATATTTCGACCCCGCGAATTTCTGCCGGACGGAATCCACGCCGTCCGGATCGCGGATCTCGCCCCGGAGGCCGACCTCGTTCCCGTCCCATGTGAGGGAGGTGACGTGAAGGTCTGGCGGCGCCAGCACCGAGATCTCTCTCAGAAGGTCGATCGCTCTGGTTGCCGTGTGTGCATTGTCCATTCCCGCGGCAAGCTTTTTCGCTTCGGCGATCTTTCCCCGGAGTTGGATCACCGGATCGACGATCCGGGTCGTCTCCGGGTCCATTTTCCGGAAGTCCGCTGCAATTTGGCTTTTCAGCCCGGCGAGTCGCAATCGCGCGGAGTAGTCATCGAGTCCCAGCTCAATGCCGGCAAGGATCAGGATCAGAACGATGGCCGCGGCCCCCTTTTTCAAAAACCCGTCAGACCTTCCGAAACCCGCCATCACCGATTCCCGCTGACGGAAGTTGAAACCGCGCCCTTTGCCTATCGGCCTGGTTGCCAGGGCAAGGGCCTGGTCCAGGATCGCCGGCTCCCAGGACGAACGCAGGGCATGTTCCATCTCGTAGTTTCCGGACGTGATCAGGTCCGTCCCTTCCACGCAGACGGCAAATGCCCTGGAAAGTCTTTCCGCGAGACCCGGCGTCAGGGCGCCTCCTCCCGTCAGGATGATCCGGGAGATCTCCGAGGGAATCCTCCCCTGGTCGAAAAGAAAGCGCTGTGTGTTTTTCAGCTCAAAAAGAAACGGATCGCAGACGGCCCGCACGGACGCAGATGCCGGTTCAGGGATGTCGCCGGCTTTCTTTAACGCTTCCGCGGCGGCAGTGTCCATCCGCAGGGTCTCGGCCACCGCCTGGGTCGCCTTTTCCCCGCCGAAGGGAAAATGACGGATGTGGCAAATCCGGCCTTCCGCGGCAAAAATGGCCGTCGTATCCCGAAGACCGACATCCAGCACCAGGGTGCAGGTGTGTGAACCCGGTTTTTGCATCAGAAACGCGGCCAGTGGAGTCGCCCCGACATCGATGACCGCCGTCTCGCGGGTATGGGGGGAGAGAAGTTCCGTCCATTCTCCGACGAGCGAACGGTCGGCCAGGGCCGCAAAGATCTCCGAATGAACATCCTGCGAGGAGGCCAAATAATCGATGAAGACACTGTCCAGGGGTTGATGGATCAGCGGTTCGAGCGCGAAAGCGAGCGTTTGACGGATCCGCCGATCGCCACGGAACGGGAGGCGGACGTTCCGGAAGGAGATCCGATCCGCCGGGAGAGCCGTCACACAGGTCGCACCTTCATAAACCGGATCCGCGAAGAGCAGCGCGAGCGCCTCCGGGACGCCCCCCGGTCCCCGGATGTCGATCCGGCGAACGCCGAGAATCCGGTGCGCCCCGAAAAATCCGCGGGAAAGAAGGACCGCCTTGACGCTGCCGGCGCCGATGTCGAGGCCCAGAATTTTCTCCGGCATTACTCCACCTTCCAGGACAGCAGGTCCACCTTCTTCCGGTCGGTCTGCCTCTTGACGACGGAGGTGATCCTCCGCTCCATTCTTCCCTGGCGGCCGATAGAAACGATTCGGAAGGTGTCGCTCCCGACGGAGGTCAACCCCGAAGGGATATTCCAATCGGCCGCCCCCGGAATCCGGGAATACCACCCCGGATCGGTCAGATCGTTTTTTTCGTTCCGGCGGTATTCGTCGAGCTCTTCGACGCCGTCGTCCGTCATCTCTGCCGACAGCGCCCGGAGAACCGGCTTTGATGCGGTGTTGATGTTGATCTTTCCATCGCCGAAGATCGTCAGGCAAGTCGCGAGACCGGGAGATTCCTCCGTGCCGTAAAACAATTCACTCGTCATTCCCCTTACCATCAATAACTCCTCAATGCAATCGAGAGCAGCGTTCTTCGCGGCGTACGGCCTGCCCAGTCCGGCATAGTACCCTTCTTCCGCGCCGCCGCCGGTCACCTCGCTGTCCGCGTCCATCCAGTCCTTGGCGGCATCGAGGATCTCTCCGGCCCGGGCCTTGGAAAGGCGGAAATACGGACCGGTCATCAGGCGCAGCAGAATGTCCCGAACGGTCGCATTGTAGAGGTTTCCGTTGACCAGACGGTTGATGGGGATCCGGCCCCCCTCATCTTCGATCAGGAGCCGGAACGAACCGTTGTCGAAGAACTCTTCGGACTGGCTGGCCAACTCGTCCGCCTTTGCCCATTTCTCCGTCAGTGCGTCAAACCCGTTTCGATCGGACAGCAGGAGCGCCTCGCCCGCATAGAACCCGGATTCAGCCACATACCGAAGCCGGATGCCGTCGCTCAGGTTGGCCGCCTCGTGGACCTCGGAGCGGGACGAACGGTTCCACTGGATCGTGATCGCCACGAGGATGGCAACCATCAGCAATACGACAATCAGGGCGATGCCTCGCCGGCTGCTTGAAATCATGACGTCGTCACCCGGTTGAACGGCAGACGAACCCGCGTCATAAATGGAAAGGGACGCTCCGGGTCTTTTTCGTTCATCAGGACGAGGCGGATCTCGACCATTGCGGGGGCCCTCTTTTTTTGCGCCTCTTCCGCCGCACCGTCTTCCCAGGTTTCATACTCTCGGCCCGCGGCGTCGAAGAAGCGGTAGGTCAGGTTCTCGATCCGGCTGCACAGCGGATACTTCCCGTCGCCGTTCCCTTCCTTTTCCGGATCACGGCGGAGGGAATCGCTCCGGTAAAGGGTGTACCCCCCCTTTTCCGTCCCATCCGTTGTCTCTTCGATGCCGTATTCGATGACCGCAATTCCCTCTGCCGCCTCCCGTTCGACAAAGGCGACATGGGCCGCTGACCGGAAGATCACGCGCGTGAATTCCCGTTTTCCCAGGCCGTAGGGTCTTGCCCGGAAGGTGAACGCCCCTTTCCAGGGAGCGACCGCCTCCAGATCCCGGGTCATCCGATCCAGAGCCGTCCTGGCCATACCGTACGTCTCGGCATCCGCTTCGGCATCGCGGATGATCCGGAACGTTCCGGTATAGGAGGCGAACACGGTCGTCAGGACAATTCCCAGGATCAGGACGGCGATCAGGATTTCGATCAGCGTGAACCCGTTATGCCCTTTCCCGTTCACGGCATCACCACCTTGTAGAGGGTCAGACGGTAGGTGTTGCGGACAGCCATCCGGCTGTTCGTCACCGTCAGGATGATTTTTTTCAGCAGCGTGTTTTCCGTCTCACCGATCTCCACCTGCCACCGGTAGTCCGGATAATCGTCCCCGAAGTCCCCCTGTGACGGGGCAAGCTGCCGCGGATCCGCTGCGTCGACGGCGGCCATCCGGCTCTGGGCCAGCAGCGATGCGGTGCTGAGAAAGCGGGAAGAACCGGCCATGGAAATGCTCTGCGAGTGCGACTGGTGGACGGCGACGAGGGCGATGGCCAGGATCGCCATGGCGATCATGACCTCCAGGAGCGTAAAGCCGAGCGGAGCGCGGCCGACCGGCGGACGCCGATCACAGGCCGGCGGCACGGTCATCCTCATTGAAGGCGAAATCGACATGTTTCTCATGAACGCCGACCTTCGGGAGAAAGGGGTTCAGCACAACGGTGAAGGTGCGGTCTTCCTTTTTCAGATGGATGACGGTGGGCTGCACATACCCTCTGCGGAAGAAACGGATGACCGTTTCCCCATCCGTTTTTCTGACCTCCCCGGGGTGACGGACTCCGGCAATCCGTATCCCTTCGGGGAAGCGGATCGCCCCCTTGCGGATTTCGGACTGCTTTTCGGCGGTCGTATCGGCGCTGTAGGTCCAGAAGCCCGGCTGTTTGAGATCGAGATGGAGGAGGTAGTCGACCTGCTCGCGAACCGCATCGTTTCTCAGTTCACCGGCGACGCCGACCAGTTTCCGGGCCGCCGCGTCGAGGTCGTCGCTGAGCAGGGTGTCCCGCACCTGCGGGACGGCGATCAGCAGCATCATCCCGATGAGCAGGACGACCACGGAGAGTTCAATCAGCGTATATCCCCGGTCAGTCACTTTCCCAACTGTTGATGTCCCTGTTCTTCCCCTCCCCACCCTCTTCGCCGTCCGCGCCGCGGGAGGAAAGATCGTAATCCCCGTGGGCGCCGGGAGACAGATAGATGAAGTCGTTGTCCCAGGGATCCTTGGGGACCTTCCCCTTTTCGAGGTAGCCTCCCTCCCGCCATTTCTTCAGCGACGTTCCCGTCGTCGGCGGGGTGACCAGCGCCTGAAGCCCCTGCTCCGTCGTCGGATAATTCCCGTTGTCGAGCTTGTAGAGCTTCAGCGCCGTTTCAAGGCTTTCAATCTGGATCCGCGCCTTCGCCTGCCTGGCCTCGTCCGGCCGTCCCATGATCCGGGGGACGATCAACCCGGCCAGGATGCCGAGGATGACGATGACGACCATCAGCTCGATCAGCGTAAACCCCTTCTCGTTGCTCTTTTTCATTCTGTCTTCTCCCAATCGATCAGCGAACGAGCTGATTCATTTCAAAGATGGGAAGCAAAACGGAGATCACGATGAACCCGACCACGGCTCCCATCACGAGGATCATCGCCGGCTCCAGCAGGGAGGTGATCAGCAGGATGTCGGCCTCCACCTCCTTCTCGTAGGCATCGGCGACCCTGAACAGCATCGTCTCCATGTTGCCGCTCTGTTCCCCCACGGAGATCATCTCGACGGCGATGGGGGGGAAAAACACGCTTCGGGAGAGGGGCGCAGAGAGGCTCTGCCCTTCTTCCACCTCCCGGGTCGTCCGCCGGATCTCCCCGGCGATGACCCGGTTGTTCACCACGCTTCCGGCAATTTCCAGCGCCGCCAGGAGCGGCACGCCGCTCTGCAGGAGCGTCCCCAGCGTGCGGCTGAAACGGGCCACGGCGATCTTCCGGTTCAGCCTCCCGAACAGCGGGGCCCCGAGTTTCAGCCGGTCCCAGAGATGTCTGCCCCGTTCGGTGTTCCGGATCAGGTAGCGCAGGCCGAAGACGGCAACCGCCAGCGCGAGCAGCAAGATCCACCAGAGGGATTTCAGGAAACCGCTGACAGCGACCAGAAAAACGGTGATCCCGGGCAAGGTCTGGTGCATCTCCCCGAAGATCTTCGTGATGTTCGGTACGACAAAGGTGACCAGAAAGAACAGCACGCCGCTCCCGATCAGAAACATGAAGATCGGGTAGGCCAGCGCCGATCGTATCCGGGTCATCAGCGCCTGCTGCGCCTCCTGGAAATCGGCCAGCCGCTCCAGGACGCGGTTGATCGTCCCCGAGGCCTCTCCGGCCCGGACCATATTGACGTAGAACGGGGGGAAAATCTTCGGGAAATCGGTCATGCTTCGGGTCAGGCTGTTTCCCTCGTTGACCTCTTCCCGGATCTGCGCCAGCGTCGACTGGAGCAGGGGATTCCGCGTTTGCGAAACGAGGACGGAGAGAGCGGGCACGAGCGGCAATCCCGCCCCCAGCAGCGTCGCAAGCTGCCGGGTCATCACGGCCAGTTCCCGGAGACCGATCCTCCGAAAAAGACGGGTGTCAACGCCGATCGCCACTTTCTCTTCCCGCTTCCGACCGGAGGTTTCGGAGAGGGACACGGGAAAGATGTCCGTTTCGCGAAGCTTCTGCCGGGCGGCGACGGCGCTTCCCGCATCGACGATTCCCCTCCGTCGGCGGCCGCCGGCATCGAGGGCTGTGTATTCGTAAACCGGCATGAATGATCGGATCCTCTGGTTGTATGCTTTTCGCTTTTCTAACATGGTTCCGGTGCGATTTCAAGGAAGTCCATCAGGAAGTCCTTGCCCTGCCGGACATCAATGGACTTGAACATCCGCCCGACATCATCTATAAGCAAAGCTGTTTTCATCCATGCAAAGGAAGAGAGCCGTGCGATGGTAAAGGTATCGAAAGAGGGCGCTTTTGTTTTGGGGGGTCGTCTGATCGTGAAGGAGGCGGATGCCCGCGATCCGGAAACGGTCGGCCGTCGGCTGTCGGAGGCGGGTCTCGGACCCTGGAGCGGAGGAGAGATCGACCCGGGAAAAGCCCGGAAGGGAACCATGGCTTATCGGATTCTTGCCGCACACGACCGGTCGGAAGATCCGCGGGTCATGAAGATCCGTTTCGATTCGCTGGCGTCGCACGACATCACCTATGTGGGGATCATCCAGTCGGCCAGGGCCGGCGGGATGGAGGCCTTCCCGGTGCCGTATGTCTTGACGAACTGCCACAACAGCCTGTGCGCCGTGGGAGGGACCATCAACCGGGACGACCATCTGTTCGGCCTGTCGGCGGCTCGAAAGTATGGAGGGATATTCGTTCCCGCGCACCAGGCGGTGATCCACCAGTACCTCCGGGAGACCATGACCGGCTGCGGCCGGATGATCCTCGCCTCGGACAGCCACACCCGTTACGGAGCGCTGGGGGCGATGGGAATCGGGGAGGGGGGACCGGAGATCGTCAAGCAGCTCCTGCGGAAAACCTATGACCTGCCCCGGCCGGAGGTGGTGGCGGTGTTTCTCGAGGGGAAGACGGCCCCCGGGGTCGGGCCCCAGGACGTGGCGCTGGCGATCATCCGGGACTTGTTTCCGGGGGGCTGGGTGAAAAACAAGGTGCTGGAGTTCATCGGCCCGGGGGTATCCGACCTGCCGATCGATTTCCGCAACGGGATCGATGTGATGACGACGGAGACGGCCTGCCTCTCCTCGATCTGGCGGACGGATGCCCGGGTGAAGGCTTGGTACAGGATCCACGGACGCCCCGAGGATTACCGCCCGCTGGAGCCGGAGGCGGTCTGCTGGTACGACGGGATCGTGGAGGTGGATCTCGGAAAAGTGCCCGCGATGATTGCGCTGCCGTTCCACCCGAGCAACGCCTGGCCGATATCGGAACTGAATCGAAATGCCGGGGATATCCTGCGCGAGGTCGAGGAGACGGGGACCCGGCTTCTGGAGAACCCCGCGCTGAAGCTCCGGCTGACGGACAAACTCGTCAATGGTCGTCTCCGGGCAGACCAGGGGGTTGTGGCCGGATGCGCCGGTGGGGCCTTCGACAATCTCGCGGTCATGGCCGAAATCATGGATGGGAAGTCGGTCGGAAACGGGGCGTTCTCGCTGAGCGTCTATCCGGCGAGCCAGCCGGTCTCCCTCGCACTGACGAGGGCCGGTTCGGTCGAGAAGTTGATCCAAGCC
>JAXDCM010000106.1:0-3443 GCA_034677965.1 Syntrophales bacterium
GGCGATCTTCTTCCCTGAAGCTTAAGCATAGGCTGGACGGGGTCGTTGTTTGAAGATAAAAAGCTTGTAACAAAAAACGATCCTTTTGTGATTTGGCGTGCACTGTTGCAGGAAACGACGATGAGGCCGTGGTCATGTTGTCTGCTGTCTCCCTTCGAAACCGCGCTTTTCGTGATTTGGAAACCATTTGGTATGGCGTTCGCACCGGATGCGAGAATGCTGTTCCTCATCCGGGGCGGGATCCTATAGCAGTTGCGGAAGTCGGTTTAGGCTTTTTTTGAATTCAGGACGGTCCCATCAACCAGTGAAAAGGAGGGAGTATGACGAAAAAAGAACAGAGCAAAGAGGTCAAGCAGACGGGGATCTCGCGCCGCAATTTCCTCGCCGGCGCGGCGCTGGCCACGGCCGGGGCCGCAACCCTGGGTTTCCCATCGGTCCTCAAGGCGCAGGGGCCGATTAACATGCGGTGGCAGAGCACCTGGCCCACCAAGGACATCTTCCACGAGTACGCCCTCGATTTCGCCAAGAAGGTCAACGACATGACCGGCGGCGATCTGAAGATCGAGGTGTTGCCGGCGGGCGCCGTCGTACCGGCCTTCGACCTACTGGTGGCCGTTTCCAAGGGGACGCTTGACGGGGGTCACGGCGTCTTCGTCTACCATTACGGCAAGAACAACGCCTTGTCGCTGTGGGGATCCAGCCCTTGCTATGGGATGGATGCCGATATGATCCTTTCCTGGCACAAGTACGGCGGCGGCAAGGAATTCTTCCAGAAGGTCTACGAAGCGATCGGCGTCAACGTCAAATCCTATTCCTACGGTCCGATGTGGACCCAGCCGCTCGGCTGGTTCAAGAAGCCCATCGCCAAGGTGGACGACTTCAAGGGGATGAAGTTCCGCACCGTGGGAATCTCGATCGACCTGTTCAAAGGGATGGGCGCGGCGGTAAACGCGCTGCCCGGCGGCGAGATTGTCCCGGCGCTGGACCGCGGCCTGCTGGACGGCGCGGAGTTCAACAACGCCTCGTCCGACCGCGCGCTCGGTTTTGCGGACGTGTCGAAGGTCTGCATGCTGCAGAGCTACCACCAGAGCGCTGAATGCTTCGAGATTCTCTTCAACAAGACCAAGTTCGACGCGCTGCCGGACAAGATGAAGGCGATCATCGACAACGCCGTGGAAGCCGCGTCGGCGGATGTGACCTGGAAATCGATCGACCGCTATTCGAAAGACTACATCGAACTGCAGACGAAGGACAAGGTGAAGTTCTACAAGACGCCGGATTCGATCCTCCAGAAGCAGCTCGAGATCTTCGACAAGGTCGAGGCGGAGTACTCTGCCAAGAACCCGCTGTTCAAGGAGATCGCCGCATCGCAGAAGAAGTTCGCCGAGCGGACGGTGAAATGGAAGCGGGAAACCGTGGTCAGCCCGACGCTGGCCTACAACCACTATTTCGGCAGGAAGAAAAAGTAACCGGTTTTTCCAGAGGATGACGGATCGGCCATCCGGGCGCAGTCCGGATGGCCGACTTTTGGGATAAGGCTGAATATGCAGACATTATTGCTTACTGTCGACCGGCTCAGCACCTTTGTCGGAAAGATCTTTTCGTGGCTCATCGTGTCGCTGACCCTGATGATCACCTGGGAGATCTTCTCGCGTTATGCCCTGGACGCTCCGCACGACTGGGCTTTCGACGGGATGCTCCAGATGTACGGGACGCTGTTCATGATGGCCGGCGCCTACACGCTCTCGAAGAACAACATGGTCCGCGGCGACGTCCTCTACGGCTTCTTTCCGCCGCGCCTGCAGGCCGGCCTCGATCTTACGCTCTACTTGATTTTCTTTCTGCCCGGCGTGTGCGCCCTCATCTGGGCCGGGTATCTCTATGCCGGCGAATCGTGGGCCATCTGGGAGCACTCGGGGATCACCGCCAACGGTCCGCCGGTTTACCATTTCAAAACGGTCATTCCCGTTGCCGGATCGTTCCTGCTGCTGCAGGGAATCGTCGAGATGATCCGCTGTATCCGATGCCTCAAGGAAGGGCAGTGGCCTTCCCGCGAGCAGGATGTCGAGGAGGTGGATGTCGAAAAACTGAAGGCGCAGATGCATGTCAAGGACGAGGATATCGCCAGGCTCGACGAGTACGTGACGTCTAAAAAGGGGGGTGACCGATGAAAAAAGGAGCCTGGTTCGGATTATCGATCTTGGCCTTGATCGTCATCGGCCTCTTCATCGCGATGCCTTCGCCGGACAAGATCACCAACGGCCACCTGGGTCTGCTGATGCTGGCCCTGATCGTTGTGGCGATCATGCTGGGATTCCCCACCGCCTTCACACTGATGGGACTGGGAACGTTTTTCGCCTGGTACGCCTATAACAGCGTCAACCCTTCGCTGGCGGTCCAGCAGACCCTTGATCTGGTGGTCCAGCGCGCCTTCTGGGTCATGAACAACGACGTGCTGATCGCGGTCCCGCTGTTCGTCTTCATGGGATATCTCGTCGAACGCGCCAACCTGATCCAGGCCCTGTTCAAGGGTCTGCACCTGGCCACCGCGCGGATCCCCGGGTCGCTCGCCGTAGCGACGGTCCTGACCTGCGCGGTCTTCGCCACCGCCTCGGGCATCATCGGCGCAGTGGTGACGCTGATGGGGCTCCTCGCTTTCCCGGCAATGCTCAAGGCGGGATACAACGTCCGGCTTGCGGCGGGCTCCACCTGTGCGGGCGGAACCCTCGGGATCCTCATCCCGCCGTCGGTCCTGCTGATCCTCTACGGGGCAACGGCCGGCGTGTCGGTGGTCCAGCTTTATGCAGGGGCGTTTCTGCCCGGGACGATGCTGGCCCTCTTGTATGTCGGCTACATCGTCATTTACGCGAAGATCAAACCGAGCATCGCCCCACCTCTCTCCGAGGAGGATCAGTATGTCCCGCTTCCCGGTTGGGCCGAGGTGGTTGCGAAGACCCGGAGCAGCAATGCCCTGAAGGGATTGATCGGGGCCCTCAAGGGGAAACGAAACGCGGAGGTCCCTTTCAAGACCCTGCTCAACCACTTGTTCATCGCCTTGCTGCCGGCTTTGGCAGTCGGGCTTTTCGTCCTTGTGATCTACCTCTGGACGACGGCGCCGACGCTGCTGGACACGGCGGGCGTGCAGGAGATGGGATTCGCGGCGGAAGAGACAGGCGCCGGGGTTCCCGCCGAGGCAACGGAAGGTCTGGCGGAACCGGAGGGTTCTGAAGAGCTTGCCGAACCCCCGGCCGAGACGGCGCAGGAGTCTCCGAACGCGCCGGCTGAGGCGCCTGCCGAGCCGGCATCGCCGGGGCGGCATCCCCCCACCCTGGGCTTCTGGATCACGTTCGGCATCTGCGCGGTGGGGTTGTTAATCTTCTATGCGATCTTCACCTTCACCCGGCTGGAGATCTTCAAAATGCTGCTGGGATCGTTCTTTCCGC
>JAXDCM010000107.1:0-2927 GCA_034677965.1 Syntrophales bacterium
AAACGGACGAGCTTCAGATGTAACGGTGCATCATCTCGGAGAGATGTTTCTCCAGAGAACCCTTGCCCATCGCTTCGTAGTGATCGACGATATTTTTCAGCTCACCGTAGGCGCCCTCATCCGACAAATCATCCAACCTTCGGTAGATCCCGCTTCTCCGGCCCAGCCGGAACACCAGCCGTTGTTCCTCGGAAAGCAAGAAATACCGGTCCAGGACATCCAGCATCTTTTCCTTGTCTTGGGGAAGCCTGCCTTCGATCTCTTCCAGCAGATTCAGAATGTGGTCGCTGACGATCGTGGTTCCGATGCTCTCCAGGGCGGACAGGAACGCCCGGATTTCCCGCAGGACCTCCTCATCGCCCAACGGGGAAAACTCCCCTTTCTGCATCATCTCCATGAGGGGCGTTCCGTTAACCACATGCAGGGTCCGCAGCCGGACAAAATCGGGATCGATCGCATTGATCACCCTCGCCGTTTCCGCCGCATGCTCCCGGGAATAAAGTTGGCCGCCCAGACCCGGGATGACGTATTCGCAGAGCGAAATCCCGGCGGTCCGGATCTTCTGTCCGGCCGCGATATGGTCCGCCGCCGTGGCCCCTTTTTGGATCAGCTTCAGCAGAGGATCCAGGCCGCTTTCCATCCCCACGTGAATCCGGGCCAGCCCGGCCTCCCGGAGCGAGCGCAGTTCCTGCACCGATTTTCGCGCGGCGGTCTTGGACCGGCAGTAGGTGGTGATCCGCCTCACGGACGGAAACGCGTCGCGAATATGCCGAAGGATGGTCACAATATCGTCCGTTTTCATGACCAAAGAATCGGCATCCTGGAGAAATACGGACTCGTCGCCGTGATAGAGCCACAGGGCGATGGATCGGTGATGCTCGTCAAAGCCGGGGTAGCGATCGAAAACGGCCTGGACGACCGCTTCCGTCATGAGGCCCCGGCCCCCTTGCCGAATGGAAAGCTCTTTCAGGGCCTCCGCGATCTCGGACATGCTGTCGATATCCCGCAGAATCTCATCGACGCTCCTCAGCTCGAATTTTGCGTTTTTATAGGTGCGGCAAAAGGCGCAGCGGTTCCAGGGGCAGTTTCGGCTGACCCGGATGAGCAAGCTGCCAGCTTCGCTGGGCGGGCGGATGGGCCCCTGTTCGAAGGATGGCCTCATGTTTCGCTCATATCCTCGTCAACTGGCGGTATTTGATCCGGTGCGGCTGGGAGGCCGCGGCGCCGAGGCGCGCCTTCCGGTCCGCCTCGTATTCGGAATAGTTGCCGTCGTACCAGACGGTCTCGCTCTCCCCCTCGAAGGCGAGGATGTGCGTGGCGATCCGGTCCAGGAACCAGCGGTCGTGGCTGATGACGACCGCGCAGCCGGCGAAATTTTCCAGCGCCTCCTCGAGGGCGCGCATCGTGTTCACGTCCAGGTCGTTCGTCGGTTCGTCCAGCAGCAGAACGTTCGCCCCCTCCTTGAGCATACGCGCCAGGTGGACGCGGTTCCTCTCCCCTCCGGAGAGCTGCCCCACCTTCTTCTGCTGGTCCGTCCCCGAGAAGTTGAAACGGGAGACATAGGCGCGCGAGTTGACCTCGCGGTCTCCGAGGACGACGATGTCCTGCCCCTCCGAGATCGTCTCCCAGATCGTCTTGTCCGGGTTCAGGACATCCCGGCTCTGATCCACATAGGCCGGCTTCACCGTCTCGCCGATCCGGATGGTTCCGGCATCGGGCGTCTCCTGGCCGGTGATCATCCGGAAGA
Organism: Syntrophales bacterium; assembly: GCA_034677965.1. Taxonomy (GTDB): domain Bacteria; phylum Desulfobacterota; class Syntrophia; order Syntrophales; family UBA5619; genus UBA5619. The sequence continues at coordinate 1,748 of JAXDCM010000107.1, forward strand.
GGGTCGTTTTGCCGGCTCCGTTGGGGCCGATCACCCCGACGATTCCCCCGGGCGGGAGCGAGAAGGACATGCCCTCGACCAGCAGGCGGTCGCCGTATCCCTTGGCGACGCCGTCCGCCTCGATGACGAGCTTGCCGAGGCGGGGCCCCGGGGGGATGTAGATCTCGAGCTCCCGGGCGCGGGCGTCCCGCTCCTGGGAGAGGAGCTCCTCGTAGGAGCTGATCCGGGCCTTCGACTTGGCGTGGCGCCCCTTCGGCGACATCCGGATCCACTCCAGTTCCCGCTGGAGGGTCTTCTGCCGCTCCGTCTCCGATTTCTCTTCTTGCCGGAGCCTCTTCTGTTTCTGCTCGAGCCAGGAGGAGTAGTTCCCCTTCCATGGGATCCCCTGGCCGCGGTCCAGTTCGAGAATCCAGCCGGCCACGTTGTCGAGAAAGTAACGGTCATGGGTCACGGCAATGACGGTGCCCGCATAGGCCTGCAGGTGGTGCTCCAGCCACGCGACCGACTCGGCATCGAGATGGTTCGTCGGCTCGTCGAGGAGCAGGATGTCGGGATTCTGGAGCAACAGTCGGCACAGGGCGACCCTCCGCCGTTCGCCTCCGGAGAGGACCTTCACCGGGGTCTCCCCGGGCGGACAGCGGAGCGCGTCCATCGCCATTTCAAGGCGTGAATCGAGGTCCCAGGCGTCCAGATGGTCCAGCCTCTCCTGCACCTTGGCCTGCCGGTCGAGGAGTTTGTTCATCGCCTCATCGTCCATCGGTTCGGCAAACTTCTCGTTGATCTCGTTGAATTCATTCATCAGGTCGACCGTCTGCTGGACCCCCTGTTCGACGATTTCGCGGACCGTCTTCGCGTCGTCCAGCTTCGGCTCCTGCTCCAGAAAGCCGACGGTGTGGCCGGGGCTGAGGATCGTCTTGCCGATGAAATCCTGATCCACGCCGGCCAGGATCCTCAATAGGGAACTCTTTCCGGAACCGTTCAGTCCCAGCACGCCGATCTTCGCGCCGTAGAAATAGGACAGATAGATCTCCTTCAGGACCGGCTTTTTTTCGTAGACCTTGCTCACTCCGATCATCGAGTAGATGACCTTGTTCGGATCGTTCGCCATTTCGTTTCTCCTTGGGGTAATAAGAGCGCTGAAATCTTATCAGCAAACGGAGATGATGAAAAGGTTTTCCGC
>JAXDCM010000108.1:0-10478 GCA_034677965.1 Syntrophales bacterium
CCCCGGCAATGATCGCCGCCGCCACAATGATGATCCATAAGAGTGTCATCGGGTTGCCTTTCTGTTCGGTTAAAGTTGTGGGTTGGGCTGATAAGAATCTGCTTTTATATGTTCTCAGGTTATGAAAAGCGGTTTGGGTTGTCAAGGTGATTTACAGAAATGAAAATTCAGCCAATTAGAAGCAATTTGGGGGCGATCCGCTCTTTTTTGTACTGGTAAAAGCCGGAATAATAATGAACCTGGATGAAACACACGAAGGCTGGGCCGCCAATTATATCATCGGTGCCGCATACTGAAGCCTTCCTGAAAATGAGCGGTCGGCAATTCCGAGAATCAGGGGACAATCTTCTTTTTTTTGCAACAATTCCATTTGACATTAAGCATACTTTAGGGCCTATTCGTAAGCAGATGGCAGTATGGACACGATTCAGAAACAACAGATGGTCATGGTGCAGGCCCTGTTTAATCTCCCCACCTAATTGGAAGATCTCAACATATACGGGATAACCATATGAAAGATCAATCCAAGACAAAGCAGGCTTTGATTCAGGAACTGGATTCTCTAAGACAGGGGATTGAGGAACTGAAAAAATCGAAATCAGAATGGGAGAATGAGAGGGACGGGTTAAAAAAGAGTGAGGCCCGCTTCCGCAGTTACTTCGATCTGCCTTTGTATGGCATTGCCATTACCTCCCCGGAAAAGGGATGGATCGAGGTAAATGACAGAATCTGCTCCATCTTGGGCTATTCCCGGGACGAGATCGTCCGCATGACATGGACGGAAATGACGCATCCCGATGATCTTGCGGCGGATCTCGAACAATTTAACCGCGTTCTGTCCGGTCAAACGGATCACTACCATATGGAGAAGCGTTTCATCCGGAAGGATGGAAAGATCATCTGCACCGATCTCTCTGTGGGGTGTGTGCGGAAACCCGATGGCAGTGTGGATCATATCGTTGCCGTGGTCGAGGACATCACGAGCGTAAAGTTGGCGGAAAAGGAACTGCAGGCGAGCGAGGAGAAGTATCGTTCGCTCTTTAACAACAGCATTGATGCCGTGCTGCTTACGATACCGGATGGAATAATCCTGGCAGCAAACCCGGAAGCGTGTCGAATCTTCCAGCGCAGCGAAGAGGAAATATGCCGAATCGGAAGGGCAGGTTTGATGGATCTGACTGATCCGCGCCTCACGGCGGCGCTTGAGGAACGGGCACGCACCGGCAGGTTTCAGGGTGAACTCACCTTTATCCGCAAAGACGGCACCTCGTTTCCCGGCGAAGTCTCTACGGTCATCTTCAGGGATCATGACGGCCGGCAAAAGACGAGCATGATCGTCCGCGACATGAGTGAAAAGCGGAAGAGAGAGCAGGATTACCAGTCACTCTTTCGAGAAATGCTGAACGGCTTCGCGGTGCATGAAATCATTTGTGACGCACGAGGGAACCCGGTCGACTACCGTTTCCTAACCGTCAACCCGGCCTTCGAGCGGATAACCGGTTTGAAAGCCGAACATATCGTCGGCAGGACGGTTCTCGAAGTGCTACCGGATATTGAGCGGTACTGGATCGAGACCTATGGCCGCGTAGCCCTGACTGGAGAGCCGGCCCTCTTTGAAAACTATTCAAAGGCGTTGGACAAATACTTTGTGGTAACAGCTTTTCATTCCGGACCCAACCAATTCGCCTGCAATTTCATCGATATTACCGAACGCAAGCGGGCCGAGGTGGAACTCCGGGCCAACAAGGCTCAACTGTCCAACGCTTTGGAAATGGCCCATCTCGGCCACTGGGAATACGACGTTGCCACCGATCTCTTCACGTTTAATGACCAGTTCTATAAAATATTTCGCACCACGGCCCAGCAAATTGGCGGGTATACTATGCATGCCGCCGAATATGCCGATCGCTTTGTCCATCCCGAGGACATGCATAAGGTCGAGGAAGAAACACGGCAAGCCATCGAAACAACCGATCCCCATTTCAACCGACAGCTTGAACACCGCATACTTTACGCAGACGGTACGGTCGGCTATATCACTGTCCGCTTCTTCATCGTTAAGGACTCGCATGGCAGGACGGTCAAGACTTATGGTGTAAACCAAGACATCACGGAGCGAAAGCGGTCCGAGGAGGCTTTACGAGAAAGTGAGAAGAAATTTCGGACACTGACGCAAAATACGCCCGATATCATCTCCCGTCTTGATCGAGAAGGACGTCATGTCTTTATCAATAAAGCCATCGAAAAAGTCACGAACCTCACCGTTGAAGACTACCTTGGAAAAACAAATGAAGAGCTCGGTATGCCAAGGGAAAGTTTAGAGCACTGGAACCATCAATTCAGAAAGGCATTTGAAACGGCAAAGCCGGTGAATTTTGAGTTTGATTTTCCGTCCCCCGACGGTATCAGAAGCTTTTTCTCGACGGTAGTGCCGGAGTTTGACGAAGAAGGCAGGGTATCGACCCTATTGGTATTGGCAAGGGACATTACGGACCGTAAGGAAAGCATGGAGAAATTAAGGAAGGCTCTGGAAGCCACCGTGCGGGCCGTCGCAGTGACGGTTGAGACGAGGGATCCCTATACGGCGGGGCATCAGCGAGGGGTGGCTGACCTGTCCCTTGCCATTGCCATGGAACTGCAACTGACCTCCGACCGGATTGATGGTATCCAGATGGCTGCAATGGTTCACGATCTGGGAAAGATCTCGGTTCCCGCGGATATTCTCAGCAAGCCGACGAAATTGACAAAAATTGAATTCGAGCTTATCAAAACGCATCCACAGTCCGGTTACGACATTCTAAAGGACATTGACTTTCCTTGGCCTATTGCAAGAATGATCCTGGAACATCATGAGCGGATGGACGGTTCGGGATATCCAAGAAAATTGAGGGGGGATGACATTCTTCTGGAGTCCCGTATCCTTGCTGTGGCCGATGTGGTAGAATCAATGGCATCCCACCGTCCTTATCGTCCGGCATTGGGATTAAATGCAGCACTGGAGGAGATCGAGAAAAATAGAGGGACTATTTATGACGCAGATGCGGTGGATGCCTGCCTGAGATTAATTCGGGAAAAACGGTTTCAATTTGGAAGGACATGAGTTCAAACGGTATTCATCACCATAATGATGAACCAAAAGTTGCTGCTTTGTAGAAACGATTGCCGGTATCAACCCTATTCTCCTTCATCATGGGTGATGATTTCGGGTTGGAAGATACGATTGATGCCGTGCCTGCGGGTTTCTCGACTCAATAAAAAAACCGTCAGATAGGATCCATTTCTGTTTCCAAGGAGCTGCCGTTGCAAGCGAGCGGTCAAAACTGATCAATTTCGTTAAATTGCCCCTCGGGAAGATGAAAACATTGGTGTCGAGGTCGAGTCTAATCTCTTTTCCTGCCTGATCTCCCGGAGGGTCCCCTTTTTGAAATTGCATGACTTATCTATGCGATATGCCAGGCCAAAAACCATATCAAGTAAAATCCAGAAAAATTAGGCGTAGAATTTGACCGAAAATGCTGCTAAATCTGTTCGCCAAGGCATCACCTTTTAGGGTTTGTTGTCTTGTGGTCATCAAGTAACCTCGGCCTGAACTCGTGCCCCTTTTCAATAACCAAAACACTCTGGAAGGATGCGTGTCGAAAATTGCTCTGAGGGGCCAGGACGCAGCAAATTTGAGACGGACAAATGCTGAATTTATCCTTCGATACGGATCGTATGGCCATCATCGGACCGGGACGTCTCGGAACGGCCTTCGCCTACAAGTTCGGCCGCGAGAACAAGAGGGTCGTCCTCTACTACCATGATGTGGACGTGTGCAAAACCATCAATCGGAATCATCTCAACGCTCGACATCTGACCGAGGACCTGGCACGGCGACTCGGTGGCGTGGACAGGGTCCCGAGGCTCCACCCCAGCCTCTACGCAACGAACGACTTGGAACGGGTCATCGAACAGAACGATTTCATTCTCTTGACGGTCACCATGGACCGGCTGCCGGAGATTTTGAATCAGATCGAACCCATCCTCCGCCGCAAGGTCACCCATACCTGTTTCATCTCGGCAATCAAGGGGCTTGCCGCGGTTGAAACGACCCGTCGTCTGCTCACCCCCTCGCAAATGATCCGGGACCGGCTGACGGGCTTGAAGGACCGATACGATGTCGTTTCGATCGGCGGGCCTTTCTTCGATGTCGACATTGCGCTGGGCAATCCGGTTTGCCTGTCAGTGGCGGGACCGCGGAGGATTTGTGAGATTGTGAGGGGCAATTTCATCGACGTCAACCGTCGGGAGCTCACCTCATACTATAACTTCGACAGTGTCGGGATCGAAACCTGTGGTGCGCTGAAAAACATTGCAGCCAACCTCAAAGGGGTTGTGGACGGCCTGGAGTTGGGGGATTCGATTCCTGGAACCCTGTTTTCACGGGCGGGGGTTGAGGTGCGGTCGATCTGCCGGATTCTCAGGGGGAGTTTCCAGGCCTTCCAAAGCCAGGCCGGCGTGGGGGACATGTATGTGACACTCTCTTCCGATGCAAGCAAGAACCACCGCTACGGTCGGCTCTTCTACAAGCTGTTCAACGGCAATTCCGTTGAAACGCACCTGAACGTCCTGCGCGGGATCGACGGCAAGCCGGAGGGACCCAACACCATCTTCAACGTTCATCAGTTCCTCAAAAAAAGGAACATGTATAGCCCGATTTTTCGCTGCGCCTACAAGATTTTCAACGAAGCGCAGAGCCGGGAGGAAATCCGTGAGCAAATTTTACAGGCAATACAATTTGACCGGAGGACGCGGGAGTACATTGGTCCTGTGTCCCGTCTCGTTTACCGCCTGTTTCCGAACCTCTGGTATCGGCGTCACCGGGACCCCCTCCGTTAGCGTTCACGATAACGGATATAACGGAAACGGTTTGACTTCCATCAGAGAATGAAAATGTTCAACAGACCGTGCAGGCGTCGGCTGCGCCGATCAGCGCTGCCCGTGGTTCCACGATCACGTGGACCGGAATCCGCCGGAGCAGATCGGCCATCCGTCCCTTCCCGTGAAAGGCCGGCAGAAAGGGGCCCTTTTCCAGCAGGGGAAGAATTCGCGGCGCAATCCCCCCTCCGATGAAGACGCCGCCCATCGCCAGCGTCTTCATCGCCAGGTTCCCCGCTTCGGCCCCGAGGATCGAGCAGAAAAGTTCCATCGTCTGAAGGCAGAGACCGGTTTTATCCTTAAGCGCCGTCTCTACGATGATGGGCGTGGGATCGTCGGCCGCGGCCAGCCTCCCGGTCAACGGGGCCGGTTCCGTATCCCCCTCCCCCTCCAAAAAGCGATAGATCCGGGCGATCCCCGGCCCGGAGCAGACCCTCTCGTAGCTGACATGCCCGAATTCTTTACGGAGCTCGCGGAGAAGCTGCTCTTCCAGCGGGCTTCCCGGAGCGAAATCCGCGTGCCCGCCCTCGGATTCGTGTTCCTGACGACATGTCCCGTTCCAAGTCAGAAAGGCCTCTCCCAAGCCTGTGCCCGGGGCAATCACGGCGATGACACCATCGGCCGCCGGCTCGCCGGGACAGAGTGTATGGATCTCCTCCGGTTTCAGGAACGGCACGGCACGGGCGGTGGCGGCAAGATCGTTCAGCAGCCGGACGGATCGAATGCCGCATTGATCCTGAATCGCTTCGGCATCCGCGATCCACGGAAGGTTGGTGATCTTCGCCCGGCCCCGGATGACCGGCCCGGCGACGGCGAAGCAGGCCCGGTCCGCCGTCAGGTCCTTTCGTTCAAGAAAGGTTTGGATCAGGGGCTCGATCCCGGGATAGCGATCGCTGGGAAAGACCTCCTCCGCCAGCGGCTCTCTCGGATCGGCGCCGTCCGAAAAAATGGCCAAGCGGCTCTTCGTGCCGCCGATATCTCCCACCAGAAACATCTTCATTCCTCGCAGGTCGCGGACAGTTCATCCCGGAGCCAGCCAAGATAATCACGGCTTCCGGCGGTGAACGGGACGGCAACGATCTCGGGAACTTCGTAGGGGTGAAGCGAACGGATGGTTTCTTCCACCGCCCCGTAGTTGTCACGGCGGCTTTTGATCAGACAGAGCCACTCACCGGTCTTTTCGATCCGGCCCTTCCAGCGATAGATGCTTTCGATCGGCCCCACGATCTGGACACAGGCAGCAAGCCGCGTCTCGACCAATGAGCGCGCAATCCGCTCGGCATCCTCTTTCTTTTCGGTCGTGGTCGTCACCTGAATGAACCCTTCCATCGCACAATACCTCAAAGACTCAAGTCTTGACTGCCAAGGCTCTTTCACGAAAGGCCGCATCCCTCTCGTGTGCACTCATACATGAGGATTGCCGCCGCCTGAGGAAGGCTCAGGGACTCCGCTCCGCCCGCGCCGGGAATCCTCCATCGCTCGTCGGTCTGCTTGAGCAGTTCCTCCGGCAGGCCGTGGCTTTCGCTCCCCATCAGCAGCGCCGTCTCCGGGCTGCAGGGGTGCGGGGGAGCGCCTTTCCGGACCTCGCTTCCGACGACATGGAAACGTTGCCGGATGGATGATAAAAGGATCGTAAAATCGACTTTTTCCATCACGATCAGGTGGAAAAAGCTTCCCATCGATGTCCGGACCGCCTTGGGATTCGTTAAGTCGCAGGACCCCTCGCTGACGAGAACCGTCCGGAAACCGAACCAGTGCGCCGTCCGGAGAAGGGCGCCCAGGTTGTTGGGATTGTTGACCCGGTGCAGCAGCAGCAGCGGCCCGGTTTCCGTCGATAGACGGTCGATCGGATCGACGAAGGGCGGCATCACTGCCACCGCCATCAACCCTTCCGGGGAGGGGTCCTGGCTCAGGGTTGACCATTCGCGGTCGGTCAGCCGGAAAACCGGAATCCCGGACGGCGCTTTTGCCAGCAGATCCCCGTATTTCTCGGCGCCCCCCGGGGAAACCAGAAGCGCCTCCGCCGGCCGACCGCTTCTGATGAGTTCCCCGACAACCTTTCCGCCCTCAGCAAGAAAAAGTCCTGCCTGTCGTCGGTGCTTCTCCATCGTCAGCTTTCCCCACCGCCTCAGTTGGGATCCCGATGGCCTCGCCATTCCTTTCGTTGTCACCTTTTCCTGCACCCTCCGGACAAATCGATTCGCTTATCCAGCCAATTTTGGAAAGTGATTCTAACAGAGAAACTCCCTGCGGAAAAGGGCTTTTGAGAGATTTTGAAAGCGCATCTCCGGTTTTTGCACTCCGGTTTTTACACTTGACAGTCCCGGCGCTTTTTCTTATGGTTTGGCCGCCACAAGGGAAAGCGGCCGTTTTCGGCATGTCCCCGGCTTCTGCACGGTGTCTTTCCCGATATCTCATCGATTGAAACCACAGGATGAAGGAGAACATTATGAAGCCATTTGTTCCGAAGGGAATCATCCCCGCAATGGTTACGCCGCTGGATGATCAGGGACACATCAACGAAGGCGCGCTCCGGAAACTGACCAATCACCTGATCGACGGCGGGGTTCACGGTCTTTTCCCGGTCGGAAGCCAGGGGGAATTTTTTTCGCTTACCTTCGAACAGAAAAAAGAAGCCATCCGGATCGTTGTCGACGAGACCCGCGACCGGGTTCCCGTTTACGCGGGAACCGGCGCCGTGACCACCCGCGAGGCGATTGAAACCACAAAGATGGCTCAGGATCTCGGTGTCAGCGCGGTGTCGGCCATTACCCCGTACTTCCTCGTTCCGAGTCAGCGGGAACTGATCGCGCACTACACGGCCATTGCGAAGGCCTGCCCCAACCTGCCGATCCTGCTCTACTCCAACCCGGACCGGACGCAGGTGCCGTTCCCGACCTCCACGGTCCTCGAGCTGGCCGCTGTCGAAAACATCGTCGGCATCAAGGATTCCAGCGGCGACATGTCGCTTACGGCCGAATACATCCGCCTCACCCGGGGAATGGATTTCCACGTCCTGATGGGACGCGACACGCTGATCTATGCGGCGCTCTGCTACGGGGCCAAAGGTTCGATCTGCGCCACGGGAAACGTGGACCCGCGCGTCCCGGTGGAGATCTACGAGGCCTTCCTCGCGGGGGACCACCGACGGGCGCTCGAGGCCCAGTACCGCCTGGCGCCGCTTCGGATTGCGTTCGGCCTGGGAACCTTCCCCGTCGTCATCAAGGAGGCTCTGAACATGATCGGGATCGAGGCCGGTCCCGCGGTTCCGCCCGTCGGCCCGATGACCCGGGAAAACCGTGAGAAGCTGCGCAAGATCCTCGTGGAGATGGGACTGATCCGATCCTGATGAGGTGATCCGATGAAACAGAAGATCCTGATCGTCCAGCCGATTCATGAACGAGGCGTCCGGGTGTTCGATGAAAGGTTCGATGTCCGTGTGGCCTCCGATCCGTCCGTGGCAACCGTCGTGAAAGAGATCAGGGGCGTCGCGGGCGTCGTCGTCCGCACCGCCCCTTTTCCGGGGGAGATCATCGAAGCGGCGGATGCCCTCAAGGTGATCGGCCGGCACGGCGTCGGCGTCGACAACATCGACGTCAAGGCAGCGACCGAAAAAGGGATCGTCGTCGTATACACCCCCAACGCCAACGCCACATCGGTGGCCGAGCACACGATCACGGCCATCGGCGCCCTGGCAAAACGTGCGGCTTCTTATGACCGGGCGACTCGGGAAGGCCGTTGGGAGATCCGGAACAGCTACAAGGCGGTCGATCTGGACGGCAAGATTCTGGGTCTCGTCGGCATCGGCAGGATCGGCTCGATGGTTGCCCGCCGCGCGGCGGCGGCCTACAATATGAAGGTGATCGCCTTTGACCCCTACGTCCGGCCGGAGACGGCAGACCGGATGGGCGTTTCGCTTCTTCCTCGGATGGACGACGTCTTTGGGCAGGCGGATGTGGTTTCCCTCCACACCCCGCTGACCCCGGAAACCCGGGGATTGGTCAACGAGGCAAAATTCCGTCTGATGAAACCGACCTCCTTTCTGATCAATTTTTCCCGGGGGGAGGTCGTCGACGAAAAGGCTCTTTTCATGGCGCTCCGATCGGGCGTCATTGCCGCGGCGGCCATCGACGTTTACGATCCGGAGCCACCCCTGAAGGATAACCCGCTCTTTGCGCTGGAGAACATCCTGCTGTCGCCACACAGCGCGGCGCTGACCGAGGAGTGCGTGATCCGGATGGCCACCGGCGCGGCGGAGGGGATCGTGGATGTCCTCTCGGGGAAAAAGCCGCAGTTCATCGTCAATCCCGATGTCTATCATCGGTAGCCTGCTCGGTCCAAGTCGAGAAACATCAAAAATCGTTAGAAGTTGTAGAGGGGGAAAAGAAGCCCTGCCATTCTCCATTGAGCGGTAAAGGAGGAAAAACGATCGTGAAAAAATCCGAACGCATTGCGGCGGTCATCATATCCCTGGGGGGATTGATGATCATGTACTATGCGTGGAGCGCCCTGAAGCTCGGCACGATCCATGTTCCCGATGCGGGATTCCTTCCTTTCCTATGCGGGGCGGGATTGGCGGTCCTGGGGATTTTCTGGATCGTTGCCTTCAGGTCAAGAGAGGATCGGGAATGCGTTGAAGAAACGGGGAAGCGCATGCCGTATCGGCCGATCATCTCCCTCGCCCTGATGATCCTCTATGGATGGACGATGGAGGCGCTGGGCTACATCACCTCAACCCTGATCTTCATGGTCGTCTGGCAGCAGATCATCGAGCGCGAAAAATGGGTCAAGACGATGGTCATCGCCGTGCTGGCCACCGCTGCGATGTATTCGCTTTTTAAATTGTTCCTGAAAGTTCCGATCCCCGAGGAACTGTTTCTGAGATAAGGAGCTCCCATGGAGATTTTCAGCGGTCTTCTCTCCGGATTTGACGTCGCGCTGACGGGAACGAACATCCTGTTCGCCTTTCTCGGCGCATTGATCGGCACGGCCATCGGCGTCCTCCCCGGTCTGGGGCCCGCGGCAACGATTGCGCTGCTTCTGCCGCTCACCTACGTGATCTCCTCGCCGGTGACGGCCATCATCATGATGGCGGGCATCTTCTACGGCTCCATGTATGGAGGATCGACCACCTCCATCCTGCTGAATCTACCGGGCGAGGCGGCCTCCGTCGTCACCTGCATCGACGGCTATCAGATGGCCAAAAAGGGTCGGGCGGGGGCGGCCCTGGCCATCGCCGCGATCGGATCGTTCATTGCCGGAACGGTCTCTGTCATCGGGATGACCTTCTTCGCGCCGCCGCTCGCCGAATTTGCGCTGGACTTCGGCCCCCCCGAGTATTTTGCGTTGACGTCGCTGGGTCTGCTGCTGGCCGTCTTCCTATCCGGCGGATCGATCATCAAGGGGTTGATCATCATCTGCGTCGGTCTTCTCTTGGCGATGGTCGGCCTCGATACGATCTCGGGCAAGATCCGCTTCACCTTCGGAAGCACCGGCCTCCAGGGGGGGTTCGATTTCGTGACGCTTGCGATGGGGGTCTTCGGCCTCGGCGAAATCCTCTA
>JAXDCM010000109.1:0-5938 GCA_034677965.1 Syntrophales bacterium
TCCCCGATCAGCTTGATGGCCCATAACTGAGGCCCGGTCAGACCGGTTTCGCGTTTTGACTTTTTTGAATGTTCATGGATGACCTGAAATACTCTCCGGATATCATTAATAATTTGTGTAATCACCGTTGTTTTTCTTTCCATAGAAATCCCTCGGCTGCCGAATATATTTGCTTCTTAACATATGTAATGTTATGAGGCAAACCATTTATGTTCATATGATTTGGTCACGAATGATTTGGCAACTATGTTTCAATGGGTCTCCATTTACGAAAACCGATCATACATGGACACCCACAAGCTATGGAGGAAAGAAAAGGGAGGAAGGTGCCGATAAAATATTTCAGATATGGCGGCACCCATGATAGGGATACAATAAGAAGCCGTCTTGGCCGGGGTATTCCAACCAACGCACTTTACCAGAGCCGGTTGCCGGTAAGCGGATAGAGAAGGGGAGAAGACGGAAGGTCGATGAAAAAAAGTCTGGTTGAAGAGTCTGTTCTTTTTATCAGCGTCTTGAAATGGGTCGTTCTGGCAACGGGTGTCGGAGTGGCTGTCGGTCTGTCCACGACGTTCTTTCTGAAGATTTTGGACTTCGGCATTTCCCGCATCCAGGTTTTCCCGTATTTTTTTCTGTTGCTGCCCGCAGGTCTGTTGATCAGCGTCCTTGCCGTCAGATATTTTTCGATCGATGCCAAGGGATATGGAACGGAAAAAGTGATCGAAGCCGTGCACAAGCACTCGGGGAAAATGTCTGCCGTCGTCGCTCCGGTAAAATTATTCGCCACGGTGGTCACCGCAGCAACGGGGGGATCCGTCGGACAGGTCGGCCCGTGCGCTCAGATCGGTGGGGCATTGTCATCTCTCTTTGCGGATATCTTGAAATTCGATGCCAATGATCGAAAGAAACTGGTGATCTGCGGGATCAGTGCCGGCTTTGCCTCCGTTCTGGGAGCTCCGATTGCCGGCGCCATCTTCGGGGTCGAGGTTCTCTTCATTGGAAGCATTCTTTATGAAGTGCTTCTCCCTTCTTTCATATCGGGGATGATCGGTTATCGGATATCCTCCTATTTCGGGATCAACTATTTTCAATATTATCAGGATTTCATCCCGGCTTTTTCGGAAGCGTTTTTTTTGAAGGTGGTTCTCTCGGGCATATTTTTTGGGATTTGCGCCGCCCTTTTGATCGGGATCCTCAAAGGCATCCATAAATTGGCGGACCGGATCCATCTGTGGATGCCGCTGAAGGCGCTGGCGGGCGGCGCCATTCTTGTGGGATTGACGTTTCTGACATCGACGAACTATCTGGGCCTGGGGCTTGATACCATCAAGATTGCAATCAGCGGGGCCAAAATCGTCCCCCACGCATTTCTCATGAAGGCGCTCTTTACGGGCATCACCTTCGGTTTCGGAGGCAGCGGAGGGATCGTTACCCCCATACTCTTCATGGGCGCCGTCGCCGGAAGTGTCTTCGGCGACTTTCTGGAATTGAATCGGGGAACCTTCGCAGCCATCGGCATGGTCAGCGTATTGGCGGGCGCTGCCAACACGCCGATTGCCGCCAGCATCCTGGCCATGGAACTCTTCGGTCTGGAAATTGCGCCTTATGCCGCGGTTGCCTGCGTCGTCAGCTTCTTAATGACGGGCCACCGCAGTGTCTTCCCGACGCAGATTATTGGGTTGCACAAGTCGTCGTCCGTCCATGTGGAGCTGGGCAATGAAGTGGAAACGGTGGAAACTTATTACGAACCGAGGGAAAAAAGCTTCATAGGCATCTGTCTGCGACTTTACCATAAGATCAGAATCCCTAAACGCGACGGTTGAAGATTTGGACGTCGGGACTTACGGGCGGTGAAGGGATGCATTTGCAACATCGCCGAGGGCCTGGTTGAAGTCATACCCGGGGTAGGGGATGCGACCGTGGTAGTAACTGGAGAGCGTTTCCAGAAAACTTTCGGCGATCCGATTCATTTCGGATAGCGTGATGTCGCATTCCAGGAATTGTCCCTCTTGCGTCGTATCCGTTACGATCTTTCGAATCAGTTCACGCAGTTTTTCCTCGGAATGGTCGCTGAGTGTCCGCGCGGCGGCTTCGATTCCGTCGGCCAGCATCAGGATGGCCGCGGCTTTCGTTTGCGGCTTGGGGCCGCCATAACGGTATAATTCTTCCTGAACTTCTCCCCTTGACGCTGTAGCCTCCTCCTTGGCTTTCTCGTAAAAGAATCGCATCAACTTGGTTCCATGATGCTGGGGAATCAGATCGATGATCGAGTGCGGGAGATGTTCCTTTCGGGCGGCTGAAATGCCGTACGTGATATGGTTCTTTAAGATTTGCACGCTTTCCCGAGAACGGATCCCGTCATGCGGGTTCCCTTTTTTTTGGTTTTCCACGAAATATTCGGGCTGAAGAGCCTTTCCGATGTCGTGGTACAAGGCGGCAATTCTCAAAAAAAGCGGGTTCGTGCCGACTGCCTTGGCGGCCCCTTCGCAGAGGGTGCCGACGGCGACGCTGTGATTGTATGTCCCCGGAGCCTTCACGATCAGCTCCCGGATGAGCTTGAGATTCAGATTTCCGAGTTCCGAAAGCCGAATATCCGTCGCCACCATAAAGAGACGTTCACACAGCGGGAGCGTGAATACCAGGAATACGGCATTGAGAAGCCCCGACAAAAAGGCCAGGGCAGCCCCGAAACTGCCGTTTCTCCAATCCAGAGACGCCTGTCCGATCGTCTGAAGAATCAGAAACAGGACGGCCGCGGAAAGGCCGAGTTTGCATCCGGTCCCGATGAGCCCGATTCGTTGTGTCGTTTTCTGCAGGAAAACGATTCCCGCCAGATTGGTGAGCAGGATGTAAAAAAAACCGTATAGGTCGGCTCCCACCGCCTGTGCGGCCAGGACGGACAGGAAGATGACAAAAATCTGGGCGCATCTCTGGCCCGCCAGAAGGCTGACCAGCATGGAACCGTAGGCGAAGGGCAGCAGGTAAAAGAAAAAATTTTTATCGTTGAACGGCAAGGCCGAGAAACTCCGGCTGACGGATTCGCAGACGAACCATGAGATCTTCAGCAGCAGCAGATTCACGGTCAGGGTCAGGAGTAAAAACCAGACAAGTCCGGGATAGCTCCATTGGCTCAAGGTGACGAAACGCGCGAAATAGAGGAGGAGCGCCAGCAAAATGCCGGTCAGAATGGCCATTCCGGCGGTTTGTCTGCCCGAGTAACCGGTGTCGGCGAGTTGACGAATGGCTTCGATCTGAACCAGATGGTCCGCTCCGACCTCGTCGCCCTGGCGGAGAACGACCTTCCCTTTTTTGAGCTTTCGAAGGACGTGATCGACATTTCGTGCATCTTCTTCCTGCCGGATCTTCGTCAGTGATTCGTCAAACGTCAGATTCGGAATCATCAGGCTCTCCAGGATGCGGCGCACATGCCGGCGGGCATCGGCGGAAAGGCCGGAATTCTGGCCGATTTGCCGATAGACCCTCTCCCTGACCTGGACCAGGGTCGACAAAACACTGACCGGGACGATTTCCAGCTTGCCCGTGACGATGTTCGCCCTGTGAACATACTCTTTTCCCTTCGCGAAGCTCATGTCGTCGGGAATGAACGAGGAGGAGTATGCATCCTTCAACAGAAGGCCGATCCGCTCCTCGAGGCTTGAATTGAAATTTTCCCTCACCAGATAATCGAGCAGATCCTCCGCGGGCGGTTTTATGCCGATATCTTGCACGGCCGACAGGAGATCCGCCCTGGCAGAGGCCGGGAGCTTACGAAACGAAGGCTTGCGGGTTCGTGCGGATGCTTTTTTTTTGTCCGTTGAGTCCGTGCTCAGCAGGGTTCGGGATTTTCCGAATGCCGTTTTCAGTCCGGATATCTGGTCATCCGGCAAAGAAGGATTGAACCGATAAACGGGGAAGGTTTTGGCCTTTGCCGCCGCACGGCGCGCCTCGGTCGCGGCTTCGTCCTCGATCAGCATATCCGTCGGGATGATGATGTCCGCACGGGCGATGTCGCCGGTCTGATATGCGGGAACACTGAAACGGCTTTGGCGGGTCAGCAGAATGCTGAAGAGCAAGGCAAGGAGCACCAGCGAACCCGCCAGCATGATCCTCTGCCATTTGCCGAGGAGACCGGTTTCCCTCGTTGGCTTTTCGGGTACGGAGGAAGGTTTTCGCCATTCAAAGAATTTCATGATGTTCCACAGCCCCGTTTCCGTTCCGGGTTACCGGTTATCCTTCTCCACCGCTTCCTTCAGCTTTTCTGAAAAGTCCCCGATGGCCGCCTCAACCCGGACCCAGGCCGGCATCATCGGAATGCCGATCGGATCCGTGACAAATTCGTCGATGGCCAGCTTCATCGCACCGGCGAAAGCGTCCACCGCATCGATCTCCTCATGACGGTCGTAAGTCAGGCCGTTGAGCATGGCCAGGGCGTGGTATTTTTCGATCGCGATGCGAGACTCCTGGGTATACGTCGTCACCAGGGTGCGGAAAAAGGCGTCGCTCATCACCAGGCCATCCTGGCTCAGCACCCTGAACAGCGCCTTTCCGATTTCGGTGGCCATGCGGATCAAACCCTCCGTAGGCTTTCCCTTCCGCAGATTCTGGTGCTTGTGTTCGTAGGTTTCGATGATTTCAACCTGGCAGATCCGGTTCACCGAGGTCTTCTGATAGACCTCGCTGAGCATGGACACCTCCAGTCCCCAGGTCGGCGATATGCGGATGCCCCTGGCCAGGCTGGAGTCGAAAGAAAATTCACCGGAAAGGGCATACCGGAAATTGTCGAGGTATTCGATGAAGGCGTTGTACCCGAGGATCCTTTTGAGGCTGCGGATCAGAGGGGTGTAATAGAGCCGGGTCACACGGCCATAGAGCTTATCGGTGACCCTGGCGTAGTATCCCTTGCTGAATTCGAAGCTGAGCGCCGGGTGAACGACCGGATAGATCAACCGGGATAAGATGTCCCGCTTATAGTTCACGATGTCGCAGTCGTGCAGCGCGATCGCATAGACATCCTGATCCGACAAGATGTATCCCAGAGACATCCAGACAGATAACCCTTTCCCGGGGTTTTGCATGTCGAATTCGGCGGCCGCCAGCTCTTTCCGGAGCGCCTTCATCCGCGGCCCGTCATGCCAGACCACACGGACGTCCGACGGCAGGATCGACATGATCTTCCGAATCCGGCCGAACCGGCCCGCATCCGCCCGATCCAGGGAAAGGACGATCCGGTCGAGATAATCCACCCCCTTGAGTTCGTCGATGATCCTGTGCATCGCCGGGCCATCGAATTCCGTCACGAGGGCAGGTAGCATCAGGACCATTTTTCGTTTTCGCGAAATCGCCTTGAGTTCCTTCTCGATCTCTTCGATCGGTCTTTCCTTCAGCTTCTGCAGGGTTGTGATGACCCCGTTTTGGCAGAAATCAGCCATTCCTGTGCCTCCTTTCCTATCCAAGATTCAAGAGAATCATTCGGTTATGCTTGGCCGGATCGTGCCTCCCCGGCCGGAAAAATTCCGCGTTTTGCATGGAGCCGGATTCGCAGGGCCATGGACCTTCGGTATCAAGGCGCTTCCGTTTGGAAGTTGCATGAACGTGAATATGGGGGGTCATCATAGCGGCCGTGTTCCCCATTGTCAAATAAAACAGGACGTCATGAGTTTCCCGCTTGACATGGGGTTTCCTTCAGAATAGCGTTTCATCATGCGGGGACTGAGGTGCGGGGCATAAAAGAAAAAGAGGTTGCAGCGATGATCACCCGAAGAGCGTCGGATATTCGTCCTTTCCTTGTCATGGAAGTTCTGGAAGCCGCCCAGGGAATGGAGCGCAATGGCCAAGATATCGTTCATCTCGAAGTCGGAGAACCCGATTTTGATACACCGGAGTGCATTAAGGCGGCCGGATTCAGAGCCCTGCGGGAAGGCAAAACCCACTATACCCA
>JAXDCM010000110.1:0-2977 GCA_034677965.1 Syntrophales bacterium
CGGCGAGAGCAGGCCCTCCGCAAACTGATCCACGTAAGTCTTCCATGCCCCAAAGTCCGCAAACTGCCCTCCCTGGTTCCAGCAGCAACCGGCCCAATAGGAGGCGGTGTTGTCGGTCGGCACCCGGGCCAGCATGAGCCAATTGCGATCGTCTTCCGTCTGTTTTTCATGGAGCATGGGGTCTACGATCACCGCCAGCCCCTGCTCGCCGGCATTCATCTCCATGGGTTCCCATTTGGCCAGCCAGCCCCGATCTTTGTCGGCATCCCAACGCTCTCCGGCGACCTTCTTGAGCCCGATGCCGGTAATCAGAGGCGTTGGTTTCTCCGGTTTGTAGATGCTTCGGAAATGGTTCATGTTCTGCCCGGCGTCCAGAGAGATCCGCTTGACCTCGGAGACCATGACCCCGCTGACTTCGAAAGGTTCGTAGGTCAACTCAAACATCACACGGATCGGCCCGTTGGCCAGGACTCGGGAACAGACATGGTTCCGGGAGACCCACAGCCTGTCCGCCGCCCACAGTCCGTTGCCGCCGCACCCTCGGCTCAGTCCGGCCGAGTAGAAATCCCCACCCTCCCCGGTGTCCCCGTGGTAGTTGTCCACCATGTACCAATCGTTTATGACCATACGGGTGGTGCGCTTGGACCAGATGTCCACCGTGCTGGTGACCAGCATTTCTCGAAAATAGGTCTCCAGGGCCTTGCCGTACATCCGGTGGGCGATACGGTCATTTTCCCAGCAGAAGTCATCGAACCGCTCCCGGACGAATCGGCCATAGGCCCGGAACTGGTCCTTGGCATACACCCGCTTCGCACCCGCGGCGACTTGGAAGGTCCTTGTCTGATCCGCCGCGAAGTCGGCCTGGAAGATCAACCGGTCCGGGGTGTAGTCCCCATCGGCGTCCACGGCCTGGCAGAGCAATTCCCTTCCAGCCTCGTCCCGGACATGGATTTTGGTCAGATCCTTTTCTCCGAGCACCGCCAAATCCCAGGCAGAAAGCTCAAGGGTCTGGTTCGGTCTGGCGATCTGAGTCCTGTTCGCGGCGGTTACCGTTACCGGCGGCGTTCCCGTCCCGTTCCCCTGCGAACCGATGGGATCTCCTTTTGGCATGGTTCTGTCCTCCTTTTCCAGGGATGATTCAAATCCAAAGTTGACCGAGGCTTCGCAATTCCGGCGTTTCCGTCCTTTTTCAGAAAACTCCGCGATTGCTACTTATTTTTTGTGAAGGACCTGTGGACCCCACCCGGCAAAACATCTCCCGCTTTATTGGGAAACGTTAGAACGGATTTTTTCCGCAGCAGCTGCCCGGACCGGCGCAGCCGGCATGTTCGGGAGAACTTCCGCAGCAGGCGGTATCCCCGGGTCCGGGCAGCCCCCGCTTGGCGGCTCCGGACAGGGAAGACGTCGCGGAAAGCAGCTTCTTCAGATTTGCACCGCCGCAGGCCTTGCAGACGGGAGATTCATGAGAAGAGGCAACCAGCACCTCGCTCATGGCTCCGCAGTCCGCACATAAAAATTCGAAAATGGGCATGGCGCTCTTTCCCCTCATTGCTTTCGGTTCGATTTTTGGGCGTACTCGTTCAATGCCTTCTGGAACGTCTTGACGGCCAGTTCGATGCAGTGGTTCTTTTGGTCCGGAAGGTTCTCCAAAAGCCGGAAGACATCCCCGTCGTTCAGTTTACGGGCGTCTTTGATCTTTTTCCCCCGGATCAGGTCCACCAGCGCCATCGCGGAAGCGACGGCCCCGGGGCATCCGAGAACCTGATACCGGGCATCCCGGATCACCCCGTCCTCAATCTTCAACCAAATCCTCATCGTGTCCCCGCAGGTCCCCGTCAATTCGCTCATCTGGTCGGCGTCCGGAATCTCACCCATATAGGGTTTCTCGATGAAATACCGGATGGCCTTCTGGGAATATCCTGAACCGGCCAGCATCTTTTCGATCAATTCGGCATTTTGTTTCTGTTCCCGGGACTCTCGACTTGTCATGATCCACCTTCAGGTATTTTCAGTGTGCGCAACCCTCACCGGCATGTCCCGCGCAGGTAAGCCCGGCATCAAACTCGGGCATTTTCTGATCCAGGATCAGGCCGATGTTTTCACGGACGGTGCCCTCCGCCGCACGGTATACTTTGATTCCCAGGGCCTGCAATTTCATCAGGGCTCCCCTGCCGATCCCGCCGACCGCAACCGCATCCACTTCTCGCCCTTGCAGCGCCTTTAAAGGCCGGCACATCCCGTGTGCATGATGCAGATCATCGTTGCCGATCTCTTCAACAGCCCTGGTTTTCGTATCCACGATGACAAAACCCGGCGCCGACCCGAAATGTCCTTAAACCCGACTTTCCAATCCTTCCAAATGCATCGTAGGGAAACAAATCTTCATACATGATCTCCGTTCGCATTCGATCCGCATCAAAGCCGACCTGCCGCAGTTTGCTCTTATCTTCTTTTCTCATGCGGCAATGTAAACGTCACGGCCTTGGATGTCAATGAATGATTGACCAAACGGGCTATCTCAACCGATCCTCTTCCCGGTTTTCCGTCCGAGCCCGTTACGGTCCGCCGCAGTATTTCCCTTCGGCCCTCAGCTTCGCAACCTCCTCCTGTTCCAGTGTGTTGAAGGCGATCTTGCCGACCAGCGTGCAGGGGAGGTCGTTTCGGAATTCAATCTCCCGCGGACAGCTCCAGCGGATCAGGTGCTCCTGGCAATGGGCAATCAGCGCCTTTTCCATATCCGGTCCGGCCTTGCCCCGCTCCCTGAGAACGACAAACCCCTTGACGCGCTGAACCTGTTTTTCGTCGGGAACGCCGATGACGCAGGCCTTGAGCACATCGGGATGCCGGTACAGGACGTCCTCCACCTGGGCGGGATAGACGTTCATCCCCGACGATTTGATCATCCGCTTCTGGCGGAGTTTGAAGTAGAAGAAGCCGTCGGCGTCCATCGTTCCGATGTCTCCGGTGTGAAGCCAGA
>JAXDCM010000111.1:0-6489 GCA_034677965.1 Syntrophales bacterium
TTCCGGTTTTCTGCAACCACTGCGCGAATCCCCCCTGCGTGCGGGTGTGCCCGACACAGGCGACCTTTCAGCGGGCGGACGGCATCGTGATGATGGACTACCACCGCTGCATCGGATGTCGGTTCTGCATGGCCGCCTGCCCCTATGGTTCCAGAAGCATGAATTACCGGGACCCGCGACCGTTCATCCCCAAGATCGATCCGGCGTTCCCGACGCGGACCAAGGGCGTGGTGGAGAAATGCAACTTCTGTGAGGAGCGGCTCGCCCAGGGGATGCTGCCCGCCTGCGTCACGGCCTGCAAGGAAAAGGCTTTGGTCTTCGGCGATCTCGAGGATCCCGGATCGGACGTCCGCCGCATTCTGGGCGGGAAATTCTCCCTCCGGAGAAGGCAGGAGTTGGGAACGGAACCGCAGATCTATTACCTGTTGTGAGGATGCCGTGCTCGAAAAAGCCCTGAAAGGAAGTCGCGGATACGGAATTTGGGTGGCGTTCCTGCTGCTCCTGACCGGGATCGGTTTTTTCTTTTACCTGAAGCAACTTGACTACGGCTTGGGGATCACCGGCATGAGCCGGGATGTCTCGTGGGGGCTCTACATTGCCCAGTTCACCTTTCTCGTAGGTGTCGCGGCTTCGGCGGTGATGCTGGTGATGCCTTACTACCTCCACGACTACAAGGCCTTCGGGAAGATTACCATCCTCGGGGAATTCCTGGCCGTCTCCGCAGTAATCATGTGCCTCACCTTCGTCCTGGTGGACCTGGGGCGCCTTGACCGGGCGATGAACATGATTCTCCACCCGTCGCCCAAGTCGGTCCTCTTCTGGGACATGGTGGTCCTCAACGGCTATCTGCTGATCAACATCGTCACCGGCTGGACGGTTTTGGAGAGCGACAGGCAGGGCGTCCCGCCGCCGGCCTGGGTGAAGCCGATCATCTACATCTCCATCCCGTGGGCCATCAGCATCCACACGGTCACCGCGTTCATTTACGCGGGTCTGCCGGGCAGGGGCTTCTGGCTGACGGCCATCATGGCCCCGCGCTTTCTCGCCTCGGCCTTCGCCTCCGGTCCGGCCCTGCTGATCCTCTTCTGCATGATCCTGAAGAGGTTCACGAAGTTCGACGCCGGGGAAAAGGCCGTCCAGACCCTGGCCAAAATCGTGGCCTATGCGCTGGCGATAAGCATTTTTTTCGTTCTGGTTGAACTCTTCACCGTTTTCTATGGCCAGATCCCTTCGCACATGAACCATCTGGTCTATCTGTTCCGTGGTCTGGAGGGGCACAACATGATCGCGAACTGGATGAGCGTTTCGGCAGTGGCGGCCGTGGTTGCGCTGGTCCTGCTGGTGATCCCCCGGACGAGAACCCGGGAACCGATTCTGGCGCTGGCCTGTATCCTGGTTTTCCTGTCGCTCTGGATCGAGAAGGGGCTCGGCCTCGTGATTACAGGCTTCATCCCGTCCCCGCTTGAGGCGCTGACGGATTACACCCCCACCGGACCGGAGATCGCGATCACGGTCGGCGTCTGGGCATTGGGACTTCTGATCCTTACGTTGTTCTATAAGATATTCGTTTCGGTCCGGACGGAGACGTGAAGGGTTTCGAGACGGAAAGACGGTGAATGGATCCAAAAGGGGCGGGCTTTTCAGCCCGCCCCAAAATGTATTCAGCGGATCTCCAGAACGGTAGCCATCGAGACCCCGCCGCCGCCGCACAGCGTCGCCATGCCGAGGCTCTTTCCCCTCTTCCGCATCGCATAGAGCAGAGTCACCAGGATTCGGCAGCCGGTAGAGCCCACCGGATGGCCGAGACCGACACCCGAACCGTTGACGTTTGTGATCTCACGATTGAGGCCAATCTCGCGTTCGCATCCCAGGTATTGAGCAGCAAAGGCCTCGTTCAGTTCGATCAGCTCAAAGTCCGCCAGCTTCAATCCCGATCGATCCAAAAGATTATGGACCGCCGGGACGGGGCTCAACCCCATGACGGAAGGATGACAGCCGCCGCGTCCGGTCGCTTTGATCCGGGCCATGGGTTCAAGCCCCAGTTCCTTGGCCTTTTCGTCAGACATGATCAGCATCGCGCTCGCCCCGTCATTCACGCCGGAGGAGTTTCCCGCCGTCACCTTGCCCACCTTCGGGATGAAAGCGGGCGGCAACGCGGCCAGTGCTTCCCTCGTCAGGCCGGGTCGGAAATGCTCGTCCCGAGCGAAGACCGCGGGCGGCTTCCCCTTCTTCTGGGGAATTTCGACCGGGACGATCTCCGCGGCAAAGTCGCCCTCCAGCGTGGCCCGTTCAGCGTTGTTGTGGCTGCGGAGGGCCACCTCGTCGATCTCTTCGCGCGTGAGACCGTGAATCTGCGCGATCAGCTCCGCCGTAACCCCCATGATGTAGGGCTTGCCGCGGAAGAGCTCCACCACGCCGCCCTCCTTCACCGGCCCCTTTTCCAGCCCGGGCAGGAGGCGCGAGCCCGCGTGGAGACCGTGGACGATTTCGTCGACAAAAATCTGGTCCTGAAAGCGGCATCCCCAGCGGGCTCCGGGAACGGAATAGGGGATTCCCGACATGTGCTCCATTCCGCCCGCGAGAATGATATCGGCCATTCCGGCCTGAATCATCGCCATCCCGGAGAGGATGGCCTCCATCCCGGAGATGCAGACCCGGTTCACAGTCACGGCCGTGACCGTTTCGGGTATTCCCGCCATCAGCGCGGCGATCCGGGTGACGTTCAACGCGTCCGTCGGCTCCATGCAGCAGCCGAAACGGACATCGTCGATCAGCGCGGCGTCGATTCCGGCACGCTTGACCGCCTCCTTCATGACGATGCAGCCCAGGGCAGCGCAGTTGAGGTCGCGAAGCGAGCCGCCAAAGGTGCCGATGGCGGTCCGGCAGGCCGATACGATTACGCAATCCTTCATGATGTTTCCTCCTGATATCGAATGTGCAGTTCAAAAAAATCCATCGTCGCGCGGGATCATTCGTTCACGAAACAGCGGAACGCATCGCCTTGTAGGTTTTGCCGATCCTTTCGATTCCCTCTTCGATCTCCTGCGGCTGGAGCGAGGGGAAGGTGAGCCGGAAGAAAGGTCCTCTGTGCGCTTTCTGCAGAGCGGTTTTCCATCCCGGACAAAAAACCTTGGCTGTCGCGAGATTCACGCCATTGGCCTTCGCCGCTTTCACGAACTCCTCTTCGTTGTCGATTTCCGGCAGCCAGATGCCCGTGAAAAAGCCGCCCGTCACCTGGGGAACCTGGAGGTTGTCCAGATGCTTCCGCAGAGACTTGTTGAGCGCATCCATCCTCGGCCGATAAAGCCCTGCCAGATACCTGAGGTATGGATCATACTCACCGGATACGAGGACGTGATGAATCATTGCCTGAGTCGGGTAGTTGGGGTTGAGCCGGGTGTTTGCGATCACCGGCACAAGCCGATCCACCAGCGTTTCGGGAAAAATGCCGAATCCGCATTTGGTTCCGGGCGAGAGGGTCTTGGTGAACGAACCGATCAGGCAGGCGGCCGGGTTCGCATCGAGATCCGGAAGGAGGTTCTTCAAGCCGTCATAGCGCAGCTCGTAATAGGCAATATCGCAGACGTACAGCGTATGGTAGCGTTCACAGAGCCTTGAGGCTTCTTCAATGTTTTGTTGAGTCGAATCGAGGCCGGTCGGGTTCTGATGGTAGATGACCCGGTAGAACAGCCGGACATTCCCGCCGGAAATCGTTTTTTCGAGTTCGTCCAAATCGACCCCTTCTTTCGACAGCGGGATGCCCGCCACCTCGTGTTCATAGCGAATGGCATCCTCCAGGGCGCGGTCGTAGGTCAGCGCTTCCATCGCAATCCGGCTGCCTCTCGGAAAGGCCTTCAGGATCATCGAAAAAGCCTCCAACCCTCCGTTGAAGCAGATCACGCGTTTGTTCGGGTCGCCGACGATGCCGTAACGATCGGCCAATGTTTTTTTCAGCGGAATAAACCCGTTGAAGTCGCTGACCCCAGGGGTCTGATACTGCAGCAATTTCGCGCCGTATTCGCGCAAGGCCCAGCCGTAACCTTTTTCCACGATTCCGGTGACTGCCTCCAGGGCCTCTTCGGAGGGTACGCCCCGCAGGAAACTGATCTCTTTCATGGTTTTTCCTCTGATTCGCTGAAAATTCGATCTTTTCCGTTCTTTTTTGCCTGGTACATGAGCTGATCCGCTCGGTGCACGAATGTCTTCATATCTTCATTTGCCCTGTACTGCGCGACACCGATGCTCACCGTCATATGGACTTCCCGGTCCTGAGCCGGGGAGAATATTTCTTTTTTGAATTCCGTCCGGATTCTTTCCGCTGTCACGGAACCCTCCGCGATCGTGGTCATGGGCAGGAGGAAGGTGAACTCTTCGCCGCCGTAGCGATAGGCATGGTCCGTTTTGCGCAGGCATCTTTTGACCACCTCGCCGAGCCGTCGCAAGACACGGTCTCCCTCGACATGACCGTACGTGTCGTTGAAGATCTTGAAATTGTCGATATCCATCATAAGGAGCGTTAAAGGTTGATGGTATCGGTTTGACCGTTCGGTTTCCATTTTCAGTTGAGTGGAAAACTGCCGGGAATTGTGGAGCTGGGTGAGTTCATCGACGATACTGAGCTCACGGAACTTTTTTTCACTCTCCCGCAGCGCCTCCTCCATTTCCTTTCGTTCAGTGATGTCCCGGGATACCGATTGGAAACCTTTCACATGTCCATTTTCCAGGAGCAATTGCACATTTTGACCCAGCCAGACCTCCTGTCCCTCTTTGGTGAGGATGGGACATTCGTAATAGCTGTTTTGAATCCCTGTGACCAACTGATTTTCGAAAAACTTCACGGCCTCGTTGCGCAAATCCGGTCGAATAAACGACGGATAATGCCTTCCCACGATCTCGTTTTCCTTGTACCCCGTAATCCGGAGCACGGCCGGGTTTACAAAGGTGAATCGCCCCGTTTCATCGGTTCTGAAAACGATGTCATTCGCGTTTTCAACCAGTTGACGAAAGCGAGCTTCGCTTTCCTGCAATGCCTTCTGTGTCCGCCGCCGGTCGCTGATGTCGCGTGCAAAAGTTAAACCGGCAGGTTTGCCTTTATAGGTGATGGGGACCGCATGGGCCTCCACCGGAACCGATGACCCGTCCAAACGAAGATAAACCTGCTCCATGATCTGCAGAGTGTTGCGCTTCTCGTACAGCTCACGAAGACGTTCGGTAATCGTCCCGTGATAGCCGGGAGCGTAACGATTCATGATGGAGGATCCGATCAACTGATCGGCCGTATCCGCACCAAAAAGGTTGAGGGCGGCAGGATTCAGATAAAGAAACCTCCCGTCCATATGCAGGTAAATCCCATCGGGTGCATTTTCGATTAAGAGACGGAATTTCTCCTCGCTCTGCTGCAGGATCTCATCCGCATGCTTGAGGTGGGAGATGTTCTCGATTACCGCCAGCCTCAGGGCGGGCCTGCCTTCGGAGGATTCAAGCGGGGCGACAAAAACCCTGGTCCACACAACGGTTCCATCTTTCTTTAGGTAACGCTTTTCCCATGACGATTCCCCTGCGGTCCGGGTGCTGATCTGTCCGACATGTTCGAGATCCATGTCGAGATCATCCGGGTGGGTGATGTCGTGGATGGAACGCTGCATCAGCTCCTCTGCCGAGTAGCCCACGATATCGCAGAAGCGGCGGTTCACCCTTACATAACGGCTTTTTGCAGCTTCGAGGATCGCCATCCCCACTGCCGCCTGTTCGAATGCCGCCTCCCATTGCCGATTGCTGATCGGTATGTCGCTTTGCATGACGCGATCCTATAAAAAAGGAATCTGCAAATCAATGGAATTATAAAGGTATAAATGTCTGTGTTTCAGCCTGCCCTCAGACGCTGCAATTGTGATGCGGAGGCGTTTTCCTCATTCAGGATAGGGGCATTCAACGCCCTTCGGATCGGAACGGCCGTCAACGTCATCCCCATGCCGTCCATGGGGAAGGAAGTCCTCAAACCGTCGGGCGAGGTCGACAGTTGAAAGCCATGGTTATCCGCAGGGTGATTTGACCGCCACTCCCTTGAAAAAGGTGTAACTGAACGTGCCCTCCTCATCGGCCGTGGCATTCAGATCGGCGATGCCCTGTTCCCATGCCCGCTCGTCGATGAGTCCCGTCTGAAGGGCCTGCTCCCTGACTCCCGAAACCATTGCCGTAAAGGTATTCCGGGTAAATCCTTCCACCCATTCCGGCCTGCTCGCATCTGCATAAACCTGTCGTGGCGTTACCCGGATGTTTTGGAATCCCGCCCGTCTGAGCAACGGGTATAGTTGACGCCCGATCAAAGCGTTGCCTCCCAGGCGGGCCTGAATCGTCACCAGACAGCCGATCACCTGTTGTGCGAATTGGCTTTCGGGGTAAAAATAAGCGGACGCATGGTCTCCCTCAATCACCGTGATCGTTCCCCCGGGCTTCAGCACCTCCTTCAATCGCGCCAGGGCTTCAAGC
>JAXDCM010000112.1:0-5591 GCA_034677965.1 Syntrophales bacterium
GTACTTCGAACAGGACACGCCACCTGCCGACCCGCAACCGATACCCGGATTCATGATTCTTCAGCGGCGTGACGTTCCGGCAGTGCGGCCAATTGGCAAGGTCAAAAACGGCAACTCTAATTGCAGAAAGCGTTTCCCGTTCTTTGATTTTCTTGAGCTGCCGATACGCTTTCGGCTGCCATTCAATCTCGTACGTGACTTATCGTATAAGTTAAATATAACTCTCTGTCAACACAATTCTCTCCAGGAATCCTCGGCAGGCTTTTCCATGCTTTCGGGCGGTAGAGCGAGCATGGCGCCGGCTGAAACGGGGGATCGGTCACTTCACCTTGAATTGGCGTTGATCGTATCTTGGCATATCACTGTTTCTTAATGCTCGCCCAAAAGCGCGAAACTCCGAAAATTATGAAAACAGCCCCCAGAACTAGCATAAAGAAACCGAAAAGTAATGAAGGAGTGCCTCCATGCCTTGGAATACTCCGATGCGGGTCGGAGCGGTCATACCTTACTTCCAAAGCATCGCCAATCTGCAATACATCCCACTGCTGCTTGGATATGTCGCTGCTGGCAGTTATTATATCGCCGGTGGAAGTTGTAAACCAGTAGTCCAGATAATAATTGCCGCCACCGTCGGCCGTGGTCTGAAAATGCTTTTTTGTTATCTTGCCGGTGGCTTGCCCGCTCAATCTCTGTATTCGATCATATTCGTCATAAGCTCCCCAGGTACCTGTCAGAAACAAACATCCTATAGCCAGGCTGATCAATCCCCAAAAAATACCGGAAAATGAAACCTTCATTTTTCAGCCCTGACTTTAGTTTCTTTCATGCAATGACTGAAGAAGTCCGAGAAAAGCCCCGTGCCGAATCGAAAATAACGCCATAAAGAAAAGGGGCAAGGAACAAATCCCTTACCCCTTTCTATAGAGGATTTTTATTCTTTCTGATGTTATTTCGGTTACGGTGCCGCAGCAGTAAAATCCCCATTCGCAGCTATAGTTGCAGTATTCGTAGTCAGACCAAAAGCGGCATTACCGGTTGCTGTGATAGTATAATCTGAACAGTCAGTGCCACCCACAGTAACAGGAATATCGGTGGTTGCTTTGTAACCATTTGTTGGCAAGCCGGCTTCAATCGCGGCGGCGTCGTCTGTAGGATGGTCAGCGCAATATGCCGTTGCAGCGGTATGTGCATTCTTCGCCGCGGAATTGACGGCTGCTGCGAAGCCCTTCTTCCTGTACTGCGTAAACTGCGGGATGGCGATTGCGGCCAGGATGCCGATGATCGCGATGACGATCATGAGCTCGATCAGGGTGAAACCTTTCTGTCCTCTCTTTTTCCGAAATACCTTCATTGCTTTTCTCCTTTACTTTATTGGTTTTCGTTTATGTGTTTCATTCAAATTAATCGTTATGGGTTCCGCACTCCATCTGTTTGACGCCGATCACCTCCCTCTCTTTCTTCTTTATCAATTCTTGAATTATTATTTCTTGTCCCCCCTCCAGAAATCCTTTGGCCTGTTTGCTCCACTATTAAGCAAGGGGAATGCCAGTTTGACGTCAGCGTGATAAAGTTCACGCTCATTCACACATTCCTTCTTATATTCAAAAGGTTAGCTTTTAATAAACCATCGCCTGGATGACACGGGAGACTCCCCATTTTCAAGTCCGCAACCGCCATTTTCCCCATCGGCCGGTGATTTTCACCGGATGCCGACTTGCTTTGGATTTGCCTTGACACCTCCGTCGTCATATCATTATAAAGAGTCAAAACACTGTCCAGGAAGGAA
The DNA here is from genome assembly GCA_034677965.1 of Syntrophales bacterium. Taxonomy (GTDB): domain Bacteria; phylum Desulfobacterota; class Syntrophia; order Syntrophales; family UBA5619; genus UBA5619. The sequence continues at coordinate 1,787 of JAXDCM010000112.1, forward strand.
ACGATGTACGAAGTCACCATTCGGAAAACCTTTTCCGCGGCTCACATCCTGAAGGAAATCGGCGGGAAATGCGAGGAGATGCACGGCCACAATTTCACCGTGGAAGTCACCGTGGCGGGGCCCTCCCTCAACAGCGAGGACCTGCTGATCGATTTCCGCGTCCTGAAGGGCTGGGCGAACGAGGTCCTGGAAGAGATGGACCACAAGTACCTCAACGATGTCGAATGCTTCAAGGGCATGAACCCCTCGTCTGAACAGGTTGCCCGATATATTTATAACCGGCTCGCGGAGAAGGCGGCATCGCTGAAACTCACCCTGGCACAGATCACCGTCTGGGAGTCGGAGAACGCGCGGGTGTCCTACCGGCCATGATCGACATCCAGAGCCAGAAGGACCACCGGAACATCGACATTCGCAAGGTGGGGGTGAAGGGGATCAAGTACCCCATCATCGTCATGGACCGCGCGCAGGGGACCCAGCCGGTGAACGCCAAGATCAACATGTACGTCAACCTGCCCCACCACTTCAAGGGGACGCACATGAGCCGGTTCGTGGAGATCCTCAACGAATTCCGGGGTCAGATCAACATCCGGACCTTTCACACGATCCTGGAGAAGGTCCGGGAAAAGCTGAATGCCGAGTCGGCGCACATGGAGATCGAGTTTCCCTACTTCATCGAAAAGGCCGCTCCCGTCACCGGCGCGAAGAGCCTGATGGAATACCTTTGCACATTCTGCGGCCACAACAACGGGCGGAAGAGCGACTTCCTGGTCGGCGTGGTCGTCCCCGTCACGACGGTCTGCCCCTGCTCGCGGGAGATCAGCAACAAGGGGGCCCACAACCAGCGGAGCATGGTCAGCGTCAAGCTCCGTTTCCGGAAGTTCTTCTGGATCGAGGACGTGATCCGGATCGTCGAGGACTCGGCGAGCGGGGAGGTCTACTCCCTGCTGAAGCGGCCCGACGAGAAGTTCGTCACCGAAAAGGGGTACGACAACCCGATGTTCGTGGAGGACGTGGTGCGGAACGTCGCGGAGGCCCTGAACCGCGACGACAACTTCACCTGGTACAGCGTGGAGGCGGAGAACCACGAGAGCATCCACAACCACAGCGCCTACGCATATGTCGAAAAAGAATAAACCATGAGCGCGGAAGAATTCTTCAACCTCTACGAGCACGGCTTTATTCGCGCGGCCCTCTGCATCCCCGAGGTCCGGGTGGCCGACGTCCCCTTCAATGCCGGACAGATCGTCAAGCTCGCCCGGGAGGCCGCCGCGGGCGACGCAATCTTCGCCCTGTTCCCGGAGCTGTGCCTGTCCGCCTACTCCAACGAGGACCTGTTTCACCAGGAGGCCCTGCTGAAGAACGTACGGGACTCCCTTCGGACGGTCCTGGACGACACCGCGGACCTGAACCTCATTCTCGTCGTCGGGGCGCCCCTGCAGGCGGGAACACTCCTGTTCAACTGCGGCGTCGTGCTCTACCGGGGACGGATCCTCGGCGTCGCCGTCAAGTCCTACCTGCCCAATTACCGGGAGTATTACGAGGGCCGGCAGTTCCGGCCGGCGGAGGAGATTCTCGAGGGGAGCATCGCGCTTTGCGGCCAGGATAAGATCCCCTTCGGCGCCGACCTGATCTTCGAGGTCGCCAACATCCCCAACTTCCGGTTCTTCATCGAAATCTGCGAGGACGTCTGGGTGCCCGTCCCGCCGTCCAGCTTTGCCGCGATGGCCGGCGCCACCGTCATCGGCAACCTGTCGGCCTCCAACATCACCGTGGGGAAATCGGAATACCGCAACAGCCTCGCGGCCAACCAGTCCGCCCGTTCCATCTGCGCCTACCTCTACGCCGCCGCGGGCCCGGGGGAGTCCACCACGGACTTGGCCTGGGACGGCCACGCCATGATCTATGAAAACGGCAACCTCCTGGCGGAATCGGAGCGGTTCGCGAACGCCGCCCAGGTCATCTACGCGGAACTCGACCTGGACCGGCTGGCGCAGGACCGGATGCGGATGACGAGCTTCAGCCAGAACGCCCGCACCCACCGGGACCGGGTGACGGCCTTCCGCAGGGTGCCCTTCCCCGTCGCTCCCGTTAAAAAAAAAATCCTGCTGAACCGGACCTATCCCCGCTTCCCCTACATCCCCGCCGACCCGGACAGGCGTGACCAACGCTGCTACGAAGCCTACAACATCCAGGTCCAGGGCCTGGCCCAGCGCCTGAAGGCCTCGGGCCTCGGCCATGTCGTCATTGGCGTATCCGGAGGGCTGGACTCCACCCACGCCCTGATCGTCGCGGCGCGGACGATGGACCTCCTGAAGCGGCCGCGCTCCAGCGTGTTGGCCTACACCATGCCGGGCTTCGCCACCACCGACAAGACCTACACCAACGCGCGCCGGTTGATGGCGGCCCTGGCGGTCGAAGCCAACGAGATCGACATCCGGCCGAGCTGCCTGCAGATGCTTCGGGACATCGGACACCCCTACGCCGCGGGCGAGTCGGTTTACGACATCACCTTCGAGAACATCCAGGCCGGGGAGCGGACCTCCCACCTCTTCCGCCTGGCCAACCTTCGCAACGGTCTGGTCCTGGGCACCGGCGACCTCAGCGAACTGGCCCTGGGCTGGTGCACCTACGGCGTGGGGGACCACATGTCCCACTACGCCGTCAACGCCAGCGTCCCCAAGACGCTGATCCAACACCTGATCCGCTGGGTGGCCCGAAAGGTGATCTTCTCCCCGGAGGCCTCGGAGGTCCTCCTGGACATCCTGGAGACGGAGATCAGCCCGGAGCTGATCCCCGGGGAGGCCGGGCGCCAGCCGCAGCAACGGACCGAATCCGTCGTCGGGCCCTACGAACTGCAGGACTTCAACAACTTCTACATTACCCGCTTCGGCTACCTGCCCGCGAAGATCGCCTTCATGGCCTACTGCACCTGGCGGGACCGGAACCTCGGGTTCTGGCCGGACGTGCCGGAGCACAAGCGCAACGAGTACATGATCGGGGAGATCAAACGCTGGCTGAAGGTCTATCTGTACCGCTTCTTCAAGACCAGCCAGTTCAAGCGGTCCTGCATCCCCAACGGCCCGAAGGTCGGCTCCGGCGGCTCCCTCTCCCCCCGGGGCGATTACCGGGCGCCCAGCGACAGCGAGCCGACGGTCTGGCTGGAAAATCTCGCAGGGGTACCCGACGAAGACGCATGTCTGTCCGATTGAAAACCCGAAACAGGGGGGTGAAGATATGAAACGAGAACAGTACAGGGATTTCGACGCGACGCAGCTCTACTGCCCGTCCTGCCGGCAGGCCGTCCCGGTGCGGAAGCGGCTGCTGCTGGTTCTCACCAACGGGGAAAAGTTCGACTACACCTGCGTCTACTGCGGGACTTCCGTGGGGGACAAGATGGTATCCAACAAGGACAGCGGTCCCCTCATTCTCAGATAGCCTTCGACAACGGGCGGGAAAAATCCCCTTCACGCCTGCAAGCACAAAAAAAGGCCGGGGCACTGGCCCCGGCCATTTTGGGGATCTACTATTGTTTTTGAATCTTATCTGCCGATGACGTAGCGATAGGGGTCGATGACGTCCCGGAGCATGTGGAGCTCTTCCTTCGTCGGAGGCGGGTTTTCGATGATCTTCTTGGCCTTCAGAAGCTCAAAGCCGCAGTTCTCCTGAACCGTCTTTTCCGAATAGCCCGGGTTGACGGCGATGATTCTCATCCGCTTGGATTCCGGCTCGAAATCCATGACCGCCATGTTCGTGATGATCTTGTAGGGTCCCGCTCCCAGCGGCAGGCCGGATTTTGCCCGGG
>JAXDCM010000113.1:0-8665 GCA_034677965.1 Syntrophales bacterium
CTGGACTGCGATGACACCGGCCTGATCAGCCTCTTCCGGGAGGGGAGAAGCTACCTCTTCCGCTGCGGGAAGTGCAAGCGGTCGAACCTCAACGGCGTGCCTGTGGGATTTCTCGCCGACCTGGAGGCACGGGGCTATTCGCTGACCCGGACCGCCAGGGAAGGGAGGCAGGCCCATGGCTAACCAGCTCACTGGCAAGGAGGTGAGGCCCTCGCATGATCCTGACATCGGTCGGGACCCCTCCGGGCGCAGCAGCTCGACCTGTACACTTTTCGAGAACTGCGTGGCGCCGCTCTGCCCCCTGGACCCGACAAGCCTGAAGGGTGTTTGGTATGCCGACGACGAGATCTGCCGTTCCCGGACATACGCCAACCTAGCCTGGATCAAGGCCCAGCGGAAAATCGGCCGGGTGGGGGCCAGGGGATATTTCACCCTGGAGATGCTACGGAGGAACTGCATCGTCAAGAAGGGGATCGCCGGCCTCGATTCCGATGCAGTGGAAGAACCGCAACTCGGGAGGTGGCTTGCCGACCACCCGGAGAGAAGGGGAATGTCGGAGGAAAAGAAGGCGGCGCTCCGGCAGCAGGCGCGGGCGGCGCGCTTCTGGGAAAAGCGGTAAACGATGGGGCGCCGGTCGGCCGGGTTCCCGGGGGTGTCCGGCCCCGTTTTTCAAACCGCCCCATCCCCTTTGCCGGGAGGCAAAGGGAGGCCCCAGAGCCTTGGTTTGAGGACCCAAAAATTTTCGGCCGGGTGTTCCTCCCTGCCGGAGGGCCCGCCGACATGACAAGGGCAGCATGACTGTGCAGATGATACCTCGCATTCAGGGGCAAAAGGGGCCGTTGACCACGAAGCGGTATTGCCGGGTCGGTGAGGTGGCCGTCCATTTCGCCGTCTCCACCCAGACGGTTTACCGGATGATCGACCTGGGGGAGTTGAAGGCAGTCCGCCTCCGGGGCTGCCTGCGGGTGTCCGTGGAGGAGCTCCGTCGATACGAGAAGCGACGGCGGTCCGATTTATAGACAGAGGCGCGCGGTCGCAGCCTCTCCTTGAGGCGCTGACGGCATCTGCATTTTCTATTCGATTGCCGGGCCGCTGGCTCGGCAGAAATCATGAAGTAGGTCCTGATTATGGAACCATACGTTGCCATTGGAAACGGCTATTGGGACATCCGGGATCTGTCCAATTACTTGAAGGTCAAAATGAAGACCCTCTATGCCCTGGTGCCGGAGCTTCCCCATTATCGCGTGGGGAAGCTCATTCGGTTCAGGAAAGAGGAAATCGATTCCTGGATGGAACAGCATCGCGGTCGGGTTTGCGGCCAGGGCGTTCGATCGGGAAACCATAAGATTGGGAGTCGGGGAAGGGGCAATGCCGATATTGGCAGATTGATCAGAAAGGCAATTGACCAAAACAAAGGCGAGACCTATAATCTTGCCTACGGGAAATCAGACCGAACCAAGGGACCCAGGAAGGAGACACAACATGGGTCTTTATAAAAGAGGAGCGGTCTGGTGGATGAGTTTCACTCATCGTGGCCGGCAGTATCGTCAGTCCACAGAGACCGAAGATAGAAAGCTGGCCATCAGGATCTTTGACAAATTGAAAGGCGAGATTGCAGAAGGAAAGTGGTTTGAAGCGCCGCAAGTTGAAGCGTACACATTCAAGGAACTGACCGACAAGTATCTGACTGAGTATTCGGCGGTGAACAAGGCGGCGTCCTCGCAGCGCCGAGATAAAAGCCTGTTCGATCGTCTCAACAAAACCTTCGGTCAATACGACGTCGCGGAAATTACGCCGGCCATGATCTCCGATTACAAGGTGCAGCGCCGCGGTGAGGGTGTCAGTGCCCGAACGATCAACTACGAGCTCACGGTGATGAGCCATGTCTTCACCATCGCCATGACGGAGTGGCAATTGGCCGTGGACAATCCGGTGAAAAGGGTCAGGAAGGAGCGGCTCAAAAACAGGCTTGAACGCTGGCTCACGCCGGAAGAGGAGGCCCAACTGCTCAAGGCTTCTCCAGAGTGGATTCGGGACATCGTCGTCTTTGCCATCAACACGGGCATGCGGCAGAGCGAGATCCTGGACCTCAAGTGGGGGCAGATCGACATGGAGCGTCGCACCCTGACCATTTCCGAACAGAAGAACAGGAGCGTCGATACGCTGCCGCTGAACGGAAACGCCATGAAGATCCTGGCGACCCGTTATCGCGAGGGGATGAACGTGAATCACTACGTCTTCCCCAATGGCTGCCGGCACCGGATCGTCGCCAGTAACCTGATGCGGGCCTATCGCCAGGCGGTCAGGGAATCGGGGATTGCCAAGGCCCGCTTTCACGATCTGCGGCATACCTTCGCTTCACGGCTGGTGCAGAACGGGGCGGACCTCTTTGCGGTGCAGAAGCTCGGCCGATGGAAAAACACTTCCATGGTTATGCGGTACGCGCACCACTATACGGAGAGCCTGAGGGCCACAATCGAGATGATGGACGGCGGAAAGCAGCCAATTATCACAAATTTATCACAATCGCCGAAAAAGAGGGTTTCCAGGCCGCCGCTAAAACTTGTAAGTGGCTGATTTTCAAGTGGTGCCCCTGCCGCGATTCGAACGCGGGGCCTGCGGATTAGGAATCCGTCGCTCTATCCGTCTGAGCTACAGGGGCAGTCCGATGGAGGGAGGGTGCCGTCTAACACGCTTTCCGGGGGGTGTCAATATCCGCCCTCGGCATATCCGCCCCGGCAGGTCAAGCCCCAGGATATCCCTGTCCGGGATCCCACTGACAGGTCGGCAGCGAACAAAGAACCGCCTTTTCTTTTGGCATTGTGTGATGCCTGCGACCATGGCCGCGCATCCGGCTTATCCGCCGACGATGATCCGGGCGTCCGCCACCACGCAGCGGTCGGGGTAGCAGAGCAGAGGATTGATATCGATCGACTCGATCCGGTCCCTTAAAGCCATGACCACATCCGAGAAGGCCAAGATGGTTCCCGTCAGTTTTGCCTTGTCCACCGGCCTGGCCCCACGATAGCCCTCCAGCAGTCGACGGGCCTTCAATCCGCCGATCAGCTCCGATGCGTCCTTTTCGGCGAGGGGCGCCATCCGCAGCACGACATCCTTGTAGATCTCCACACCGGTGCCGCCCATTCCCAGCAGGATCATCGGGCCGAACTGCAGATCGACCTTCGCCCCCAGGATCAGTTCGATTCCCTTGGGCAGCAGTTCCTCGACCAGAACGCCGAGAAAACCGTCCAGCTTCCGGAGGCGTTCAAAGACGGAGGCCAGTTCCCCGTCGTCACGGATCCCGACCACAACCCCGCCCACGTCCGATTTGTGGAGGATTTTCGGGGAAACGATTTTGGCGACCACGGGATATCCGATCTCGCGCGAGAAACCGGTTGCCTCGTCCACGGTCCGGGCGAAAACGAAGCGGGGAACCACCAGCCCCGCCAAGGAAAAGAGCCGCTTGGCCTGGGGCTCGAGAACCCAGCCCTCCCCCCGGGCTTCGTCGATGATCCGCAGGATATCGGGAAAAGATGGGATCATGGCCTGTTCCTCCTGAGCGCCTCGACCATCAGCACCGCCCCCTCAATGGAGGGGGATACGGGGGCGCCATTGAGTTCAAATCCCTCGATCATCATGGCGTATTTGTCGACATGGGGGACGTAGGCAATCAGGGGTTTGCCGTGACGGGCCGCGACGCTGCTGAGCTTGGCCCCGAGATCGGCGGTGATCCCCGGAATATAGGGGAGAAGCAGCGTCAGCAGGCAGTCGATTCCCTCCATGCCCAGCAGGGTTTCGGCGGTGGCGACGAAGTCGTCGTCGATCCCGCTTCCGGTGAGGTCGATCGGGTTGCCAAGCGAGGCAATCTCCCGGACGCTGGGGCTGAGAGATCGGCGGAGTGCGTCCCGGACGGTTTCCGGCAGCTCCGGAACGTCGATCCCCCTCGTGGAGCAGGCATCGATCGCCATCGCCCCGTGCCCGCCGCTGACCGTGACGATCCCGACGCTGCCCCGGATCGGCTTCTGGTAGATGCTCAACGATTCGCAGAAGGAAACCAGCTCCAGTTCGTTGGCCGCCTCGACCACGCCGTGCTGGCAAAGGGCCGCGGAAAAGCCGGCGTAGTCTCCCGCCAGCGACGCCGTATGGCTGGAGACGGCCCTGCTCCCGCCCGGACTCTTGCCGGATTTCAGAACGATCACCGGTTTGCCGCATTTTTCGGCACGCAGCACAAATTCCCGGCCTTCGTTTTTGCCGAAGCCTTCGATGTAGAAGGCGATCACCCGCGTGGCCGGGTCCTGCGCCAGATAATCGAGGAGCTCCAGTTCGCCCAGGATGGCCTTGTTTCCGATGCTGACGGCCTTGGCGAGTCCCACCCCCTCTTCGGAAAATTTGATCAGTTGATCCACAAGAATGCCCCCGCTCTGGCTGACGAAGGATACGTTCCCGATGGCGGGCTTGACCATGCGCTCGGCCGGCAGGAAGAAGGTGTCGACGTGCGTCGGAACGTAGATCCCGAGGCAGTTGGGGCCGACGAACGGAAACGAGGCCTCGCGCGCTATCGCGACGATCCGCTCCTGCAGGTCCCGCCGGCCGCTTTCGGAGAATCCCCCTGAGATGACGGTCGCGGCGCGCGCCCCGGTTTGGATGCATTCGGTCAGAAGATCGGGAACCTGCTCGGCCCGAACCGCGATGACCGCGAGGTCAACCGGTTCCGGGATCTCCGCGAGGCTCCGGCGGATGGGCTGGCCGTTTAAGGTTCCGCCGCGGGGGTTGACCCCGTAGACCTTCACCGGGTAGCGGAGCAGATTCTTGGTGAAGATCTCGTTGGCCGGATGGCGGAAGTTGCTCGACGAAACCCCGAGCACCGCCATGGTCCGGGGTTCAAAGAGGGGGTTGAGGTCCATGACTTCCTCCCGGCAGCAAACAGAATGACGCTCTGAGACCTTTCAAAACGCTCTGTGGGTCAACCCAATGCGGGGCAACTATTTCTTGACAGCCTGAACGCGAATCATATATGCTCCGCGCGAAATTGCGGGACGGAGCTCGTTACCGCACTGCTTTCATAAAAAAATTGGGGATGTAGCTCAGCTGGGAGAGCGCGGCGTTCGCAACGCCGAGGCCAGGGGTTCGATCCCCCTCATCTCCACCAGGGAATACAGGACGGAAGCTTGGTGAATACGAAGCGCCCGTCCTTTTTTTATGGCCCCCGGCGGGATCAGTCCCCGAAGAGCCCCGCGAAGCGACGGGGCTTCCGCTTTTTCTTCCAGTCTTCCCGGTGGTACGCGAAACTGGCCAGCAGAGGCAGCACCGAGGTGGCCTCCGCGTAGACCATCTGCTCCCGGCTGCTGTCCACCTTCCCCCAGGAGTTGGCCTCCTTCAGCGTGGAGCTGGAGCAGGCGCCGTCGCGGACATCGGCCACGGTGATCTGGACGGCGTATTTGTGCATCGGCACGTCCTTTCCCAGGATCTCCGCGCAGACGACCGTGTCCTGGGCGAAGTTCTTCGGGACGCCGCCGCCGATCATCAGCAGCCCCGTCGTTCCCGCCTTGATCTTGATTTGGGTCAACTCCAGGAAGTCCTTTACGGAATCGATCGACAGATGGCTCTTCGGATGCTGCACCTGGTGGAGGACAAGGCCGAAGCCGGCGCTGCTGTCCGAGAAGGCGGGACAGAAGATCGGAACGCCCTGCTCGAAGGCCGACTGGACGAGAGAAGCCTTCTTGACGCTGTGTTCGGTCAGGTAGCGGCCCATCTCGAGGATGAACTCCCGCGAGGAGTGGGGCCGGGGCGGAAGCTTGTCCGCGATGGCCTGGATGGTCTTGTCGCAGACCTGGAGCTGCCCTTCGTCGATGTAGGTGTCATAGATGCGGTCGATGTAGAGGCGGCGGAGCAGACGGTCGTCCACGAACGGCGTTCCCTGGTAATGCCGGAACCCGAGCGCCTCGAAGAAGTCCATGTCCACTACCGTGGCTCCGGTGGCGACGATCGCGTCGATCATGTTGTTTTTCACCATCTCCACGTAGATCTGCATGCAACCCGCCGCACTGGTGCTTCCCGCGATGGTGAGGATGACGCCGCCCCTCTTCTCGCGGAGCATCCGGACATAAAGGTCGGCGGCCGAGGCGAGATCCCGGGCCGTGAAAGACATTCCCCGCATGGCTTCGATGATCGGCGTCGCGTCGAACGAGGTGATATCGACGTGCCGAACCGGAGATTTCAAAAAATCCTTTTTTCTCATAACCTCCCCTGTTGTTCGATCCGTAACATCCATCGGCAAAGCGGTGAAGGACCAAGCCCGCACCGCCGCACAACGGCCCTGTGACTGATTGACAGTATACGAGAGCCGGACGGCAAAAGTCAATGCATCTTCCGCATTCTTCCTCGTTCATAATGGGTCTTGTCACCGGGGTGAATATCTGATAATGCGCCGCCATGGACCGGACAAATATGAGAGATATTCTGACCATATCGGCGCTCAACCAGCGGATCAAAACGCTTTTGGAGGAGGGTTTTGCGATCGTTTGGGTGGAGGGGGAGGTGTCCAACCTGCGGCGTCCGGCGTCGGGCCACATCTACTTCACCCTCAAGGACGACAAAAGCCAGATCCGGGCGGTGATTTTCCGGAGTCCGTTCGGCGAGGTCCGCGGCCGCACGGGCGGACTCGAGATCGAAGAGGGGATGAGCCTCATCTGCCGGGCGAGACTGACCGTCTATCCGCCCCGGGGCGAATACCAGCTCATCATCGATGCCGTTGAGCCGCGGGGGCTGGGGGCCCTGCAGAAGGCCTTCGAACAGCTCAAGGCCCGCCTCGATGCGGAGGGCCTTTTCGACCCGGCCCGCAAGAAACCCCTTCCGTTCCTGCCTGCGCGGATCGGCGTCGTGACGTCGCCGACCGGCGCCGTCATCCGGGATATCCTGACCGTCACCCGGCGCCGTTTCCCCTCGGTGGACATCGTCATTTCGGCGGTTCGGGTTCAGGGCGCGGAGGCGCCCGGAGAGATCATCCGCGCTCTCGACGAAATGCAGGCCGCCGGGGGCGTGGACGTGATCATCCTCGCGCGGGGAGGCGGTTCGCTGGAGGATCTCGCCCCTTTCAACGACGAGGGGGTGGCCCGGGCGATTGCCCGTTCGCGGATTCCGGTGATCTCGGCGGTGGGCCACGAGACGGATTTCACAATCGCCGATTTCACGGCGGACCTTCGCGCCGCAACCCCGTCGGCCGCGGCCGAGCTGGTCGTGCCGCTTCGCAGGGAGCTTCGGGACACGGTCGAGACGCTTCGGCTCCGCCTGGTCCGCAACCTGGAAACCTCCTTCACGAGACTGAGGGAGAGGGTGGCGGGTTTGCAGAGCCGTCTCCGGGACCCGAAAAGGCGGCTGGCCGACGCCAGAATTGCGCTCGACGACAATGTCGAGAGGATGCGGCTTTCTGTAATCCGCATGCAGGAGGGCCGCCGCCAGGCGTGGATCCATCTGAACCTGCGTTTGACCCATCGTGACCCCCGGTCACGAATCGGCGAAGAGCGCGTCGGACTGGAGGGCCTGCGAAGGAGCCTTCGCGCGTCGTGGGTGACCCAATCGGGTTCGAACCGGACCCGTTTACAGACCGCGGCGGCGCTTTTGTCCTCGCTGAGCCCGCTGGCCGTTCTCGGAAGGGGGTACAGCATTGTGCGAAGGCGGCCGGATGGTCTCATCCTACGCCGGGCCGGGGATGTTGCCGCCGGACAGGAGATCGATGTCCGGCTCGCGGCGGGAAGCCTGCGGGCCAGAATCCTGAAAATTTTGGAGGAGCCGTCCCATGTCCAAGGAGAAATTTGAAGAGGCGCTGGAGAAGCTGGAGGAGATCGTGCACCGCATGGAGGCCGGGGAGATGACCCTCGAGGAATCGCTGAAGGCGTTTGAGGAGGGCATCAAGCTGTCGCGGCTGTGCGCGAAGAAGCTCGACGAGGCCGACCGGCGCGTCGAGATCCTCCTTCGGGAGGAGGGCGCGCTGACGGCCAAACCGTTCGCGGAGGAGGAGGAACGTGAGTCCTGATTTTCCGCTGAAGGCCTATCTCGAAGAACGGAAGGCGCTGATCGATCGTGCATTGGAGGATTTCCTGCCGGGCGCAGGGAGCGATCCGCCGCTGATCCTTCAGGCCGTTCGCTACAGCCTCTTTGCGGGGGGGAAGCGGATCCGGGCGATCCTTTGCCTGGCCGCCGCCGAGGCGATCGGGGAGAGGGCCGAGACGGTCATGCCGGCGGCCTGCGCCCTCGAGATGATCCATACCTATTCTCTCATCCACGACGACCTTCCCGCGATGGATAACGACGATTACCGCAGGGGCAAGCCTACCTCCCACAAGGTGTTCGGCGAGGCCATGGCCATCCTCGCGGGGGACGCGCTGCTGACGGAGGCATTTTGCCTGTTGGCCCTCAGGCAGCGGGCGCCCGGCATCCCGCCGGAGAGGGTCCTTGCGGTTGTGCAGGAAATCGCGGAGGCCGCGGGATTTCGCGGAATGGTCGCGGGCCAGGCCCTCGACATCCTTGCGCAGAACGAAAAGATCGGGATGGAGGGGCTGCACGAGATCCACCGGCTCAAAACGGGCGCTCTTCTTCGGGTCTCGCTGCGGACGGGGGCGATCCTTGCCGGGGCCGGTAAGGAGGCGCTCGAGGCGCTCTCCGACTA
>JAXDCM010000114.1:0-35444 GCA_034677965.1 Syntrophales bacterium
AAGGGGGCCATTGAGCGTTTGGTGAAGGAACTTTCTCTCGGGGACATCGTGCGGTTCACGGGCCGGATAGCCGATCGGGAGTTTGCCCGCTATTATGCGGAGGCAACGATGGCCGTCATTCCCTCCCTTTACGAGGGATTCGGGATGCCCGCGGGAGAGGCAATGGCCTGTGGGGTGCCGGTGATCAGTACGACGGGCGGCGCCCTGCCCGAAGTGGTAGGGGATGCGGGAATTCTTGTCCCTCCGGGAGATGTCCCGGCCTTGCGGCAGGCCGTTCTTGCGCTTCTGGCAGATCCCGAAAAGAGGCGTCATCTTGCGGCAGCAGGCATCGCAAGGGTCAGGAATTCCCTCACCTGGCGTCATGCCGCGCAGAAGACGGTCGAGGCGTACCGAGAGGTGATCGATGCTTACGGTCGATTTTAATCAGCTTGCGCTTCGTTCCGGAATGCGTGTATTGGACGCCGGGTGCGGTGCGGGAAGGCACCTCTGCGAATCCTTCCGGACGCCGGGTGTCGATGTGACCGGTGTCGACCTCAAATGGGACGATCTGTGCAGGGCACGCGGCTTTCTGGCGCTGATGGCTCGGGAACAGCCCGGTCGTTGGTCTGTTGCACAAGCGGACCTGACGAAACTTCCGTTTGCCGACGGTTATTTTGACATCGTCATCTGTTCCGAAGTGTTGGAGCACATCGAAGACAACCGAACCGCCGTTATGGAGCTCGTTCGGGTTCTCAGATCCGGCGGAGATCTGGTCGTCACGGTTCCCCGTTACCTCCCCGAACGGATATGCTGGGCAATATCCAGAGCGTATCACGAGGAGCCCGGAGGCCACATCCGCATTTACCGCAAGACAGAAATGCTGCGGCTTCTCGAATCGTCGGGTGTTCGATGCCGAAGGATACACTACCGGCACGCCCTCCACTCGCCCTACTGGTGGCTCAAGTGTCTTGTCGGACACAAAAACGATAATTTCTGGCTGGTTAAAGCCTACCGGGTATTTCTCGAGTGGGACATTATGCGTCATCCGCTGCTGACAACCTGGCTGGACCGGATTCTGAATCCGCTGATCGGAAAAAGCATGATCTTCTATCTGAAAAAAGGATGCTGCTGATGGATTTTCCCGTTTCGAAATGGCTTGACCAACCCGAAGTCAATGTGGAGGCCGTCTCCGAATTTATTCTCCGAGTGCAGAAGCCCAACGGAGAGATCCCCTGGTCGGCCGGTGGGAAAACCGATCCCTGGGACCATGTGGAGAGCGCGATGGGGCTAAGTGTCGCCGGACGTATCCGAGAAGCGGAACGGGCGTATCTCTGGCTCAAAACCGCACAGCTTCCGGACGGAAGCTGGTGGTCGGCGACACGGAACGGCATCCCCGAAGACCGGACGAAAGACAGCAATCTGGCCTCCTACGTTGCCGTCGGGATCTACCACCATTTCCTGATTACGGAGGACCGCTCTTTCCTCCGCAGGATGTGGCCGACCATCGAGGCTGGGCTCGATTACGCCGTCGGACTGCAGGCCGACACCGGTCAGGTTTACTGGGCAAAAAACGGCAACGGGATTGTCGATCGAATGGCGCTTCTGACCGGGTCGAGTTCGGTGTTCATGAGCCTCAAATGCGCCTTGGCGATAGCCGCGCTGATCGGGAAAAAGCGCTCTGACTGGGAAGATGCGGCCCGGAAACTGGGAGATGCGATCCGTGAGCGTCCCGGCCTGTTCAACATGATGAAGGCCCGCTATTCGATGGATTGGTACTATCCGGTCCTCTGCGGCGCCGTGACCGGATCGGACGCCCTTAAAAGAATCGACCGGTCCTGGGATAAATTCGTTGTCCCGGAATGGGGGGTCCGCTGCGTCTGCGATCAGCCCTGGGTCACGATCGCGGAAGCGTCCGAGCTGGTCTTGACTTTGACGGCCATCGGGGAATACGAACGGGCGGAGTTCCTCTTCCGTTGGATTTGTGACAAGCGATACGATGACGGAGCGTATTGGACGGGGGTCACGTTTCCGGAAGGGGTCATCTGGCCCGAAGAGCGCACTTCGTGGACGGCCGCGGCTGTGCTTCTGGCTTATGATGCGCTGCACGAAATCACACCGGGGGCCGTCCTTTTCAACCACCGGTACTGGCAGGAAAAGGGTATTCCGCCTGTCGGAAGCCATCGACGACCGGTGTGTAGAACATTTCCCGTCCAACCCCCCCGCAGGGTACCCCGTTCTTTCTATCGGGCCGAGCGAGGCTGATTTCAATGAGGAAAGACCACCGGCCCTACATCCTCAAACGGCTCGATCAACATTTGCAGCGGTGGTATGCCGATTACTTTCTCCGCCCTCAGTTTGAATGTCTCGGCGAGGGCTGCACGTTCATGAAACCTTGGCATGTCGAGATCTTCGGCGGGCCCGTCTCACTGGGCGAGCACACCACCGTCATTGCGACCCCGGATCGAAAGATCCGTCTCACGGTCTGGCCCTCCTGGAACGAGGAGGGGAGGATCGTGATCGGAAACTATTGTCTGATTTGTCCGGGTGTCAGAATCAGCGCATCAACCAGGATCGAAATCGGCGACGGCTGCATGCTGGCTCACGGGTCCTTCATCACCGATTCGGACTGGCATGGCGTCTATGACCGGAGCCTGCCGGTCGGAAAGGCATCCTCCGTCCGGATTGACAACAATGTGTGGATCGGCGACAGCGCAATCGTCTGCAAGGGAGTCAAGATCGGCGAAAACAGCATTATCGGCGCCGGTTCTGTGGTGGTCCGGGAAATCCCCGCAAATGCCGTTGCGGCCGGTAACCCGGCGACTGTCGTCAAATACCTCGAAAAGGGTCGGCCGATAAAAACACGCGCCGACTGGATGGCCGATCCCGGAGCCCTCGCTTCCCAATTTTCTGAAATCGATCGGCATTTCATGAAGGGCAACACCTGGATGGGATGGATTCGTTCGCTCATCCTGCCACGAAAGGGGGACTGAGTCGCCATGCCGTTTCGGGTCGCTGTGGTTGCGCCTCCGTACCCGCTTGCGGAGGCTCCTGCACCGCCGCTGGGCGTGACGTATGTTGCAGCCGCCTTTGAGGCGGCAGGCGCCGATGTGCGGATTTTCGATTATATCGTTTCCCGTTACACACCGGAAAAACTCCGGGCACAGATCGATGAGTTTCGTCCCGATGTCCTCGGGGCCACTTCGGTGACGCTCAACTTTCCAGGCGCAGCGCAGATCGTCTGTGACGCCAAAAAGCACCGAAATTCCCTGATCACGCTCATGGGGGGACCTCACGTCACCTTTTCCGCGGAGCGGGCCTTGGCGGATTATCCCGGGATCGACCTGATCGTGGCAGGGGAAGGGGAGGCCACCATTGCGGAACTGATGTCGGTAGGGTTTGACAGGAACCAATGGGAAAACATCCCGGGGCTATTCTTCCGTCGGGGGAAACAGATCATCAACAGCGGTTCCCGTTCCCTGATCGAGGATCTCGATAACCTGCCTTTGCCTGCCCGCCATCTTTTGCCGCTTTCCCGCTACCAGGCCCTCGGCTACCCGATCAGCATCATCACCTCCCGAGGCTGCCCCTATTCCTGCATATTTTGTCTTGGAAGGCGGATGGTCGGAAACCGCGTCCGCCTGCGAAACGTTTACAAGGTGGTGGACGAGATCGAAGAAATTCTCGCCTACGGGATCGACCGGATCAATGTTGCGGACGATCTGTTCGTTTCGAGCAACGGGAAGGTGAAGGAGGTCTGCGAAGAGATCCTTTGCCGCGGTCTGCGATTTACCTGGAGCGCCTTTGCCCGCGTCAATACGGTCGACCTGGAAACGCTCCGGCTGATGAAGGAGGCCGGTTGCGACAGTGTCAGTTTCGGTGTCGAAAGCGGAAATCGTGAAATGCTCAAGAGAATCCGCAAGGGGATTACGCCTGAACAGGTCCGTCATGCGGTCGCCCTCTGCCGGGAGGCGGGGATCATCGCGCACACCTCGTTTATCGTCGGTCTTCCGGGGGAGACACAGGAGACGCTCCGGGAAACACATGAGTTTGCCGCCGGCCTCGGTTCGCTTTACGGATACCATTTTCTGGCGCCGTTTCCGGGAACAACGGTACGTGAAGAGGTTCAAAAGTACGACCTGGAGATCCTGACCGACGACTGGACACGCTACGATGCCAACAGCGCTATTGTGCGAACCTCGGCCCTTTCACCGGAGGAGATGAATCGTTTCGTGGGAGACTTCGAGTCGAAGATTGCCGAAGCGTGGGAGGAGATGGTGAGGGGATACCGTGAGGGCACCAACCCGCCGGAGATCGATTTGCAGGTTGAGGGCCATTTTCGGATGGAGCTTGTCTTCAGACTTCTTGCAGAGGATTTGATTGAGGAGCATGGGGTCCTGACCGATAAGGATGGTTCTGCAGGCATGGAATCCCTGCGGGAAGAGCTCTGCCGCCGGATCGAAAAGGCAACACATGTGGATGGTCCGCTGATTCGCCGGACCATTGCGATGTTTTTGGAAAAAGGATATCTACGCCTGGGGGAACTGAACGGTATCTACCGCTGGTTCTGGACGCACAACCAGAGGGGAACATCATCCAGTAACCCGCGAAGCCGCCCAGGATGAATTTTGAGAAATCGTTTCAAGGTTTCGCGGGTGTATCCTCCCACGACCCCTATAAACGGGTCATCGCATGCTCGACGATTTCCACCGTTCATCCGCCCAACGGCTGGTCCGTCCCATTTCAACCCTCCGTAAAACACCCAGCGTGCGGATCGTCGGCAGCTCATCGAATACGCCGGATGCGAGAGCCATTTCGTAAACGCAACGAGGCGCCTGCCCCCCCTGCGAGGGATCAGGGAATAGGTCATGGATCAGCAGATAGCCTCCCGGAAGCAGATGGCGTACCCAAGCGCTGTAATCCGTAAAGGCCGCCGGAAACGTGTGGCCGCCGTCGATAAAGATCAGGCTGAGCGGTATAGACCAGAAACGGGCAACCGTCTCCGAGCGGGCAACGATCGGGATGACCGTATCCTCCAGTCCGACTTCACGAATCGCCCTGCGAAAATGGAGAAACGTGTCGATCCGACCCGTCTCCGGGTCCAAGAGGTCCGGGTCGTAATATTCCTGGCCCGGCTGCTGCTCTTCTGATCCCGTGTGATGGTCAATCGAAAAAAGCACCGAACCGCCCTCACGGCAACCGAGACCGAGATAGGCTGCGGAACGTCCGCAATATCCGCCGATTTCCAGGCAGGGAGCGAAACGGGACACTTCTCCGGCCAATTCATACAATCGGGTGCTTTCCTCAACCGCCATGAATCCTTTGAAACGGACCTCCTTCAGTTGTTCGATATCCATCTTCTCCATCTTCCTCCCTTTATCGTCTTTTGGTGAGTGTTGAGGGGCATACGAAGCCGGTCTGCGGATGACAATGGTTGCTTCCTTACAGGCCATAGCAGAGGATCCGGCTCTGGTTCTGGTCATGATGTCGGGGAAAAGTCAACGCGGAAGCGACTCGATCTCCTTTTGGATCTCGATCCTTTTCGGGTGCTCCGGTGGAAAGCTTTTTTCCGCGGCCTTGAGATGAAAAAGAGCGCTTTCCCTTTTCTCCGTTTTTTTGAAATAAAGCCCGAAATAGTAATGGGAATTCCCCGTCTGGCTCATCATTCCGTAAACCGTAGCCAAGCTGTAGTAGATCTCCGGATCATCGGGTCGGATCGCTTCCATTTGCCGGTAAAGCTTGAGGGCTTCATCCGTCTTCCCCAGAGATACCAGTGCCCTTCCGAGATAAAGGTTTGCCTGCAGATCATTCGGACGAAGAATGGCGGCACGCCGGAGATGGTGGATGGCTGCATCGAATTGTCCCAGTTTAAATTGGGCAATCCCCATGTCGCGCAGGATATCCTGATCATCCGGTGCAAACTGTAAAGCCTTTTGAAAGTGTTCGAGCGCCTCCCGGATCATCCCGAGTTTGTCTTCGGTGAAGGCCAGGCCATAGAGAATGTCCGGATCATTCGGACGTTCTCGCAGCTCCTTTTGAAAGTGGGAGAGATTGGTATTCGGAAGTTTTGTTTCGAGGAGCAGCAGGACCTGTATGCGCCGCAAATTTCCGATCTCCTGTCCGGGCTTATCAACCGATGCTTCAGTCTGCAGCAATCCGTCAATATAATGACTTCTTTCTTCCGTTCCGGGATGGGTCAGAAAGTAGGAGGGGACGGTGTTGGAGTAATATTCGTAACGCCTCATGATTTTCAGAAAATCAAGCATGGCTTTTCCGTTGTAGCCGGATGCGATGAGATAGGAGAAACCCGCCCGGTCTGCCGCCTCTTCCTGTTCCCTGCTGTATTTCAATGACAGGGTCGTCGCCGTGGCCATTGAAAATGTGGCGACCGCTGCGGTCGCCTCACCGCCGCCCCCTAAAAATGCGCCCGCAAGGATGGCAGCCAGCGTTGAAATTCCGAGTTTTGTGGAACGTTCGATGTTCTGTGCAATGTGACGGCCGTTCACATGCGCTATTTCATGGGCAAGGACGCCTGCCAGTTCCGCCTCGCTTTCCACGAGATTGATCAGGCCCTGATTGACGTAGACAAATCCACCAGGGGTGGCAAAGGCGTTGATCGCCGAACTACGGACGATGGAAAACCGGAAATCGAAGAGAACGTTTTCACTGTGGGAGAGAATTCGCTCGCCGAGGAGAGTCAGATAACCGTTGGCGCTTTCATTTTGAAGCAGCAGATTCGCCTTCTGGAGTTTATCGTAAAACTCTTTCCCCAACTTCTTTTCGTCCTCGATCGTGAAAGCCGGACTGGCCGTTGCCGGCTGCAACAGGCTCAAGAATAATGATCCCATCAAAAACCAAATGCGAATAGACTTTCGCAATCTGCCTGTCTTCAACAACGTAAAAAACACAACGCCCTCCGGATCCCATTTAAGCAGCGTCTTTCAATGGATGCATATTAACTTGTATCGATCGCACGATCAACACATTCCTATTCCACATTCCTATTCCAAATGAATCCCCATTTCATGCTTACGGTCCGGCGAATCGTACGCGATCCGTGTGAACCGTCCACCCCGGTGTGCCGCTGCTTGTTCGGCTTCGATGTGTGTGATATACACCGTCCCAAAAGGGACGGCATATTGGAGAAGCAGAAGACAGACGCAGGGGAAATCATCACGGAAGGTCCGGCATCGACCGAGGAAGGTTTTCGACGCGCCTTCGTCTATGCCGGTCCGGCAATTGCCTATGCAGCACTGATTTATTTTCTTTCCTCCCTTTCCGGCTTCCCGGAGGAGATTCCGTCATTTACGGGCTTTGATAAAATTGTCCATTTCTTCGAGTACTATATCTTTGGCTGTCTCTTGTACCGATGGTTTTCTTCCATGAGTCGGCATTCCAACCGGCGCAAGGCTTTTTGGATGACCATCGCCATCGGCACGCTGTATGCCCTGACCGACGAGTGGCATCAGTCTTTTGTCCCGGAACGGCATGCCTCGCTTTGGGATGCTGCCGTTGATGCGGCGGGGATCGTAACAGGTGCGACAACCTACGATGCGCTGGTACGAAGCCTGTTTCCGAAGAGAGTGTGCGGCTTGAAGGGGAGGCCTCCTTGAAAAGACGTCTGGTCATCACGATCGATGGTCCGGCGGGTGCCGGAAAGAGCACCATCAGCAAGCTGCTTGCGTCACGACTATGCTATATCTGTTTGGAGACGGGCGCACTGTACCGGGCCGAGGCGTACCGTTTGAAATCGGCGGGATGGAACGGGGATCCCCAAAGAGTCGGAATGTCGGAAGGCGACTTAAAGATCGTCCTGGAACGGGAAAAGGAGGGCACACGGGTCATTTTGGACGGTCGGGATATTACAGAGATCATCCGCAGTGAGGAGATCGGGCTGATGGCCTCAACCATATCCGCCATCCCGAAGATTCGTGAAACACTTCTTCCTTTGCAACGGAAGCTGGCTGCGGAAGGAGGCGTCGTCGCGGAAGGGCGGGACATGGGAAGCGTCGTTTTTCCGGATGCCGATGTCAAATTCTATCTGGACGCGTCTGTTGAAGAGAGGGTGAACCGGCGATACCTGGAGATGCGGAGCAAGGGTGTAGGCATCCATAGGGAGGATGTCGAAAAAGATATGCGGATTCGCGACAGGCAGGACAGCGGACGCTCCATAGCTCCGCTTGTCGTTCCGGCCGATGCCGTTGTGGTGGATTCCTCCAATCAATCGATCACGGAGGTGGTTGACTTTATGATGTCCGTCATCGAACGCAACTTTCCTTACCGGACGCGTTTTTGAAAAAAGACGCTGACACATTGTTCTTGACTTGAATTCACTTGATATTTAAAAATCAGTGTGTTAGTGAACCATCTCATGCCATATCATCACAAAAAAATCAGGGGGGTTCAATTGAATGGGTAACGATGATCACGTAATCTCAAATCAGGATGCAGGCGATAAAATCGGCGAAGAGGAGGCGGCAGGAGGATCCGGTACTTCTTCGCAGGAAAAGGATGAAAATATCGGCTTCAAGGAACTGTACGAACAAAGCCTGCAGTCCGTACAGATGGGCGGTGTATTGAACGGCAAAGTGGTGCAGATCAACCCGGACTCCGTCATGGTGGACGTCGGTTGGAAGACGGAGGGATACATCCCTGCCAAGGAATTGCGAGACGAGAAAGGGAATATCACGATCAATATCGGAGATGAGATCGAGGTTCTCGTGGATCGAAGGGACCAGGATGGAAACCTCGTCCTCTCGCGAGACAAAGCCGCCAAAATCAAGATTTGGGATGATGTGAAACTGGCCTGTGAGCAGAATACCCCCGTCAAGGGAACGGTTGTCGAGAGAGTAAAAGGCGGGCTCTCCGTCGACATCGGGATTCCTGCCTTTCTTCCCGGTTCGCAGGTGGATATCCGCCCGGTGAGAGACCTGGATCGTTTTGTCGGTCAATCTTTCCTCTTCAACGTTCTGAAGTACGACAGAAAGCGAAACAATGTCGTCCTGTCACGGAGGACCATCCTTGAGAAGGAGAGGGAGGCAGAAAAACGCGAGACGCTGCTGAACATCGAGGAAGGCAAGATTGTCGAGGGCGTCATCAAGAACATCACGGATTACGGTCTATTCATCGATCTGGGCGGCATTGACGGGCTTCTTCACGTAACGGATATATCCTGGGGAAGGATCACGAGGCCGTCCGATCATTTCTCGAAGGGAGAAAAGATCAGGGTGAAGGTCCTTTCGTTTGACCGGGACAAGGAGCGGGTGGCCTTGGGCCTCAAGCAACTGGCTTCCAACCCCTGGGAAACGATCAAGGACAAATATCCCCTCCATGCCATTGTGGAAGGTCGCGTTGTCAATCTGACGGACTACGGCGTATTTGTTGAACTGGAAACGGGTGTGGAAGGCCTGATTCATGTGTCTGAGATGTTCTGGACCAGAGAAATCAAACATCCATCCAAGGTGTTGTCGGTCGGTCAGCGCCTCCAGGTTATGATTCTGGACATCAATACCGAAACGAAGCGCATTTCACTTGGGCTGAAACAAACCACGCCCAACCCCTGGGAGACGCTCAAGACGAAATATCCGGAGGGAAGCATTATCAAGGGAGTCATTCGAAACATCACCAACTTCGGAATATTTGTCGGCGTGGAGGAGGGAATCGACGGTCTCATCCATATGTCGGACATTTCCTGGAAACAGCGGGTCAAACATCCCTCCGAGATGTTCAAGAAGGGTCAGGAAGTCGAGGTCATGGTCCTGAACATCGATGTCGAGCATGAGAAATTTTCGTTGGGGCTCAAACAGCTCGAAAAGAACCCCTGGGAGGAACTCAGCGTTCGATATCCGTCCGGATCGGTCGTTTCGGGGAAGGTCACCAATATCACGGATTTCGGCATATTCGTTGAAATCGAGGAAGGCATTGAGGGTCTGGTCCACATCTCCGAACTGAGTTCGCGGAGGGTGAAATCCTCTTCAGAATTGTTTGCGCTGAACGATACGGTGACCGCTGTCGTCAAAAATGTGGACCCGAAGAGCCGGAAGATCCGCCTGAGCATCAAGGATTACGAAACGAGCTCGGAAGGAAACACCGCCAATCAGTATATCAACAACCGGGAAAACATCGGGTCCAGCCTGAGCAAGGCGCTGGCCGACGTCAAGATTGTGAAAACCGACGAATCATAGAGATCTCGGGAGCGATCCGAAAAAATGAGAAGGCATCCGGTGATTCTGGGCATGGGGCTTCTGGTTTTCATCGGGATCATCTTCTTTGTGGTGGTTTATGGATTGGGTTTTTTTCGGGGATCCGATTCTTTCGGCCTCACGGCAAAGGTCGGTGTGATTCCGATTGAAGGAGTCATCAGCGATGCCAAGGAGATCATTGATCAAATCAAAGAATTCGATGAAAACGACAAAATCCGTGCGGTCGTGCTGAGGCTCGACACACCGGGCGGAAGCGTTGCCCCGTCTCAGGAAATTTATCAGGCAGTCCTCGAGCTTCGCAAAAAAAAGAAGGTGGTCGCTTCGATGGGTTCCGTTGCGGCATCCGGCGGTTACCTGATCGCCGTGGCTGCGGATCAAATTCTTGCAAATTCCGGGACGATCACGGGCAGCATCTCCGCCGTCATGCATTACGCCAATGTGGAAGAACTGCTCAAAAAAATCGGACTTCGTTCGTCGGTCATCAAGAGCGGAAAATTTAAGGACATGGGTTCCCCCACACGTGAAATGACGAACGAGGAACGCGCAATGATCCAGGCAATCGTCGACGACATCAACGACCAATTCGTCAAAGCCATTTCGGCAAACCGAAACATTCCGCCGGCCAAGATCCTACCGCTGGCAGACGGAAGGGTTTTTACGGGGAGGCAGGCCAAGGAATTGGGTTTAATCGACGGACTGGGGAGTCTCCAAGACGCGGTTCTTCTCGCTGCGCGCTTGTCCGGTATTGACGAAAAACCCGAAATCGTTTTCGCCCCAAAAAAGCAAAAAGGCATCTTGCGATATCTGATACGAAGCATGGCAGCCATTGTGGCAGAGGAAATCTTCAGGGAGAGTGCAGGAACAAGGGGTGCGCAGTACCTCTTGCAATAGCCGTATCCGGTTGTTCGGATCGTCATCTCCCCGCAAGGAACCGGCTTTTAGCTCACAGAGTGATCCATGAACTATCGAACCATCCTGGTTGAAAAGAAACCCGGCTATGCCCTGGTTACGCTTCATCGTCCCGGCGAAATGAACGCGATTTCCCGTGAAATGCGGTCCGAGTTGGAGAATTGTTTCACCTCACTCGAAGAGGATCCGGAAGTTCGTGCCATTATCCTTACCGGAGGGAACTATCTCTTTTCAGCCGGGATGGATCTGAAGGAGATGGCCTCCATCCCCGACTCAGAAATTCGAGATTACTTTTCTTCCATGAGTCGGTATCTGAAGAAAATCTATGGATGTAAAAAGCCGGTCATTGCGGTGGTAGGCGGAATTGCGCTTGGTGGCGGGTTCAATCTGGCCACGGTTTGCGATATGATCATTGCGTCGGAAAGCGCGATCTTCGGTCACCCCGAACTGAAATTTGGACTCAATCCTCTTTTCGATCCGCTGCGACAGATTGTCGGAAGAAGCAAGGCGAAGGAACTCACGATGCTGGGGGAACCGATTGGCGCCCAAGAGGCGTTTCGGATCGGCCTCGTGAACAAGATCGCTCCGCCGGAGAAGCTGATGACAGAGGCCGAATCCATAGCGCAGGAATTGGCCAGACGTTCTCCGGAAGCAATTCAGGCGGTCAAGAGGATGTCCGAAACCACCCCGCAACTGGACAAACAGTCGGCGATCGACCTGGAAATTAACATGGAGGCATCTCTTTTTTCCAGGGTGGAAAGGAAGAAGCATATGGGAGAGTTTCTCGAGGAGTTGAAAAGCCGTAAAAAACAAAAGTAGACATATCGTTTGACCGTCCGAAAATCGATTGAGACCCGAATTTCAGCCCATATCCATGTCGCTTCCCGGAGACGCAAAGTCGCGAAGCTGATCCCTCCTTTTTTTATGTTGCAGTTTTTTCAAGGCCTTGGCTTCAATCTGCCTGATTCGTTCCCGGGTGACGCCCATCATTTCTCCAACCTCTTCCAGTGTAAAAGGGCCGAAGTTGCAGGCAACCCATGTGCAATTGTAAAAGGCTTCATTTTTCAAGCGCCACTCACAAGAGGTATCTTGGCAGGCTTCGGTGATAGGACAGCCATTTTTGCGGCATTTATAATTGGGATTCAAGGCAATCTCTCCTTCGGTGGGATCTTGTTCGGTAAGATAGGGACGGATTTCAGATTTGTCAATCATGAAGCATCCAATAAAATCCATGAACGATCGAAACGGAATGGAGCCGACCCTGTCACATCAAAGTTGCTAATAGCCGACCGCCTGGCCGTCCTTTCTCGGATCGGACCCGGCGCAGTACCCTTCGTTCATCCGATACAGGATCTGTCCGCCGCCGAAAACAGGAAGTTCTGCCGTTTCCTTCAGAAGATGGCCTCTCCGGATGAGTGATTGCCGGATGTCCGGTCCGAATCCATTCTCCAGTGAAAGGCATGAATTTTCATCAAGATACCAGCGCGGCGCATCGAGAGCCGTTTGTGGGTTCTGCCTGCCTGCAAAGATCCGGACCATCATTTGAATGTGTCCCTGAGCCTGCATATGCGCACCCATCACGCCGAAGGACATCAGAGCGCAGCCATCCTTCATTACAAACCCTGGAATGATGGTGTGAAACGGCCGTTTTTTGCCGGCGACCCGGTTCGGGTGATCCCTTTCCAACGCAAAACCCATGCCTCGATTCTGGAGAGAGATTCCGGTTCCGGGAATGACGATTCCAGATCCGAAACCCATGTAATTGGACTGGATGTATGAAATCATCCTTCCCTTTTCGTCTGCAGCGGTCAGATATACCGTACCGCCGTCATGGGGGATCGTTGAAGAGGGATAGGATGCCTTTTCCCGGCAGATCGATTCCGCCTCCTTTCGCAGGAAATCATCCTTCAAAAATTCCGATGGTTCCACCGTCATCCAGAGCGGATCGGCGATTTGCCGTTGGGACACGGCGAATGCCCGTTTCATTGCCTCAACCTGCAGATGGATGCTGTCCGTTGAGTCGACCGGAACCTCTTCGATGGAGAGATGTTTTAGGATTCCCAGTGCGATGAGAACGGCCAAGCCTTGACCGTTTGGCGGAAGTTCATACAGATCAACGCCATTCCAGTGGACAGAGAGCGGATTGACCCATTCCGTCCGGTGTTCGGCCAAATCCTTTTCGGTCATGCAACCGCCGGTTATCCGAGAAAAGGAAGCGAGTCTTTCTGCAAGTGCCCCACGGTAGAGGGATTCCCCATGTGTCTCCGCAAGGATTTTCAAGGTGTCTGAAAAACAGGGGGGATGAAACCATTCGCCAGGACTTGGGGCCTGCCCGTCAGGAAGAAAGGTTTTTGAAAAATCGGGATAATCACGATAGGTTTTCTGTGCCTGCTTCCATCTTTCTGATGTTACCGGGCCGACCATGAACCCCCGGGCCGCATATTCCATGGCCGGTTCGAAGAGATCCCGGAAGGGGAGTGAGCCGAACTTCCGCGACAGCGTTGACCACAGGTCAACAGCCCCGGGAACAGTCACCGTATCCCAACCCAGTTGCGGCATCCTCTTGCAGCGTGCAAAGCGATCCGGAGTCCAGGCTTCCGGGGAGCGACCCGAACCGTTCAAACCATACAGCTTATTTCCGTCCCAGACAATGGCAAAGGCGTCGCTCCCGATTCCGTTGCTTGTGGGTTCGACAACCGTCAATGCAATCGCCGAGGCCAAAGCCGCGTCCACCGCATTCCCCCCACGGAGCATCATCCTGAGCCCGGCCTGCGCTGCCAACGGATTAGATGTGGCAACCGCATTACGAGCAAATACGGGCATCCTCCGGGAAGGGTATGGGAAATCCCATGTAAAATTCATTCTGCGATCTTATGAAAAAACATTGGAGGTGAGAAGCTTCTTTTGATTTGATGAAACGACCGCATCGAACGTTTACCGTCAAACCGTCAAAAACGCATTTTGTCGACCGGCCTTCTCTCCGGGACATAAATTTGTTCCGTTCCGTCCTCGCTCCACGAGGACGAGACATACAGGCTTCAATAGCATCGGCCATATTCCTGGACATCCTGATCACGATACGTACAAGGGCAGATGATGTCACGGTCCCATTCACGGTTGCCGGAGGCCAAGCGACAAGGGCAGCACATGTAACCGTATCGTTCACGGTTCAGCAGAAGGGAATGGAGGAGATCAAAAACTTTTTCCCGGTCCCGATTGAAGAAATATCCACGCGGCTCATGAATCTTTCGCAGGGACTCGTAGAGCTGTTCCGCCGTCATAGACCGAGTAACTCCGAAAGGCGCTTTTCATTGAAGCCGATGACCACTGTCTCATCTACCAGGATCGTCGGAAAACTGCATGCGGGGTTGTATTGACGGATTTCATCCAGCATTTTTTTTCGGATCTCGCCGGTCAATAAATCCACATCGGTGAATTCATGCTCAACGGAATGCTTTTCCATGAATATCTTTGCAGATTTGCAGTGGCTGCACGTACTGAGCGTATACATCTTCACGGTCACGGCCTGCCTCCAGTATATTCAATCGTTGGTTTTCACTATGAGGAAAATCAACATTTGTCAAGGAGGATCTCGTCTTTTTGTCACACACCTTGACTTTTCCAGTCGCTTGGTGTAGGCGGACGCATCTCGTTGGATATGTTCCCCCCAATGAGCTGATGGGACCGGGCATGGTGTTTTGAAACCGATAAAATCAATGCAGTTGAGGAAGAACTGATGACTATTGCGATGAAAGATCTGAATGTACCGCACCGTTATTTATTGGGCCCCGGCCCCAGTGATGTTCATCCCCGTGTTTTACGCGCGATGTGTACAGAAGTGATCGGATACCTCGATCCGGAATGGAACGCATTGATGGACGAGGAACAGGCATTGCTTCGGGAAGTATTTCAGACGAGAAATCAGATGACCTTTCCGATGTCCGGCACCGGCAGCGCGGGCATGGAAACCGCTTTCTGCAACTTCGTAGAACCGGGCGATAAGGTCGTCATCGCATGCAACGGCTATTTCAGTGAACGAATGTGCGAAATGGCAAAGATATACGGCGCAAAAGTCATACGCCTTGAAAAACCATGGGGTGGAATATTTACTCCGTCGGTAATCGAGGATGTCCTCATCAAAAACAAACCGGTCAAGATCATGGCCCTCGTTCATGCTGAAACTTCCACCGGAGCTCTGCAACCGCTGGAGAAGATTGACGAAATCGTGCATCGCCACGGCGCACTTTTCTTGATCGATTGCGTGACCTCTCTGGGAGGGATTCCACTGAAAATAGACGACTGGGGTGTGGACATCGCGTACAGTGCATCGCAAAAGTGCCTCGGCTGTCCCCCGGGCCTTTCTCCCGTGACCGTGAACGACCGGGCACGCGAGGTCCTTTACCGACGGAAAAAACGCGTTTCCAACTGGTACCTCGATCTGACAATGGTCGAAAAATATTGGAATCAGGATAGGATTTATCATCATACCCCATCCACGACCCTTCATTATGGTTTCCGGGAAGGATTGAGACTGATTCTCGAGGAAGGTCTGGAGGCTCGCTGGATTCGCCATAAGAAAAATGCGGAGTATCTCTGGGATAAGCTGGAGGCTTTGGGCTTGAAGTTTTTTGTGCCCGCAGAATACCGCTTGCCGTCCCTCAGCACCGTTTGCATTCCCGACGGCGTAGAGGACGCAACGGTTCGGACGCAACTGCGCGAGACATACGGCATCGATATTGCCGGCGGATTCGGACCGTTGAAAGGCAAGATCTGGCGGATCGGGCTGATGGGATACTCAAGCAGGCATGAAAATATAACGCTCCTTGCCGAAGCCCTGAGAGAGATTTTCCGCCAAATGAGAATGAAGGCATGATTGAATCTTATCGTGAATATTGCCGACAGTCAGGCCGAAATAATCCTTGACAAACCTATAGGAATCGAATAGTTTTCGGCCGCATTCCGTATCGTCATAGGGATTTGCTTTTCAGAGTGCATTTTATCCCCGAGAGGGGTTTTTTTTATTTCTATCGTCTGGGTGGATAGTAGAGGGTCCATCCAGGAAGGAAGAGGCATGAGCTATACCGTAGAAAAGGTGAGGAACATCGGGATCAGCGCCCACATCGATTCCGGAAAGACCACGCTCACCGAGAGGATTCTATTTTACACCAAGCGGATCCACGCCATTCACGACGTCAAGGGAAAAGACGGAGTGGGTGCAACGATGGACTCGATGGAGCTGGAGAAGGAGCGAGGGATAACCATTGCTTCGGCGGCCACCTTTTGCGAATGGCGCAACCATGAAATCAACATCATCGATACACCCGGACACGTTGATTTCACGATCGAGGTGGAACGTTCGCTGCGAGTGCTGGACGGTGCCGTACTCGTGCTCTGTTCCGTCGGCGGTGTCCAGTCTCAGTCCATCACGGTGGATCAGCAGATGAAGCGATACCATGTCCCTTGCATTGCCTTTATCAACAAATGCGACCGAAGCGGTGCCGATCCTTCCCGTGTCATCGCCCAGCTCCAAAACAAACTGGGGCACAACGCATTGGCGATGCAATTGCCGATCGGTCTGGAAACAGATTTTTGTGGAGTCGTCGACTTGCTTACCATGAAGGCCCTGTATTTCGACGGGGATCATGGCGAACAAGTGCGTATGGATGAGATTCCGCCTCATCTTTTAGGCGCGGCGAAGGAAAAACGGGAAGCGATGGTTGATGCCGTTTCGCTCTTCTCGGATGCCCTCACGGAGGCTATCCTCGAAGATCGAACGGTTTCCAACGACCTCATCATTGAGGCCATTCGCAGGGGTACCCTGGCGAGGAAACTGACACCGGTTTTTATGGGCTCCGCGTACAAGAACAAAGGCGTGCAACCGCTTTTAGATGCCGTTACCCATTACCTCCCCTGTCCGTCGGACGTCGAGAACACCGCTCTGGACCTTGACCGCGATGAAGCCCCGGTTCGACTGCTTCCCGATCCGTCTCTTCCGACCGTTGCGCTTGCATTTAAACTCGAAGACGGCCCCTATGGCCAATTGACCTATGTTCGAGTTTACCAGGGGACACTGACAAAAGGCGAGGTTGTTGTAAATTCGCGCACCGGCCGAAAAATCAAGGTGGGTCGCGTTGTGCGAATGCACGCGGATCAGATGGAGGAAATCGAGGCGGTAACCGCCGGATATATCGGGGCGCTCTTCGGCATTGAATGTGCTTCCGGAGATTCCTTCGTGACCCCAGGCAACAATTTGACCATGACCTCCATGTTTGTCCCGAAACCTGTGATTTCACTTGCGATCTTTCCGAAAGACAATCTGTCCCAGATCAACATGTCCAAAGCGCTCAACCGTTTTACAAAGGAAGACCCGACCTTCCGCACCCATGTCGACGACGAAACCAACGAGACCATCATCGAAGGGATGGGCGAACTCCACCTGGAGATCTATGTCGAACGGATGAAACGTGAATATGGGACTGTTGTCGAAACGGGGAAGCCGCGGGTTGCCTACCGGGAGACCATCACCCAACGTGCGGATTTCAACTACATCCACAAGAAGCAGACAGGAGGTTCGGGGCAGTATGCGCGAGTTGCAGGGTATATGGAACCGATTATCGAAGGGGATGCAGATTTCATTTTCGACAACCAGATCAAGGGTGGAGCGATTCCCACCCATTTCATCCCCGCCTGTGAAAAAGGCTTTCAAAAATGCATGGCCAAGGGCCCGAAGATGGAATTCCCCGTTACCGGGGTCAAGATCACCATCAACGACGGTGCATTTCATGCGGTAGACTCTTCCGACATGGCCTTCCAGACGGCCGCCCGCGGTGCGTTTCGTGAGGCCTACGCAAAGGCCAGATCGGTCATCCACGAACCGATCATGAAGGTGGTGGTTGAAACACCGACCGAGTTTCAAGGCGCCGTCATGGGCCTGCTCAATCAAAGGCGGGGAATGATTGTCGGCGCCCAGGACGAGGGGATCCTGACCGTGGTCGAGGCCCAGGTGCCTCTGGCGGAAATGTTTGGATTTTCTACGGTATTGCGATCCTCGACCCAGGGAAAGGCACAGTTTACAATGGAATTCGCTCTCTATCGCCAGGTTCCACAGTCCGTTGCAGAAAAAATTGCTGAGGAAGTCGCGCAGCGAAAGAAAAACACGGTATGAAACGAAGGATTCGAGGAGACATTTCCCATCTCTCCTTCCGATCATGCCTTTGATGACAGGAAACGACTTATGTTGATCGAGGAACTTATTTTACGCAATCCTTTACGTCAGCTCGGTTTCGAAACGGAGGAGATCCTTCCCGTCGGCGGCTTCGGCGCCGTCCTGGCACATGCCGGCGTTGGAAAAACCGCTCTTTTGGTTCAGCTTGCCATCAACAGCATGCTGAGAAATCGGAAAGTTCTCCATATCAGTCTGAACGATCCCGTGAACAAGGTCAACCTTTGGTACAATGAACTTTTTCATCATCTTGCCGGTCGAAAGGGAGGAAAGCAGATCAACAACCTTTGGGAATCGGTTCTCCCCCACAGGTTTATTATGACCTTCCGGGTGGAAAGCTTCACCGTTCCGAAGTTGGAAGAGCGGCTGAGCGATTTGAGCGAGCAGGGAATTTTTTCGCCGGCGATGATGATCATCGATGGTCTGCATTTTGACCAATCCATTCGCGAGGATCTCAACGAGTTAAAGAAGTTGTCCACCGGCAACGGAATGCGAATCTGGTTTACGGTCCATACCCACCGGCATCAACTTCCGGGTCCGGACGGATTGCCGGTGTTTTTTTCCCCGGTGGCCGATCTTTTTGACTGGGTTGTGGAGTTGCAGCCGATGCATGCGGATGTGCATATTCACCTGCTTCGGGGCGCAATACCCAAACCCGTAGATTCCAAACTGATCCTTGATCCATCGACTATGCTGATCAAGGATATGGATACGGTCTGAACCACCGGATTCCCTTCAGTTGCCTCATTGAAAAATGTGACCGAAGGGGAGGAGATTTTGGGTAGATACCGGATTCGCTGTTGTATTCACTTGACAATTGGAACCCGATCCGTTAGCTTTTAATCACCATCGGGACATGGGGGAAACCATCATGGTCGGGGTATTGATCACCACCCACGGCAATTTGGGAAAGGAACTGATCAAAGCGGCAGAGCTGATCCGGGGAAACCTGAAGGGTATCGTTCATATCTCGGTTGATCAGATCAAAGGGGTCGAGGATCTCAAAAAAGAGATCAGCGGCGCCATCAAAAAACTTGATCAGGGACAGGGGGTATTGATTCTGACCGATTTGTTCGGCGGAACGCCATCGAACATCTCGCTTTCTTTTATGAAAGAGGGTAAGGTTGAGGTGATCACCGGCGTCAATCTTCCCATGCTTTTGAAGTTGCCCGACATCGGCGAGAACATCTCCCTGAGAGAGTTCGCACAGCAAATCAAGGAGTACGGAATCAAGAATATTTCCCTTGCCAGCGAGATCCTTAGAAAGAAAGTAACCGGATAGGCCATTGCAGCCTTCATTGGATATAGCCCTCGTCAGGATTGACAACCGTTTGGTTCACGGTCAACTGCTGGAGGCATGGATCCCCTTTCTGAAGGCGTCCTGTATTGCCGTTGTGGATGACTTGGTGTCGGCCGATTATTTTCGCGAGACCGTGATTCGGATGGCCGTTCCCCGGGAAGTGAGAGTCATTGTTTCCAGTATTGCCGAATTCTCCAAAACCTATTCATACCGGCGTGGTGACGGTTCGAAGACGATCGTGCTCTTCAGCGGGATCAAGGATGCATGCGAGTCCTTCCGTCTCGGATTTCGCTTCGATCGGCTGAATATCGGCAACGTCTTCAGCGAAGATTGCAAGTTGTGCTGTACGCCTTCCGTATTGCTGAACGACGACGACATCTGTAATATGAATCATCTTCGGGACGAAGGGGTCAGGATTGAACTGCGGCGTGTCCCACGCGAAAAGCCGATCGATCTTTTTGAAATCGTGCGGAAAGTGCAGGACTCATCCGTTCGGAATCCATGAGTCCGGAATTCTATTCCGGCCCGACGGTCGTAAGCAATTTGATCCTGCCGGACAGGTCCGATGGTCAACGACGTTCTGATCGTATCGATTGTGGGTGGGTTGCTCTGTCTGGATCGCGTTTTTATTCAGACCATGATTTCGCGACCGATCGTTTCGGCCCCGTTGGTCGGTTTGATTCTTGGCGACCCTTACACGGGACTGGTGTCGGGGGCTTTCATCGAACTCTTCTGGATCGATCGTCCGGCGATCGGAGCCTACATTCCGCCAAACGATACCATCGCGGCCGTATTGATTGCGGCCGGCGCCATCGAGAGCGGCCGGGTCATCGGAGAACTTTCACAGGGATTGATTGCTGCTGCGGTCCTTCTCTATGCCCCATTTGCCTTTTTGGCCAAAAAAATGGAGTTACGGATCATTCGAAGCAACGAAAAATCGGCCAAGGAGATGTCGTGGGATGCCGACAGCAGAAATGTCCACTCCGTCGCGAAGAGCCATTTTAGGGCCGCGATGCTGAACTTTGTTTTTCCGGCGGCAATCATCCTGATCGCACTTCCAGCCGGCATCGCTTTGATCACCTGGATGTATCCGCGAATCGAGCCATGGGGTAACCGGGGACTTCAACTTCTCTATGCCTTGCTTCCCGTGCTCGGAATTGCGGTGACGCTGAACACGATCCGGCTGCGCGGCGCCTTGCCGGTCTTCTGCGGGATCTTTTTGGCTGTGACGGTCATCGTTCGATATTTGTGATTGCTGTGAATTTATGGATGCTGACGGATTGACCATCGCGGAATTTGAAGAAAGGGATCTACCCCAGATCGCAGAGATTGAAAAAGATTCCTATCGAACCCCGTGGTCGACGAATCTGTTTCGCTGTGAGGCGGCCAACCCCCTTTCCCACATACTGGTTGGAAGGCTTCCCGGACGGCACGTTCAACTGGTTGCAGGTTATATTGTATTCTGGTTTGTTGCGGACGAGATTCAAATTCACAACATCACCGTTCGATCCGGGTTCCGCAGGCAAGGAATCGCGTCCCGGTTGCTGTCGCGGATGCTGCAGGTGACCCATCAGGATAAGCTTGGCGGTGTCCGTCTGGAGGTCCGCAGTTCCAACAGCGCGGCTCGGAAACTTTATGAAAACTTCGGGTTTGTCGTCGATGGGGTTCGGCATGGTTATTACTCCGATTCGGGCGAGGATGCATTGATGATGTCGATGGATCCGAAGAGGATTGAAACAGCGGGTTCGACAAGGAAGGAAAGAGGGAAGTCGTGATCACAACGTCTCAGCACCCGTCCGCAATCACAGCACAAGTAATGGAAAATCTTGAGGTCGCACCCGGCCATTACCGCATGTCCCTATGTCTCCCGGATTCCTTTGATTTGCCTCATCCCGGGCAATTCTTCATGATCCGTGAGCTCGGGAGGGAGGAACCTCTTCTATCCAGACCGTTCAGCGTTTACGGATTCCGTAAGGAAAACGATCAGGGAATCCTCGATCTGCTCTATCGCGTCGTGGGTCGGGGGACCGCTTTTTTTTCACACTTGAGGGAAAAGTCATCTGTAAGCGTTCTCGGACCCCTGGGGAAAGGATTTATAATGCCGACGTCCGTCCGGAATGCGGTTTTGGTGGCAGGGGGCGTCGGCGTAGCTCCACTGAACTTTCTGCTGCAGCAATTCCATGAACGGGCTTCGGATTTTAGAGAAGTTGGCATAACGGCCTATGTAGGAGCCAGGACATCGGCGCTTCTGGTCGGCATGGATCGTCTGGAAGGGTTTTGCGACCTCAGGGTTTCCACCGATGACGGCAGTTTGGGATATCGGGGTACGGTCACAGATCTTCTCGAACGGGATCTGGGAAGTTATCCGCAGGATACGACGTGGATTTACGGTTGTGGACCTTCAGGGATGATCTGCTCCCTCAGTCGCCTTGTCCGTCCGACCCCCCTCCGTTGCCAGGTCTCGCTCGAGGAGAGGATGGCGTGCGGCTTCGGGGCATGCCTCGGTTGCGCTGTAAAGACGACCGACAGTCAGGGGGTAACAAACTATCGAAGAGTGTGCAGCGAGGGTCCGGTTTTTGACGTCCGTGAACTGTCTCAAATCTGATACGTAGGTCAAGAAGGGATCGCTTTTATGATATCGGATAAACGATCAGCCGAAGCGGTTGGGCTCGGGGTGAAGATCGGCCCTCTCGAACTCAAAAATCCCGTCATGACCGCTTCGGGAACCTTCGGCTACGGATTGGAATTCGAACCTTTTGTGGATTTAAGCCGACTGGGTGCCGTTGTGGTCAAGGGCCTCTCGCTCGAACCGAGACCGGGAAACCCGCCGCCCCGCATCGTCGAAACCGCCGGCGGCATGCTTAATGCCATCGGATTGCAGAACATCGGCATCCGCGCGTTTATTCAGGAAAAGATGCCTCATCTGAGGCAGTTGGACGCCACCGTCCTTGTGAACATTTTTGGCGAAACGATCGATGAATATCGCCGTGTTGCCGCGATGCTCGATCCGGTCGCCGGAATCGCCGGCATAGAAGTCAACATCTCCTGTCCGAATGTGAAAAAGGGGGGGATCGCCTTCGGCGCCGATCCGGATATGGCGGCCGATGTAACCCGACAAGTACGAAGAGAAACCAAACTGCCCTTGATTATCAAACTGACGCCGAACGTCACCGATATTACCGAGATCGCGTTTGCCGCAGAGGCAGCCGGTGCCGATGCGGTCTCGCTGATCAACACCGTGACGGGAATGTCTGTGGACATAGAAACGCGGCGCCCCCGCCTGGCCAACGTCACCGGCGGCCTCTCCGGACCGGCCATCAAGCCCATTGCGATGCGCATGGTCTGGCAAACGGCTCAGGCATTGAAAATTCCGGTCATCGGCGCAGGAGGCATTCGTACGGCTGCCGATGCAATCGAATTCCTGATTGCCGGGGCGTCAGCGATCGAAATCGGAACGGCCAATTTTTTAAACCCATCCGTGACCATCGATATCCTTGAGGGAATCCAAGAATACATGGCTCGCCATCAGATCAAACACATGAAAGATTTGATCGGTTCATTGACGATTGGCTGAGCGTTTGAATCCGAAAGATGGAGGGGCAACAGCGTGTTTAGAAATGACCGTGCTTTCCGATTCCCTGTAAAAATTTCGTTGCGCCGGGCTGCAGACCTTCCTGGGAAATCACCTCCATGCCCATGTGAAATTCCTGCTCCAACGCTGCCTCCATAGAGAGGCTGAATCCCCGATATACGGAGAGGCGGTCCCCGATCATGCACGCCTGCGGGTGGACGGCGATCCGTCGGGCCAACTCCACCGCTTCCTCCTTGGCCTTTCCGGTTTCAACAAGCCGGTTGGCCAGGCCGATGGCGAAGGCTTCTTCACCGCCTACAGGGCGA
This sequence comes from Syntrophales bacterium, assembly GCA_034677965.1. Lineage (GTDB taxonomy): Bacteria > Desulfobacterota > Syntrophia > Syntrophales > UBA5619 > UBA5619. The sequence goes on from JAXDCM010000114.1 coordinate 23,507, forward strand.
CCGGTCAGGATCATATCCAAAGCGCGGCTCATTCCGATCAACCTGGGGAGGCACTGTGTGCCTCCGTCGATGAGGGGGATGCCGTAACGCCGGCAAAAAACCCCGAAAACCGAATCGCGCTCTGCAACCCGAAGGTCGCACCAGCAGGCCAGCTCCAATCCGCCGGCCACGGCAAAACCGGGTACGGCGGCGATGACGGGTTTCGTCGTCCTCATTCGAGTCGGACCCATTGGACCCGGTTTCGACATATCGAAATCAAGACGGTTCACCTGCTGAAGATCACCCCGGGCGACGGCCTTGAGGTCGGCCCCGGCACAAAAGTTTCCCCCGTTTCCGGTCAAGACGGCCACAAGCAGGTTTCGGTCCTCTTCAAATTCGACGAATGCTTCAACCAGCAGATCGGCGGTTTCACGGTCCACGGCGTTTCTTCGTTCCGGACGGTTGATGGTGACCGTAAAGATCCCTTCGCTTTTTTCCGACAAAACTTTCATGTCCGCATCCTCTCTCCGTCGATTCTGTGACAGGAGCATTACAGCATCCTTTCAATTTCCGCCATTCTGGCGTCGAGACGTTTTCGTGAAATCGGTACGGAAGTCTTCAGTTCTTGAGCAAACAGGGAAACCTTGTACTCCTCGATCCACCAAAAGAACTCTTCGAGGGCCATGCGTTTTTCGTCGGATGACTGGTCCGGATGCGGCGATACCCCCTTGAAACGTTCGACCAGGTCGCGAACCTCCGCCTCTCGGGCCAGAGCCTTTTCCAGATGAACGGATCCTTTTTCGGCGCGAATCGACATGGCACGCAGATATCGGCAAATATGGGAGAGACTGCCCGATTCGTACCGGATTAAAAAGTCGGCCGGCAACAGAGTCGAAAGCTCCTTGCGAAGATCGCCGAGATACGCAAGGAAAGGGCGATTGTCGCGGTTTGCGATCTCGATGATGCGGAAGGACTCCGTGACCTCATAGAGCGCTTTAATGACCGGTTCAGCCGTTTTCAGCACCTTCTGACCCGTGGGATGGATCAGCGACCGGATCTTGATCGAATATTCCCGGAAGACCTCGGCGATGCGTATATCGGCCTCAAAAAGATCGTGCAGGACTTTTTCGAACAGCGCGTTTTCCAGCGACTTTTCGCCGCCGAACGACGCTGCCCAGACCCTCAGCTCCCCGGTCGGAGCCAGTCCTTTTCTCAGGTGCCGCAGCTCGGACTGCAATTCAAGCTTCAGGAGGGCTTTGACTCCCATGCGATGAGCCATTCGAGACGTGCTGGGATCCGGAAAAAGGCGCAGACAAACCCCTTCGTCGGTCTCCATAAGGGCGGGATAAGCGACTCCCTGCTGAACACGGCGCTCATACAGTGGAACCTTTTCCGGAAGATCGCCGAAGTCCCAGGTCTTCAGTCCTGTTTTTTCCCAGATTTGTTTCGCATTCGCCAGTGCATCCGTTTCCCCTTCATCCGCCAGATTTTTCTGGAGTGCGACCATGTCGCGACCTGCGACCAATTCGCGGTTTTTGTCGTCTACGATGGAATAACGAAGTTTGAGGTGTAGATCCAAGTGTTCCATCGGCCACCGGTCGGCAGGAACACTGATGCCATACCGTTCGTAAACAAACCTGCCGATCGCGTTGAGCAGGGTTCCTTTCCGGGGCATTTCTCTCCAGATGGTATCGGCGGTCCGGGCCAACGGGAACAATTTCTTTCGAAACTCCTTCGGCAGACCGCGAAGAAGTGCGGCGATCTTTTCGCGCAGCAAACCGGGAACGGACCAGTCCAGAGAGTCTGCAGACACGGAACATGTCGCATGCCGGGGAATTTTCAGTGTGATTCCGTCTTCCAGGGATCCGGGGTCGAAACGGTAAACGCAATGAAAACGACAACCGCCGGCTGAGACGGCGTCGGGGTACAGTTCGATCTCGGTTGCATCGGGGGATCTCGCCCACAGATCGCTTTCCTTCATCCGAAGAAAAGTGTCACTGCCGCGATCGCGGACCAGACGCTGCAGGGTCCGAGCATCGAAGATTCCCGGGAGGCGCTGTTCATAGAAATCCACAATCCTTTGATCGTCGACCAGAAGGTCGTGACGGCGCAATTTCTCCTCCATCCCGACAACCTTCGCGATCAATGCCTGATTGTGAATCATAAAGGGGGGCGGATGCCGGATCTCGCCATCCACCAGCGCGCTCCGAATGAAGATTCTTCCCGCTTCATCGGGATCGATCCGGGCAAATGAAACCGTCCTTCCGGAAACAATGACCAGACCGAACAGAGTCACCTGTTCGAAGGCGACCACTTCCCCGCGGTTCTTCTCCCAATGAGGTCCTGAATAGGTTCTCCGACAGAGGTCCCCGCCCAGTTCCTCCAGCCATGCACTGTCGATATTTGCCGCGGTCCTCGCAAACAGACGGGAGGTCTCGATCATCTCCGCCGCAACGATCCACTTTCCGGCACGGTTGAACAGCCCCGAGCCCGGAAAGATCATCGCCTGACGACCATGTGCCGCCGAGTAAAGGTTTTTTTCTTTTTTGAGAGCGATATTGCCGAGGTATCCGCTGAGGATCGAACGGTGGATTGCCGCATAGAGGTCGCCCCCCTCTTTTTTGACTTCAACAGACTCGTTGGACAGAAATTTGTGTTCCGATAAAATCGTCCGCAGTTGCTCATGAACATCCCGCCATTCGCGAATTCGGCGCCAGGACAGGAAATGTTCGCGGCAAAAACGGCGGATCCGGTTTTGACTCCTTGCGGCGGATCCGGTTTTAGAACAATGTTTCCAGATGTTCAGAAGAGAGACAAAATCGGATGCAGGGTCCTGAAAAAGCGCATGCACCCGATCCGCTTCCGTCTCCTTCCCGGCAGGCCTTTCCCGCGGGTCCTGCACGCTGAGCGCAGCCGCGATCACCAGGATCTCCGCCAGGCAACCCTGCTTTTTCGCCTCGAGGATCATTCGGGCGATTCTCGCATCGATCGGAAGCCGTGCCATCATCCGACCGCGTTCCGTCAAAATCCAAGGAGAGATCTTGCGCGTTGTGTCATCGGGTTCGCGTTCAATCGCCTGCAGTTCCTGCAAGGTGTCGATGCCGTCGCGTACGCTTTTGGGCAATGGGCGGTCGATAAACGGAAAGTCGCTGATATTTCCAAGTCCGAGGGAGAGCATTCTCAGCATTACGCCCGCGAGGTTCGAACGGAGAATCTCCGGAGCCGTGTAAAGCGGTCGGCTGAGATACTCCTCCTCCGTGTACAACCTTATGCAGGTACCGTTTTGCACCCGTCCGCAACGCCCTTTACGCTGATCGGCGCTGCTGCGGGAGATCCCCTTCACCGGGAGTCCCATGGTTCGGGAACGGGGATTGTACTGCGAGATGCGGGCCAGTCCGGTGTCTACTACATAGCGAATCCCGGGAATCGTCAGCGATGTCTCCGCGATGTTGGTGGCCACCACGATTTTCCGCAACGGCATCGAATGAAAAACCCGCTCCTGTTCGAAACGGGAGAGGCGTGAGAATAACGGCAGGATGGCCGCCTGATCCTTCAGTCGCAGATTCAGCAATTCACACGTTTCACGGATATCCCGTTCCGTCGGCATAAAAATCAAAATGTCGCCCGCTCTGCGTCCGGATGTCAGGTCCTCGACGGCCTGGACAGCGGTGTCGATATGGGTGATATTCTCATCTTCTTCATTATCCTGACCCCGCGATTCGTATCGGACTTCCACGGGATAGACCCGTCCTGAAACCTCGATGATCGGCGCGTTGCCGAATACGAGCGAGAATTTCTCCGTATCGATGGTTGCCGAGGTGATGACGACACGCAGGTCGCGGCGTTTTTCAAGGATTTTGATCAGGATCCCCAAAATAAAGTCGATATTGAGACTTCGCTCGTGTGCCTCATCTACGATGATCGTATCGTAGGATTGCAGCAGCGCATCCTGCTGCGCTTCCATCAACAAAATGCCGTCGGTCATAATCTTGAAAATGGCCTTTTGAGGGGTTTGATCATCAAAACGGATCTTGTAACCGACGGAGCGACCGATCTCCTCACCCAGCTCTTCGGCAAGTCTCCTTGCAACCGTGGTGGCCGCGATCCGTCTCGGTTGCGTACATCCGATCCGTCCGGCCAGACCCCGTCCGGCCTCGAGACACATCTTTGGAATCTGCGTCGTTTTTCCGGACCCGGTCTCCCCGGTCACGACCACGACGGGATGTCTGCGCACGGCAGAAACGATCTCGTTTCGCTTATCCAGAATCGGCAAACCCGGCGAATAGACGATTTTCGGCATTTGAGACCGCCGCTCACCGATATGTTTTTTCGGGCCGACGAATGGCATCGATTTCATTTACCGCCCTGAAGCGTATTTCCCTACGATATAAAAAAGCATACCTTCCCATCTCCGGGATGTCAAAGAGAGTCCCTTCCATGAAGTCAGGAATGAGTCAGATATGTTTTGAAGATCGGAAGCATATGTGTATGATCTAACAAACAAGGGTCTGAAGAAGGATAGGGGTCGTGTCACGCAAGCGCTTGATTTTACCGTCACGGTCCTATACTATATTCATGCCGAAGTCCACGAGATTTGCCTTTGGGTGAACATATGCCGCTCGCAATGTTCTATTTTCAGCTCCATCAGCCTTATCGCCTCCATCCGGAACGGGGCAAATTTCTCTGGGATGACAAAAACCGGGAGATCTTTCTGAAGGTTGCCGAAAAGTGCTACCTCCCGGCAACCCAGATGTTTACCGACCTGATCTCTACCCATCCATCCTTTAAAATCACCCTGTCCATGTCCGGGACCTTTCTGGAGCAGGCGGAACTGTACCAGCCTGATGTGATTCGGGCACTCCAAAAACTTCTGGATGCCGGTCAGAAAAAGGATCAAGTCGAATATTTGGACGAGACCTACTACCACTCCCTGACCAGTCTTTTCGAGGATCCTCTGAGATTGGAATTCCGCGAACAGACATCACTCCACCGGGAGAAGATTCGAAAGATCTTCGGGATCTTTCCGACTTCGTTCAGAAACACGGAGCTGATGTACAACAATCCGATCGCGGAGGCGGTGGGCGACATGGGGTACCAGTCCATCCTTTGCGAAAAACGGGATGACATGTTTACCCGAGGGGAAGAGGGGAGGGCCATCTCACCCAATGCCGTCTTCCGTGCCAAGGATACAAAGCTTATCGTAATTCCGCGGAATCGGGAATTAAGCGACGACATCGCCTTTCGTTTCCCCCATGCACCGATTACAGCGGAAACCTATGCGCGGTACATCGCCCGTGTGGACGGCGAGGCGGTTATGATGGGTTACGATTTCGAGCATATCGGCGAACATATCTGGAGCGACGCAGGAATCTTCGACTTTTGGCGGAATCTCCCGGAAGCTCTGGAAAAATATGAAAGCGTGATTCTGTCGACGCCGACCGAGATCGCCGATAGATTTAAAGATGTTCCGTGCCCGACCCTCGATATTCACGGACTGGCAACCTCCTCCTGGGCCGATGCCGGCAAGAACACTTTTGGATGGCTGGGCAATACCACCCAATACGAGCTTTTTCGGGACATTGAACGGATGGAGACGGCCGCAAGGCGGGCAGGGGGGGAATACCTGACCCAGTGGCGACATCTGACGACCTCCGATCACGTCTATTTTTTGCATGAGAGGGTCGGTGAGGATCATGCGGTCCACTCCTATTTCAACCCCTACGAAAATTCCATCGCCCGCCCGACGCACGTTCTTACTCGAAAAATCGACGATCTCGAATTCGCCATCAGACGATTCGACCGGCTGACGAAAAAAGAGACGACGGCCATTTTGATTATTTCCCCGGAAACGGGCCGTCTGCCAGAAGATATGGGCGGATTGGCCAAGTTCATTTCCGGAAAAAGCGGCGGACAGGGAGAGGTCGTTTCGGCCCTTTGCGAGGGGCTCACGGAACGCGGCCTGGATGTTCATCTTGCGATCCTGAATCTAAAAAGGAGGTTCCAGCGCGAGGCTCAGATGAGCGAACATCAGTGGCGCGAGGTCCGGTACAAAATCGACTCCGACAAGATACATCTGATCAGTTCATCCATCTTTGCGGACAACATGAGCGCGTATTCGGGCGACCCGATCCTGACGGCTGTTGAATTTCAGCGCGAGATCGTCAACAACGTCATCAAAGAACTCCGTGCGAAAAGCGGAGGTCGGCTGATCCTCCACAGTCATGACTGGATGGCGGGAGGAGTCATTACCGCCTATGCCAGAGCTACGGAGCTTCCCGTTCTTCACACGGTGCACAACGTCTTCACGGCCTGTCTTCCGCTCGATCTCCTCGGAGGAATCAACCTTTCCGCCATTTATGACCGCCTTTATTATTCGGAAATGTACGGGACGGCGTGCATCGATTCCCAAGCCACGGCGATCAAGAATGCGACCATGATCAATTTTGTAGGCGAGAGATTTCTGCGCGAGGTTGTGGACGATTACTTCATGGATCGGGAACTGGTTCCGCCAAGCGTTCGGCAGGAGGTCAAGGAGAAATATTTTCATGGATCGGCATTGGCCATCATCAACGCCCCTGCCTCGCAGATGTACCCGGAGCGGTGCGAGGTTCTTGTGCGCAAATATGGACCGGATGACGATATCCTGGCGGCCAAACGGGAAAACCTCGTGGCGTTTCAGAAAAGAACAGGTTTGAACATCGATCCGGATGCCCTGCTCTACTTCTGGCCTTCGCGCCTGGATCCTTTTCAGAAAGGCGTGGAACTCCTGGAACAGATCTGTATCTCATTTACGGAACAGAATCCCGACGTTCAGATTGCAATTGTCGCGGACGGGATCGGAAATGACCGGACCCATCTGGATATCCTGGGGGGAATCGCCTGGAATTCAGGGGGGAGAATCACCTGTCAACCCTTCAACGAAGGGCTCTCTCTGTTGGGATATGCGGCTGCCTGTGATGTCTTCGGCGCGTCTCTTTACGAGCCCTGCGGCCAGATCGACCAGGTGGGGAATCTTTTCGGGGCCACGGCGACCAACAGGGACACCGGAGGCTACCATGACAAAATCCGCGAATTGCGTCTAAAAGCCAACGGCGCCCCTCAGGATGTCGGCAACGGATTTTTGTTCCGGGATTACGATTCCGGCGGTCTCCTCTATGCGCTGGGGAAAAGCCTCGCCTTTCACCGATTGCCCAAGGAGATTCGGGAAAAACAACTCCGGCGGATTATGCGCGAGACCCGGGAGAAGTACAGCCTGGACCATATGGTGGCGCAGTACATCCGGGTTTACGAAAAACTGAACGGGGGCCGCCCGCTGATATAGCCGCGCAGATTTTCCGGAAGAGATCCTGAACCTTGGATCCTGCAAGGTCAGATCCATATCGGCCATTGCGAATCGTTGGCGTCTGTCCGCATCCACCGAATTCCGAAGGGATCAGGATGACAAACTCCGCCGGACACCGACGGCAATTTCTCTAACCCGTCTCATGGCCTCCTCCTCGTCGATCGTGAGAAGCTTCCGATTCTGCATCACCACCTTGCCGTTAATGAGGACGGAATCCACGTCGGCGCCGTTGACCGCATAGACCAGGTGGGAGTATTCGTTATAAAGCGGAGTCAAGTGCGGTTTATCCATATCGACAATGCAAATGTCCGCTTTTTTTCCGGACTCCAGGGTGCCGACAAGGGAATCCAGTCCCAACGCTTTCGCGCCGTTACAGGTGGCCATCCGGAGGACCGTCCTGGCGGACATTACCGTCGGATCGAGACGCGCCGCTTTCTCCAACTTGGCCGCCGTGTCCATCTCCTGGAACATGTCGAGATTGTTGTTGCTGGCGCATCCATCCGTGCCCAGGGCGACGACGATCCCGTGGTCCAGCATGCTGGAGATGGCCGCGACGCCGGAAGCCAGCTTCATGTTGCTCTCCGGGTTATGAACGACCTTGCAGCCGTGGTCGGCAAAGAGGCGGATGTCCTCTTCGTCCATGACCACACCGTGAAATGCGATGAATCTTTCATCCAGCAAACCGATGTCACGGAGAAATGTGGAAGCCCTTTTCCCCAGTTTCGACCGCAACTGTTTCGCCTCGGACTTGTTCTCCAGAAAGTGGGTGGCCAACGGAACATCGTATCGAACGGCCAACGCCTTGGATGCTTCCAGAAGTTCCCTCGAACACGTGTAGAGAGAGTGAGGTTCGACCATGATGTTGATGAGAGGATCGCCGTCCCATTTCCGGATAAGGTTCTCCGTGTAGGCCAACCCTTCTGTCGGCGTCTTGTAGCTGGGGGAGGGAAAATCAAAAAGCACTTCCCCCAACAAGCAGCGCATGCCTGACTTTTTGGCCGCCGCGGCCGTTTCATCCTCGAAAATGTACATGTCGGAAAAGGTGGTCGTTCCGGACTTGATCATCTCCGCACAGGCCAGCATGCTACCCCAGTAGGCCAGTTGCGGGTCGACATTCCGGGCCTCGGAGGGGAAGATATAATCGTTGAGCCAGTCCATCAGCTCCATATCGTCGGCGATACCGCGAAAACAGGTCATGGCCGCGTGAGTGTGAGCGTTGATCAGACCGGGCATTATGATGGATTCGGTTAAACGGATCTCTTTCCTTCCCTGATACCTCTGCAGAATCTCCTCTTTTCTGCCCAGATCCGTGATTTTATCCTTTTCAATGGCGATCGCGCCGTTTTCAATTCTCGAATCGTTTTCATCCATCGTCAGGACCGTACCGCCGACGAGCAGAATGTCCACTGTTTTCGTCATGCTTGCCCCTTGGGAAAAGTGATGCGCGGCTCTTACCACAAGACCTTCATCTGCGCCAGCCGAGATCAAGATTCATCTCCTTGGGCGCATCCAACTTGATCTTGCTGACCAGGGAACGTTTTCCCCCCGCCGGGATCTCCATCAGCCAGATCATCTCGGAGGCTGTCATTTCATTCGCTTCCGGTTCCGACTGAAGGGTGATGTGGATCCGCTCGTCCCGAGACTGGGGCAGAGGTTCTTCCAGCCTCACGCGGACCGCAGAGCTTCCCGCGTTCGTGACTTCCAGACGCCAGGCCCACTCCTGCGTCTGACGGTCCACGATCAGACCTTTTTCACCCGACTTTCGGGAAAGAAGGACCGATCGGGCCGTCACCAGGGGATCCGTTCCGAAGGAAAAGCTCCCCTTCTGTCCGGCGAATGCGAACGGTCTTTTCCCCAAAACGGCGCCGTCGATCAGGAACGTCGCCGTTCCTGCGGGAATCTCCTTTCCTTCCGGCAGGTTTACGGTCGCGCGAACGAAGGATTGCGGTGTGAGACTGGGACGGAGGAGATGGATGAAGTCCGCCGGCCAGACCTCTTCCCGGAGGGACATGCGGCGCCGTGTTCCGGCCGGGATGGACTTCTTCCCGATAGTCCAGACCGCATAGGTGGTTTGACGGGACTCTTGCGGGAGGGACATATCCTGTGACTCGGAGGAATGAACGGTCCCTGCCTCAGGCGCCATCCGCAGCTCCGCCTTCTGACGCACCTGATTTGCGCGCACCTCGGGACGGGGACGGATCACCCAGGGCGGCAGCTCCGGTGGGGCAATTGCGGAATGGGGAGGGAGTGTGGCAAGCTCCGTATCCACCTGATTCCAGTCCATGCCGGAACTTTGCCAAATTTCGGCATCCCAGGAAAGGCGGATCTCGCCTTCGCGGGGGTATGCATCCAGGCGATACAGGGGAAGCCAGCCGCATCCGTTGAGGGTGTACGTCATGGTCAGATCGGTTTCTCGCGCCGGAGCGCCGCTCAGCAGCAGGGTGACTTCCCAGATCGTTTCCTTTTGACCGGCGGCTCGATTGATCTCCTCCTGCAAATCGCGGATTTTTTTCTCCAGCCTTTCCAGTTCCGGCTCGAGGGCCAGCTTCTCCTGCGCATCCTTTTTGACATTCTTTCCGATCATGGCTGCAAAGCCGACCGTCTCCTCAACCGTCTTGGCTCTGCCTTTGGCCTGGGCCTGCCAAAACTGAAGCTGGGCATCCAGGGATTGAATCGCGGATAAAAAACCGATCCTTTCGGTTTTTGCCTGTTGAAGCTTTTTTCGGAGATCCGCGATTCTGCCCTCATCCGAACGGTTGATCTGTCGCCAGGTTTGATCCTGAATTTTCAGCGGGGAGATCGGATCAAGACGTGCGGTCAGAGAATCGGGAACCGCCTGTGAAGGCAGGGTCAGCACCGCCTTCAGCGTTCCCTGGCCGGCCGCCTGCGGGAAAATCCGCGTCACATCCGTGACCCGGGCCGAGTTCGGGAAAAAGGTGACCTCCCGGGGAACGGCGCCGGCATAACCCGGAGAAAAAAGCAGGAGAAGAATCAGCAATAAAGGCCATTTTTTGAAAGCATGGATCCTGTTCACGGTACCTCCTTCCTTCATCGGCTTCCCTTGATTTGGGATGCGATTTGCCTGACCTCTGTCATGACCGTGCCGACGTCCATCTGAATCAGACGGCGATCTTTCATGACGATTTTCCCTCCGACAATGCTGGTTTTTACATCCGCCCCACATGCCGCATACACCAGGTGCGAAAACGGGTGGTAGAGGGGGGTCAGATGAGGTTTTTTCATATCCACAAGAATCAGGTCTGCCTCCTTGCCCGGGGTCACGGTGCCGATTCGGTCCTCCATTCCAAGAACCCGGGCCCCACCGATCGTGGCCAGCTCCACCACTTTTTCCGCCTTCATTACGGTCGGATCCCCGGTGAAAACCTTGTGAAGATTTGCAGCCGTGCGCATTTCACCGAAGAGGTCGAGATCGTTGTTGCTTGCGCAACCGTCCGTTCCGAGCCCCACATCGATGCCGCGGCGCAGCATTTCCGTCACCGGTGCCACCCCTGCACCCAGCTTCATATTGCTTTCGGGATCGTGTGCAACCTTGACTCCGTTTTCCGCAATCAGGCCGATCTCAGACGGATCCAGCCAAATACAATGCGCCGCGATCGTATTTTCATCCAAGATGTCCAGTTCATGGAGATGTTCGAGCGGTTTTTTCCCATACCGTGACCGGAGCAGGTCAACCTCCTCACGTGTCTCGGACAGATGGATCTGGAAGGGCACGCCAAGACGGTTTGCAGCGGCCTTGACATCACGGAGGGTTTCCGGTGAACAGGTATAGGGAGAGTGGCAGACCAGAGCCGGGGTGATCAGCGGAGAACGGTCATTCCACCGCTCCACGAAACGCCGAGCGATGAGGGCTTTTTCGGAGTGCGCCATCTGATCCGGCGCTCCGAAATCGATAAATCCCTGGGCAATGATCCCACGAATTCCCGCTTCGATTGCCGCCCGTCCCACCTCGCCTTCGAAGAAGTATCCGTCGCAGAAGGTCGTTGTCCCGGAAAGGAGCATCTCCGCAATCCCCAGAATCGCGCCGGCGTGCACCATCCGTCGGTCAACGAATCTTGCCTCAGCCGGAAAGATATGGTCGTTGAGCCAGGTCATCAGCGGAAGGTCGTCCGCCAGGCCTCGAAAGCAGGTCATCGCAAGGTGGGTGTGGACATTGACCAGGCCGGGCATCACGATGCAGTCGGAGGCATCGATCCTCTCATGGGCAATCCCTTTAAGTCCCTGAGCGATCGGTCTTTTGGCGACGAAATCGATCTTGCCGTTCCGTATCCCGATAATCGGATCTTCCACGATCTCGGCGGGAGGCGACATCGTCAGCAGCGTTCCTCCGACAATCAGGATATCTTGTGTTTCTTGTGGGATGTTCATAAGAATATCAGTCATCGGGCGTCATTTTTTACACAGATCAAAGAAAATATCCATGAAAAGGTGGATATTACTGGCAACAATTGGCAAGGTTTCGGATGACCATTCTTCATACGGTATCCATCCGGGCAATGTATTTCTTGACAGTGATTTCTGTAACACATATAAATTGCACGCCAATGCGATTTGCCTGGGTGGCGGAATTGGTAGACGCAAGGGACTTAAAATCCCTCG